>CAZDVL010000620.1:0-1507 GCA_964508745.1 uncultured Anaerolineaceae bacterium | reverse complement strand
GCGCGGCCACGCCGAAGCCGTCTTCCTCGCGCAGCGCCGAAATGCCCAGCCAGGCGTACTCCACCCGGCCGCTGGCGATCAGCTCCGGCACGATGCGCTGCACCGTCCGCGCCGGGATGGCGAAGCCCACGCCCTGAAACACGCCGGTGTCGGTGCGGATCGCGGCGTTCACGCCGACCACCTCCCCGCGCGAGTTCAGCAGCGGCCCGCCAGAGTTGCCGGGGTTGATGTCGGTGTCCACCTGGATGATCGAGGGGTTGTTGAAGCCGCGAATGGCGGTGATGTCGAGCAGCTCTGCCGACGGAAGCTGCCGCCCCAGCCCGCTGACGATGCCGACGGTCATCGAGCTGTTGAGGCCGAAGGGGTTGCCGATGGCGATCGCGCGGTCGCCCACGCGCACCGCGTCGGAGTCGCCAAACACAACCGGGAACAGGCGCGCGCGGTCCACGTCCACGCGGATCACGGCCAGGTCGCTGAACGGGTCGGCGCCGACAAGCTGCGCCTCGGCGACGTAACCGCTGTTGAACGTCACGTCAATGCGCTCGGCCCCGCTGACAACGTGGGCGTTGGTGATGATGTGGCCGTCGCTGTCGTACACAAAGCCAGAGCCGCGCCCCAGGCCGGCGCTGTCCGCCGCCGCGCCGCTGACGCGCACCTCGATATTCACGACCGCCGGCGCGAGGCGCTCGTAGATGTTGCTCAGCAGCGCGTACTCGGCGTCCGCCGCCGCGATCACCTGGTCGGCGACCGGCGTCGGCGGCTGGTAGACGGCGTTCAGGTCCAGCGCGGCGGCGGGCGTGCGGTGCACCGGGGGCGGCGGCGCGCCAGGCGCGCAGGCGGCCAGCGCCGCCGCCAGCAGCGCCGCAGTTGCCAGGGTTATTCGCATCGTCGCACCTCGCCGCTGTCCGGCCTTCATGCTCGATCCCCCGCCCACAAAGCGGGCTGAGACGTTTTTGTGCGCTGTGTGGCATTATCCCGCTTCAGGGCGCGGGGGAAAGGGGGAGTTTTCGCCGCCGCCCCCGGTTCGGTGAAAAGGCGAAGCCGGCCCCTAACCCAGCGACTTGCGCAGCTTCTCCACCAGTTGGCGCTGCTCGTCGTTGAGCTGCGCCGGGATTTTGATCAGCGCGCGCGCGTAGAGGTCGCCGTGCGCGTCGGCCTGGCGCAGTTTGGGCATCCCCTTGCCGGCGACGCGGAACAGCCGGCCAGACTGTGTGCCCGACGGGACCTTGAGTTTGACCGGGCGCGCCAGCGTGTCCACGCTGGCCGTGCCGCCCAGCAGCGCCGTGAACAGGTCCACGTCCACATCCACGTAGAGGTCGTCGCCCTGGCGCCTGAAGCGCGGGTCCTCCTCCACCTCGACCACCAGGTACAGGTCGCCGGGGTGCCCGCCGGCCGCGCCCGGCTCGCCCTCGCCGGCCAGCCGCACCTTCGTGCCGGTGGCCGCGCCGCGCGGAATCGTGACTTTCACCTTGCGCCCGTCGCGGCTCACCAGCCGCACCGCGCCCTC
>CAZDVL010000619.1:0-1512 GCA_964508745.1 uncultured Anaerolineaceae bacterium | reverse complement strand
GGCAGGCGCGCATCATGATTATGGACGAGCCGACCAACAACCTGGGCGTGGTCGAACAGCGCAAGGTGCTGGAGCTGATTAAAAAGCTGCGCGAGCAGCACGTGCCGGTGATCCTCATCAGCCACACGCTGCCGGACGTGTTCGCCGTCACCGACCGCATCGTCGTGCTGCACCGGGGGCGCAAGGTGGCCGACAAGCGAACCAGCGCGACCGACAGCCAGGAGATCGTGCAGTATATGGTGGGCGCGCTGGACGACACCCGGCCCGCCGCCTGACGCATCCCCTTCAGCCGCCAAATAAAAATCCCCCTCTGCCAGGACGGTAGAGGGGGTTGGGTTTCAGGCCGCCGGGGCGCGCTTACTTCGCCACGCCCAGGCCGGCGAAGTAGGTCTTGAACGCCGAGGCTTCCATCGCGAAAGTGCCGTCCACCACCGCCAGGTTGACCGGCCGCCACCAACTGATGTCGTAGAAGACCACCCCGCCGGCCAGCGCGCCGGCGGTCGCTTCGGTGTTGCCCCAGGGGTTGCGCAGCACGATGTACTTGCGGTCGTTGCGGTACGCCCAGCCCAGCACCGTGTAGCAGTGCGAGGCCACCACGTTCGCGTCGGCGTAGACGACCTTCTTCTCGCTCGCCTCCCCTGAGGAGTACGTCCAGGCCGTCATCGGGTTGAACGTCCGGTAGCTCAGCGAGTTGGCGCGCACCAGGTTCCACAGCGTGTCGGCGCTGTGGCTGGCCGTGTTGTAGTAATACCGCTTGCCGCCCGTGAGCTGCGCGGTGGCCCACACACAGTCGCCCCAGGCCGTCGCGGTGATGTCGGGCTGGTCGCCGGTGTGGCCGGTCACCAGCTTGGCGAAGGCCTTTTCGTACACCGCCGGCCAGATCTCGCCGGCCTCGCTCGACCGGCAGTAGATGAAGCTGTTGGTCGCGGTGTTCAGCGGAACGGCGTCCGTCACCTCAATTTCCTTGTCCAGCGCGCCGCCGCTGTCCGGCTTGTAGAAGCGAATCAGGTTGGTGAACTGTTCCTGCCCCAGCCCGGTCGCCCGCGTCAGGTGCTTGATGTGATACGGCATGGCCCAGGCCACCGCCGAGAGCGCCGCGATGTAGTAGCAGTTGGCGACAGCCCCCTGGATCGGGTCGAAAAATTCGGCGGCCTCGTTGAAGAAACGGCCGGGGTCGCTCCAGGTGGCGTTCGGCGGCGTCCAGTTCGAGGACTTGTTGCCGCTGCGCTTGGGGTCAAAGCTGACTGTGTTCACAATGTCAGGCGTGAACACCTGCGCCAGCCGCTGCCAGCGCTCGCGATCCGGCAGGCGCAGGCGCAGGCGCAGATAGCGCGCGCCCTCCATCTCGGCGGACTGCACCGCGATGCCGCCCACGTCGTCGGTGTTGAAGCGCGGCCCCAGGTCGCGCAGGAACTGAATATCGAACGCCTCGACCGGCATTTCCAGGTCGTTGACATCCACCCGCACCTCGACATCCAGCAGCGGCGACCGCACCTGCTCAAGCTGGAGCTT
>CAZDVL010000618.1:0-1525 GCA_964508745.1 uncultured Anaerolineaceae bacterium | reverse complement strand
GTCAGCGCGGTGCTGGACGAGGGCTGAGGCCATGTTCGAACGCACCCCGCGCAGCGAAACGGCGCCGCGCCCATGAGCAGCGCGCGCGCCCTGCAGAAGCCGCGGCTCATCTTTCAGGCCGCTGTCGAGCGCCGCGTCTACTGGCGGCGCGCCCGTTTCGCGCTGCTGGCGCTGGCGGCGGTGATGCTGGGCATGGCGGCGCTGCGGCTGGCGCGCGACGCCGCCGCCGCCGACCTGGCGCTGCTGGACCTCGGCTTTGTGGCGGCGCTGGCCGCGGCGGCGCTGCTGGGCCTGCGCGCGGCCCTCAACCTGGCGCGCTGGTGGCGCCGGCGCGACGAAACGCTGGCGTTCTATGACCAGGGCTTTGTGTGGGCGCGCGCCGGCCAGCCGCACAAATACGGCTGGAGCAAGCTGGCGGCGCTGCGCGAGGGCGCGGGCGGCCTGTACGCCGGCGGCCGCCCGCTGGTGCAGTGGGGCGCGCACACCCTCACCATGACCGACGGGCAGGTGTTCCGCGTCACGCCGGTGCACGGCAATCTGCGCCAGTTTGTGCGCGCGGTGCGCCCGCTGGCCGCGGAGGTCACCGGGGCGCGCATGGGGCGCACGCTGCGCCAGGAACGCCCGGTGCGGCTGCACCCGCAGCTCACGGTGTGGCCGGGCGGCGTCGAGGCCGGCAAGCGCGAAATCCGCTGGGATGAGCTGGCGGTGGGTGTGCAGCGCGGGCGGCTGGTGATTCAGGCGAAGGACAGCAAGGGGCGCTTCACGACGGCGCGGCGCTACCGCGTCAGCCGCGTGGACAATGTCGGCGGGTTCCTCGACCTGGCGCGGACGACGATCCGCAACCACCGGCCGCAGGGCCACGCCCGCAGGCCGGCCAGCCTCTGAGCCGGCCGCGCACAGCCGGCTACACCCCCTCGACGCGCCGGTAGGCGGCCTCAAAGCGCGCCGCTGTCTGCGGCCACTGCTCGCCCACCGGGCCGACGCAGAGGTAATCGCCGGCGTTGGCGCGCACATCGCCCTCAATTGTGTGGACAATCCGCGGCTGTTTCAGGCGGAGCGCCCAGGTGATCTGGTGTTTGATGTAGGGCTTGTAGCCCTGGGCGAGCAGGCTGCGCGGCAGCGGCGGCTGCTGGCGGTCCGCCTCGGCCTGCGGCAGCGGGGTGTACGTCTGCTGGAAAATATCCTGCTCGACCACCCAGCGGTTGTTCTCGCTTGGGCTGTAACAGATGTAATCACCAGGGCGGCCCGCCAGCCGTTCGCCGCTGTTCATGGCCACCGAGAAACGCACGGGAATCCGCCGGGCGTAGGTGACCGTGATTTTGCGGTATGGTTGAAATCCCTGTGCCTGCAGCGCGGCTTCGTCCACCGTTATGCGCCTTCCACCTGACGTTACCCATCGTTGATCTAACACAAACACAGGTCCGCCTGTTCGCCAGGCGCACTTTGCCACCCTTCAGTCTGCCTCTATTTTAGACGAAAACCGGCCGCGCGCACGCCCAGGAAACGGGGGAATCCAGCGGCGGCC
>CAZDVL010000617.1:0-1534 GCA_964508745.1 uncultured Anaerolineaceae bacterium | reverse complement strand
TATGGCGCGCTCATGGCGCATGAGCGGACCGGGCTGGTGGGCGCGCGGCTGATGTATGAGGACGGCGCTTTCCAGCACAGCGCGTTCCGTTTTCCCGGCCTGCGCCAGCTCTGGGTCGAGCTGTTTCCCGCCCCGGCGCGCCTCTACGACAGCGCTTTCAACGGGCGCTACCCGCGCCGTCTGTATGACGCCGGCGCGCCGTTCCCGGTTGATTTTGTGCTGGGGGCGACCATGATGCTGCGGCGCGAGGTTGTCGTGCAGGCGGGCATGTTCGACGAACAGTTCTTCATGTACTGCGAGGAAATTGACTGGGCGTGGCGCATTCGCCGCGCTGGCTGGGGCGTGGAGTGTGTCCCGGCGGCACAGGTGACGCATCTGGCAGGCCGCAGCAGCGGCCAGGCGCGGCCGCGCAGCGTGGTCAGCCTGTGGACGAGCCGGCTGCGCCTGTACGAGAAATACTACCCTGCGTGGAAGCTGGCGCTGGCGCGGCGCATGGTGGCGGCGGGCATGGCGCGCCGCGCCCGTTCCGCCGCTGACCCGGCGCTGGCCGAGGCCTATCGCGCGGTTGAGCGCCTGGCGCGGGGGCGGGCACAGGCATGACGACCCTGGCGGCAGTGGTGCTGACATATAACGAGGCGGAGAATATCCGGGACTGCCTGGAGACGCTGCGCTTCGCCGACAGCCTGCTCGTGTTCGATTCGTTCAGCGCCGACGACACGGCTGCCCTCGCTGAGGCGGCGGGCGCACAGGTTATTCAGCACCGTTTCGAGAACTATGCCTGGCAGCGCAACGCCGCGCTGCAGGCGGTTGGCGGCGCGGCGGACTGGGTGCTGTTTGTTGACGCCGACGAGCGCGTGACGCCGGAGCTGGCGGTGGAGGTGCGCGCCGTGATTGACCGCCCCGGTTACGCGGGCTGGCAGATCCCGCGCCACAACTACCTGTTCGGGCGGCTGACGCTGGGCGCGGGCTGGTATCCTGACTACCAGACGCGGCTGCTGCGGGTCGGCGCGGCGCGCTATGACCCTGACCGCCATGTGCACGAGCTGGCCCAGCTTGACGGCCCGCTGGGCACGATGGCGCAGCCGTTCATCCACTACAACTACCGCAGCGCGGCCCAGTTCCACAGCAAGCAGCGCGCCTACTCCGCCTACGATGCCGGCATCCTGCGTCAGCAGGGCGTGCGGCCCAGGCTGCACAACTATATCCTTCAGCCGTGGCGGCAGTTCTGGTGGCGCTTTGTCACGCTGCGGGGCTGGCGCGACGGGCTGCATGGCCTGCGCCTCAGCGCGCTGATGGCGTGGTATGAGCTGCGCAAGTACCGCCTGCTGGCCGGGCTGTGGAACGGGCCGGAACAATAAATACGGCGCGACCCCGGCGAAGAGGTCGCGCCGCCGGCAAGTTCCGGGTCTGTTTTACTGCTGCATCGGGACCAGCACGCCGTAGCCGCCGGTGTCGCGCTTATACAGCACGTTAAGCTGGCCGGTGGTGGCGTTGAAGAACAGGAAGAAGGTGTGGCCCAGCAGCTCCATCTGCT
>CAZDVL010000616.1:0-1534 GCA_964508745.1 uncultured Anaerolineaceae bacterium | reverse complement strand
GCGCAGCAGCACGAGATCACGCTGGTGTCGTTTGTGCGCGCCAGCGACAAACCGGAACACATCCAGCACCTGAAAACCCTGTGCGAACAGGTGATTACCGTGCCGATCACGCGCTCGAAAACGCGCGACCTGCGCTTTCTGCTGGCCAGCCTGCGCAGCGGCCAGCCCTGGATGATGCTGCGCGACCAGCGGCCAGAGATGCAGGCCGCGCTGGCGGCGCTGCAGGAACAGCATTTCGACGTTGTCCACGCCGACCAGACGAACATGGGCCAGTATGCGCTGCCGTTCGCCGGCGCGCGCAAGGTGCTTGACCTGCACAACGCGCTGTGGATGCTGTATAAGCGGCTGGCGGAGACGACGCCCGCCACCAGCCCGATGAAATACCTGCTCCAGCGCGACTGGCCGCTGCTGAAAACCTACGAAGGCTGGCTGTGCCGCCAGTTCGACGCGGTGACGGCGGTGACGGACGAGGACCGCCAGCTTCTGATCGAGGCCGGGGCGCAGGACGACATCGCCGTGATTCCGATCGCCATTGACACCGACGAGCAGGCGCTCATCAACCGGCGCCCGGCGGGGCCGCACATCGTCCACATCGGCACGATGTACTGGCCGCCGAACGTGGACGGTATCACCTGGTTCCTGGACGAGGTTTACCCGCTGGTGAAGGCGCAGGTCCCGGACGTGCGCTGCACGCTGATCGGCGCGCGCCCGCCGGAAAGCATCGTGCGGCGCGGCAGCGCCGACCGCACGCTCAACGTGACCGGCTACGTGGACGACCCGCTGCCATTTTTAGAGGACGCCAGCATGATGGTCGTGCCGCTGCGCGCCGGCGGCGGCATGCGCGTCAAGATTCTCAACGCGCTGGCGCAGGGCATCCCGATGGTGAGCACGACCGTCGGCTGCGAGGGCATCGGCGTGACCGACGGCGAGGACATCCTGATCGCCGACGACGCGGCCGCCTTCGCTGACGCGACCGTCCGCCTGCTGAACGACGCCGAACTCAACCGTCAGGTCACGCAGGCTGGCCGGCGAACCGCCGTCCAGCGCTACGACTACCGCCAGGCGTGCCGCCCGCTGGACGACATCTACGCGGCCCAGGCGCAGCAGCTATGAAGATTCTGTTCGTCTGCCCGTATATCCCGTCGCTGATTCGTTCGCGGTCCTATAACCTGCTGCGGGCGCTGGCCGCGCGCGGCCACGACATCACCCTGCTGGCGCTGCAGCCGCCCAGCGACGCCGGCGAATCGGTCGAGGCGCTGCGCGAGGTGTGCGCGGCGGTGCACGTCATCCCGCACAGCCGCGCGCAGACGCTGCTCAACGGGCTGGCGGCGCTGCCCGGCCGCACACCGCTGCAGGCGGCCTACTCGCGCTCGGCAGATTTTGCGCGTAAGGCACAGGAGATCGTCGCGGCGGGCGCGTTCGACGCGGCGCATGTCGAGCACCTGCGCGGCGCGCTGCTGGCCGACGCGCTGGGCGGGCTGCCGGTCGTGTTCGACTCGGTGGACAGCATCGCGCTGCTGTTCGAGAAAGTGCT
>CAZDVL010000615.1:0-1536 GCA_964508745.1 uncultured Anaerolineaceae bacterium | reverse complement strand
TGGAGGATGCTGCCGCGCAGCACGTTGCGCTGCACTTCGCGCGCCAGCACGGTGATGGTCCTGCTTTCCACCAGCATGTCGATCAGCCCGGTGCGGCCGGCTTTCATCAGCACCAGCTCGAGAGGGCGGTAGGGCACCTGGAGGGCGAGCGGTTCCGTGTCGCCGCCCATGCCGGGGCCGTAGACGACAACCGGAACGATGCTCTGCGCGCGAAGCTGGCTGACCTTTTTGCCGACCAGCGCGCGCGGTTGTGCTTCAAGGGTGTAATGATCAGCCACGCTGCTTGCTCCTTCACCGAAAGTAGAACTTCGCCGGCCAGAGCCAGCACGTTATCAGGCGGGGTTCAGCTATACGCCGCGACGGGCAGCAACGGCCCGCGCGGCACAGCGCATTCTAAAGCAGACGCCCGCCGATCGTCAATACTCGGTTGAGCGCGCGTCAGCCCAGCCTGACGTTGCGCTCCACCCAGCCCGCCTGCTGCCAGGCGCCCGCGCCAGAGAGCAGCCAGGCCATCAGCGGCAGGCCGGCGGCCTCACAGCGCCGGTAGGTGTTGTCCAGCCTGGCGCCGTCGTTGAGCACGCCGTTGGCCGGGCCGCCCTCGGTGACGATCACGCTGCGCCCGCGCGCCAGGGCGCGCCAGCGCTCCGGCTTCAGATCAATGTCAGCGCCGTCGCCGACAAAGTAGGCGTGCACGCCGACCCAGTCGCTGGCGTTGATGGCCTCAGCGCACTGGTCAGCGAAGCGCCACTCGTCCATGCGCGAAATGTTGGGCAGCGCCAGGTCGCCGCCGGGCGAGAGCGCCGGAAAGCCGATGGCGACGTTCGGCAGCGCGCTGCGGTAGCGCTGGACGACGGCCAGGAACCAGCGCGTAAACTCGTCCCCGCTGCGCCACGCCGTCCCGAAGCCTTCCACGCTCACGTTTGGCTCGTTGTGAACGGCAATCAGCATCCTGGTGTCGGGGCTGAAGGCGCTGCTGAGCGCGTCGCGGTATTCGCGCAGGCGCGGCAGCGTGTCGTCGGCGAAGGCCTGCGGGTCGGGCGTGATCGCGCCGCGCGTGCAGGCGCGAACGATGAAATCGCGCACGCCGGCGTCGCGCAGGCGCGGCACGGCCAGCCACGCCTGGTCCGGCTCGTAGGCCGCGATCAGCGCGGCCTGTACCTGGTTGTGGCGCACCAGGGCCAGCTCCTGGTCGGTGGGCGCCCAGCCGCCGGCGTTACAGTGAACGCCGCGCGCGGCCACGACGACCGGGGTGGGGGCGGCCACCAGCCGCGCCGTTTCCTCTGCCGTCTCCTCTGCGCCCTCTCTGACGCCGACCGGGCTGATTCCCGTGTGGGGTTCCGCCGCTGTGTCGGGTTCGGTGAACTCCTGCGCGATCCAGCCGCCGGTGACCAGCTCGCGCCAGGTGAACGTGTCGGCCATCAGCGCCGCCGGTTTGACCTCCACCGTCGCCAGATAGGGCACGATGAAGTTCGACCTGGCCGACATCGCCGGGCGCGCGCGCACGTTCAGGCCGCGCAGCGCGGTGATGCGCAGCCG
>CAZDVL010000614.1:0-1537 GCA_964508745.1 uncultured Anaerolineaceae bacterium | reverse complement strand
CTGACGACCAGCGGCCTGGTGGTGCTGGCGCGGCTGTGGCCGCTGCTGCTGATCGTCATCGGCCTCGACCTGCTGTTCGGGCGGCAGTCGCCCGTCGTCGGCGCGCTGATCGGCGTCGGCGCGGTGGTGCTGGCGGTCGCGCTGATGGCCGTTGGCCCCTCGCTGGGGCTGGCCGGGCCGTCCTATGACGTGCAGACGGCCACCTTCAGCGAGCCGCGCGACGACGCGACCTCCGCCAGCGTCAACCTGGCGCTGGCTGTGGGCAGCGCGGCGATCGTCCCGCTGGCCGACCCCGCCAACCTGTTCGAGGCCGACGTGCGCCACCTGGGGGAGCTGACCTTCGACGTTACCGGCGAGACCGGCGAGACCAGCAAAACCATCCACCTCAGCGAAAACGAAGTAGACCACACCAGCTTCTTCACGCCCGACCTGGGCATCTTCGGCGCGGCCTTCGACAACCGCAGCGAGCTGCGCTGGAACATCGGCCTCAGCCCGCAGGTGCCGCTGGCGCTGACGGTCAGCGGCGGCGTGGGCGACAGCACGCTTGACCTGAGCGCGCTCCAGCTCACCAGCCTGAACCTGAACCTGGGCGTGGGCGCGGTGACGCTGCGCCTGCCGGCGGCAGACGCCGCGTATACCGCCACCATCAGCAGCGGCGTGGGCGCGGCCGACATCGCCATCGCCCCCGGCGCGGCCCTCACGCTGACGGTCAGCGGCGGCGTGGGTGCGACCACGATTGACGTGCCCGACGGCGCCGCCGTGCGCCTGGAAGGTGAGGGCGGCCTGGGCGGTATGACCGTGCCAGGCAGCTTGACGCTGGTCAGCGGCGACGGTGACAACGGCGTCTGGGAAAGCGAGGGCTTCAGCAGCGCCGACCGCCGCATCGAGATCATCTTCAACGGCGGCGTGGGCGGCCTCACGGTTCGCTGACGCGCACAGCCGGCTGCGCGCCGTTTTGAACATTTCACGCCAACCCGCGTAAACCTGAGTAGAACAGCAGGAGACAACCACAGCCATGAGCGAAGAACCGAAGAAAAAAACCGTCACCGAGTGGTCCTTCTCGTTTGAGAAAATCGGCGACAGCCTGAATGAGATGTTCAGCTCGCTGGGCGCGGCCGCCGACGCGGAAGTCAGAACCAGCAGCTTTCAGGAGCCGGTCGCCGGGGCCGAGTCCGCCCGCGTGACGCTCAGCCCGATGGTGGGGACGGCCCACGTCAGCGCCCTGACCGACTCCGACAGCCTGATCGAAGCCGACGTGACGTATGTCGGCGAGATCGTCTTTGAGGTGGACGAGGGCGACGCCTTTAAAGAGGTGCAGCTCGGCCAGCGCCCGGCCAGCGGCGGCGAGGCGCTCAAACCGATCAAGGATGCGTTCGGCGCCTTCGCCAAGCGCAGGGACCTGCGCTGGGACGCGCGCCTGACGCCCAACATCCCGCTGGAGCTGGTGATCAACAGCGGCATGACGGCCAACACGTTCGACCTCAGCGGCCTCCAGCTTAAGGGGCTGCGCTTCAGCGGCGGCACCGGCAAAACCGAC
>CAZDVL010000613.1:0-1537 GCA_964508745.1 uncultured Anaerolineaceae bacterium | reverse complement strand
CGGGCGCGGCTTCAACTGCTGGTTCCCGATGCCCTTCCAGAGCGCCGCGCGCATCGAGGTGACCAGCGAGATCAGCAGGAAGGTCAACCTGTACTTCTACATTGACTACGAAGCGTACCCCGACGGCACGCTGCTGGACGATTTCGGGCGCTTTCACGCCCAGTGGCGGCGCGTCAACCCCACGCCCGGCTGGGCCGACCCGGCGGTGCGCTGGGACAACCACCAGGACACGATGCTCGAAACCTGGCGCACGCCCAACCTCACCGGCGAGAACAACTACGTCATCCTGGAGGCCGCCGGGCGCGGCCATTACGTCGGCTGTCACCTGGACATTGACTGCTTCTCGCGCCAGGCTAACGACTGGTACGGCGAGGGCGACGACATGATCTTCGTGGACGACGAACCCTGGCCGGGGCTGCACGGCACCGGCACCGAGGACTACTTCAACACCGCGTTCTGCCCCACGCAGGAATACAGCTCCGCCTATCACGGCGTGATCCTCAACCAGGGCACGCCTGACTGGCCCTGGCGCGGCAAGAACACGGTCTACCGCTACCACATCGAGGACCCGATCTTCTTCGAGCGCTCGATCCGCGTGACCATCGAACACGGCCACGCCAACAAGCTCACCAACGATTACTCGTCCACCGCGTACTGGTATCAGGCGGAGCCGCACCAGCCGTTCCCGGCGCTGCTGCCGCTTGAGCAGCGCCTGCCCCGCCTGTAACGTTCGCAGACAGATGAGACGGCGGCCCTTAACCCTGAGGGCCGCCGACGCGCGCCACCAGCGCCCCGGCGTCGGCGCCGCAGACGCGCAGCAGGCGCGCGCCGGCGGGCAGCAGCGCCAGCGCCAGCAGCAGGTGCTCGGTCCCCGTGTAATGGCTGTCCAGGCGCTGCGCCTCGCCCGGCGCGCGCGCCAGCACCAGCTCGATGCTCACCAGCAGCGGCGCGTCCGGCGCGGCGAGGCTGGCCCGCAGGCGGGCTTCATCTAAACCGCTGGCGCGCAGCGCCGCCGCGGCCGGGCTGCGCGCCTCCAGCAGCAGCGCCAGCAGCAGGTGGCCAATGGTCACCGTTGGGTGGCCGAGCGCGGCGGCGGACTGTCCCGCGCCGGCGATAGCGCGCCGCGACAGTTCGCTGAAGCGGGCGTGCTGACGAGAGCGGCTGCTGCTGACCATGCGTGAGTATCCCGACGAACGAGCGCGGCACCGGCCAGCCTCATTATAGTGCGCCCGGCGGGCGGCCCGCAAACCTGCCCGCGCCGTCAGCGCAGCGCGTACACCGCCTGTGGCGTGTAGCGCGCGCCCTGCGGCGTGAGGTCGCTGGCGTAGAGCCGAAACGACTCGACGCGCACCGGCCCGGCGCGGAAGCCGGCGTGCGCCGCCAGGAAGCGGTCGGCTTCGGGCAGCGGATGTTCGGCCTTCACGCGCGCCAGCGTCAGGTGTGGGCTGTACGGGCGGCCCTCCGCCGGGAAGCCGGCGGCGGCCAGCGCCGCCGCGACCTGCGCCTGCAGCGCCAGCAGCGCCGGCTGCGGCGCGAC
>CAZDVL010000612.1:0-1555 GCA_964508745.1 uncultured Anaerolineaceae bacterium | reverse complement strand
AACGGCGCGACGCACCTGCCCGAACAACTGCGCGAGCAGCGTGAGGCGCTGCTGGGCTACATGACGCGCCCGCCGCAGGGCCAGGACAAGTAGAGGGCGGGCGGATGATCGGCGCGACGCACAGCATCAGCAGAAGCGTGCAGACGGCCATTGGCCGCATCCACTATCACTTTTTCGACCGGCACTACATCGTCACGGTGCGCGGCCTGCTGATCGCGGCCTGCCTGGGGCTGACGGTGCTGAGCGTGGTGCTGATGCGGGAAAATCCGCTGTTCGGGCTGGCGGTGGTCGCCGGCATGGTGGCGCTGGCGTTCATGCTGTTCGCTTACCGCCACATGACGCTGATGTGCCTGGCCGTGCTGGTGATCTCGACCATGTTTGACGTGGGCGTCAGCAGCGGAACCGGCACCGACATCAAGCTGGTGCTGGTGCTGCTGCTGCTGCTGGTCTTTTTGTGGGCGTTCCGGCTGTTTGTCGTGGAGCGCTCGGTTGCGTCGGTGCAGGGCAAGTGGATCGTCGCGCCGGCGCTGCTGTTCGGCGTGGCGGTGGCGATCTCGCTGGTGTGGAGCATGTACTACGTTGTGCCGGACGTGCGCCTGCTGATGTACGACAAGCTGCTGCCGCGCCTGATGACCGCGCTGGTGCTGATTATCTCGCCGCTGACAACGCTGCTGTTCGCCAACCACCTGCGGACGGCGGGCAGTTTTAAATTCATTGTGCTCTGGTTTGTGCTGGTTGGCGCGCTTAAGCTGCCGTTCGAGATTGCCGGGACAGCGTTTCTGCCGGGGCTGATGAACACCGGCGGCCAGTTCGCGGTGTGGGTGGGAATCGTGGCGCTGGGCCAGGCGCTGTTCAACCGGGCGCTGCCGCGCTATCTGCTGCTGATCCTGCTGGCCGTGATCGCCGGCTGGCTGTACGTGGCCGTTGGGATGCGCTTCTCGTGGCTCAGCGGCTGGGTTCCGCTGGTCGGCGGGCTGGGCCTGGTGGCCTTTCTGCGCTTCCCGCGCCTGATGGCGGCGGTCGGGCTGGTGATTGTGGTCGTGCTGCTGCTCAACTTTGACGCGGTGCAGGACCGCTTCGCCGACGAAAGCCTGGAATCGGGCGTCACGCGCATGACGGCGGGCCAGCAGACGCTGCGCGTTGTCGGCGATCATTTTCTGTTCGGGACCGGGCCAGCCGGCTATTACTTCTACCTGACGATCTACATCGGCGGGCTGTTCCAGCTTTCGCACAACAACTACCTGGACATCATCGCCCAGACGGGCCTGTTCGGCTTTGCGCTGTATATGTGGTTCTGGGCTGGCGTCGGCTGGTACGTGCTGCGCGCCTACCAGCGCGTGCCGCGCGGCGGCTTTTATCATGGGCTGGCGGCGACGCTGGCCAGCGCCTACATCGTCACGCTGGGGGCGATGCTTCTGGGCGACTGGGTGACGCCGTTCGCCTACACGCAGACGCTGGGCGGCATCAGCTACACCATCTGGCACTGGATGCTCGCGGGCGCGGCGGTCGCGCTCTATTACCAGGCGCGGCGGTTAGAAGCCGCGCCCTCCGGGCC
>CAZDVL010000611.1:0-1556 GCA_964508745.1 uncultured Anaerolineaceae bacterium | reverse complement strand
GCTATGTCGGCGCGGTAGACCGCATTCTGCGCCGTTTCGGCGTCTAAGATCGTTTAAGCTGCACAAACAAATTCGGCGGTTTTAACCTGTCGTCACGGCAGGCCCGCGCCCCGGATGCCCGCGCGCGGCCGCGCCCTGAACCTTAACCCGCGCCGGCCCGCCAGCGGCGCTATACTGAGGTAAGCATCGCCCGCGCATCCTGCGCGCACAATGAAGGAAGCGTCTATGCTGGCAATCGTTCGCGCCTGCGCCGTCGTTGGCCTGGAAGGCTACATCGTCGAGGTCGAGACCGACTTCAACCCGCGCGCTGGCGTGCCCATGTTTACCATCGTCGGCCTGCCGGACTCCGCCGTGCGCGAAAGCCGCGACCGCGTGCGCTCGGCCATCAAAAACAGCGGCCTCCAGTTTGTGAACAAGGGCTACACCGTCAACCTGTCGCCCGCGAACCTGCCCAAACACGGCCCAGCCTACGACCTGGCGATCGCGGTTGGTGTGCTGGCCGCCACCGACCAGCTTCCGCTGGGCGCGTTAGACGGCGCGCTGTTCATCGGCGAGCTGTCACTCGACGGCAGCGTGCGCCACGTCAACGGCGTGCTGCCGATGGCGCACACGGCGCTGCTGGAAGGCTGTGAAACGATTTATGTCCCGGCGGAGGACGCAGCCGAGGCGGCGCTGGTGGCGGGCGTCAGCGTTATCCCGGTGGCGACGCTGGGCCAGCTCGTCGAGCACCTCTACAACCTCGCGCCGATTGAGCGCTATGTGCCGCCGCCGGCGGCGGCGGACGACGCGGCGCTGCCGCTGGACGGCCTGGTGGATTACGCCGACATTCGCGGCCAGGAACACGCCAAGCGGGCGCTGGAGATCGCCGCCGCCGGCAACCACAACATCATGATGCAGGGGCCGCCCGGCGCGGGCAAAACGCTGCTGGCGCGCGCCATGCCCGGCATCCTGCCGCGCCTCACGCCTGACGAGGCGCTGGAGGTCACGCGCATTTACTCAGTGGCTGACCTGCTCCAGGGCAGCAGCCCGCTGGCGCGTATTCGCCCGTTCCGCGCGCCGCACCACACGATCTCGCAGGCCGGCCTGGTGGGCGGCGGCTCCATCCCCAAGCCCGGCGAGATCAGCCTGTCGCACAGAGGCGTGCTCTTTCTTGACGAGCTGCCAGAGTTCGGGACGCGCACACTGGAGGTGCTGCGCCAGCCGGTCGAGGACAAGATCGTCACGATTAGCCGCGCCAGCGGCACGCTCACATTCCCAGCCAACTTCCTGTTGGTCGCCGCCATGAACCCCTGCCCGTGCGGCTTTTTTGGGGATCCGTCGCGGCCCTGCACCTGCACGCCCACCATTATCAAACGCTACCAGGGCCGCATCTCTGGCCCGCTGCTGGACCGCATTGACATTCATCTGGACGTGCCGCGCGTGGACTACGACAAGCTGATGGGCCGGGAACAGGCCGAATCGTCCGCCAGGGTGCGCCAGCGCGTCGAGCAGGCCCGCGAACACCAGCGCCAGCGCTTCGCCAGCAAGCCCAGCCTGCACGCCAACGCCGACATGGG
>CAZDVL010000610.1:0-1562 GCA_964508745.1 uncultured Anaerolineaceae bacterium | reverse complement strand
CGCGCCCGACGATGTCGAGAATCTCGTAGTTGCCGATGCGCTTGCTGATCAGGTCGTCTGCCATGCCTCACTCGCCGCTGCGCCGCGCTGATGCTGCCATTATACACGGCAACGCTGGCACAGTCTCCACAGGATGTGGGGCTGTCAGGGCGCGGGCTGTTCGGCGATGCGCGCCAGCGGCAGCAGCACGCGGAAGGTGCTGCCCGCGCCCGGCTGGCTTTCGACCTCGATCTGGCCGCCGTGCTGTTCGACGATCTTTTTGGTGATCGTCAGGCCCAGGCCCGCGCCGCCGGTCCGGGCCGACCGCGAGCCTTCCGCGCGGTAAAAACGCTCGAAAATGCGCTCCAGATCGGCCTGGCCAATGCCGATGCCTGTGTCGCGCACCTCGATCTGCACATGAACGGCGTCCACGGCCGTGCGCACGGTGATGGCCCCGCCTTCGGGCGTGAAGCGGGCCGCGTTGTCCAGCAGGTTGAGCAGCGCGCGCTGCAGCTCGTCCTTGTCCGCCTGGATCAGCGGCAGGTCCGGGTGCAGGTCGTAGCTGAAGGCGATGTGCTGCTTTTCCAGCAGCGGCATGACGCGCGCGCCGACATCGGTCACGGCCGCGTTGACATCCACCGACCGGAACTCAAAATCTGCGTCCTGGTCCAGCCGCGCCAGCGTGAGCATGCCTTCCAGCAGCTCCTCCAGGCGCGCGGTCTGCTGGGCGATGCGCTCGTAGTGCAGGGCGCGGCGGGCGGGGTCGTCGTCCAGCCGGCGCAGCAGGTAGAGGCTGGTGTAGATGGTCGTCAGCGGCGTGCGCACGTCGTGCGAAACGTCGCGGATGAAGTCGGACAGCAGGCGCACGCGCTCGGCCTGGAGCATGGCCTCCAGCGCGTTCAGTTCGGCCTGTTTGCGCGCGGTGATGTCCTCGGCTGTGCCGTAGATGCGGACCCGGCGCGCGTCCTGCGGGTCGGCCACCGGGTGATAGCGGGTGCGCAGGTGGCGCACCTCGCCGCTGCGCCTGATGATGCGAAATTCTGCCTCGCTCGGCTGGCGCTGCTCGATCAGGTCCTGCATGGCCTGCCTGAACTGGGGGCGATCCGCCGGGTGAATCAGGCGCAGCCACTGCTCGTTGGACGCCATTTCCTCCGGCGGGAAGCCGGTGATGCGCTCAAACGCGCCGAACATCCAGTCGGTGCGGATCACGTTGTCGTCCGCGAGCGTGGCGCTGAAGGCGTAGTCCGAGCTGAGCTGCGAGATGATGCGGTAGCGGGTTTCATTCTCCACCAGGCGCGCCTCGGCGGCCTTGCGCGCGGTGATGTCCTGCGCCACGCACACCACGCGCGCGCGGCCAGGGCTGCCGGGCATCACCTTGCCGGAGAACAGCACCGGGATGGCGCGGCCGTCGCGGGCGCGCAGCACCTTATCCGCGTGGTAGGCCGAGCCGCGCTCCAGCAGCGTGTCAATGCCAGAGCGCCCCGACGCCTGGGCGAAAATAATGTCCAGCGGCTGGCCGACCAGCTCCGCCTCGGTGTAGCCCAGCGCGTCCAGCGTCGCCGGGTTGACCATCTCGATGCGGC
>CAZDVL010000609.1:0-1567 GCA_964508745.1 uncultured Anaerolineaceae bacterium | reverse complement strand
TCACATTTATCCCCTGAGGTTACATGCATTTCAACGAACTGAACCTGATTGACCCGCTGCTGCGCGCTGTGCAGGCAGAGGGCTACGACGAGCCGACGCCGATCCAGGCGCAGGCCATCCCCCACGTGCTGGCCGGCCGCGACCTGATCGGCTGCGCGCAGACCGGGACCGGCAAGACCGCCGCCTTCGCCCTGCCCATTCTACAGCGCCTGGCCGCCGACAGAAACCGGCGGCGCGGCCCTATCCGTGTGCTGGTGCTTTCGCCCACGCGCGAGCTGGCCACGCAGATCGGCGACAGCTTCGCCGTCTACGGCCGCCACCTGGGCTTCAAACACATTGTCATCTTCGGCGGCGTCGGCCAGCAGCCGCAGGTCAGCGCGCTGCAGCGCGGGCCGGAGATTCTGGTCGCCACGCCGGGCCGCCTGCTCGACCTGATGGGCCAGGGCATCGTGCGGCTGGACAGCATCGAGGTGTTCGTCCTGGACGAGGCCGACCGGATGCTGGACATGGGCTTCATCCACGACGTGCGCCGCGTCATCAAGGCGCTGCCCAGCAAACGGCAGACGCTGCTGTTTTCCGCCACCATGCCGCAGGACATTCAGGACCTGGCCGACCACATGCTGGTCAACCCGGTGCGCGTCGAGGCCGCGCCGCAGGCCACGACCGTCGAGAAAATCGAACAGTCGGTGTTCTTCGTCGAGAAGAAGGACAAGCGCGCCCTGCTCGAACACCTGCTGGACGACCGGGCGATCCGGCGCGTGCTGGTGTTCACGCGCACCAAACACGGCGCCAACAAGCTGGCCGAACAGCTTGAGCGCGCCCACTTCCAGGCCGAAGCCATCCACGGCAACAAGTCGCAGAGCGCGCGCGAGCGGGCGCTGGCGAACTTCAAGAACGGCCGGACGCGCATCCTGGTGGCGACCGACATCGCCGCGCGCGGCATTGACGTGGACGACGTGACGCACGTCATCAACTATGACCTGCCCAACGAGCCGGAGAGCTATGTCCACCGCATCGGGCGGACGGCGCGCGCCGGCGCGGCGGGGACCGCCTTCTCGTTCTGCGACAGCGAGGAACGCGCCTACCTGCGCGACATCGAAAAGCTCATCCGCCTGCGCGTGCCGGTCGTCACCGAACACCCGTATGCCGCCGCGCTGGAGGCGCTGCCGGCGCGCCCGGCCAACGGCGCGAACGGCCACAGCGGCCAGCACAGCCGCGACGGCGGCGGCCACAGCGGCGGCCGTTCGCGCCGGCCGCGGCGCCGCGCGCACACGCCCGCGCGCGACTGAACCAGCCGGGCGACAGCCTTGCAGCCCTGCCCGCTGCGCGTACAATTAAGGGACGCGCACCGGGGAGTATCTGTGGATGGCTGACAGCCTGTTCGATAACCGCTACCGTTACGATTACATTTATCCGCGCGGGCGCTCTGGCGAGACGCTGCGCGCCGTGGACACCCAGGCCAGCAACCGCGCGGTAGCGGTCAAACGCCCGGCCCCCAGCGACGCCCCGCCGATCCGCGCCGGGCAGGAAGTGAGCATCCTCAACGAGCGCAAGGCGCTCACCCGGC
>CAZDVL010000608.1:0-1568 GCA_964508745.1 uncultured Anaerolineaceae bacterium | reverse complement strand
GCCTGTTCACCTGCCTGTTCGCCGCCGCCGGCACCGACCTGCGCGGCCCGCTGCGGGCCGGCGCCAGCGACGATGAGCTTGAGGCACTCGTGCGCGGGACGTGGGGCGCGCGCGCCGACCGCTACTCCGAGGTGCGCGCCGAAACCACGCCCGGCAAAAAGCGCAGGGTGGAGATGTACCACATCGGCGGCTGAGGCTTACGCCTCAGCTTCGCCCTCCGGCGTCAGCCAGTAGTCCCCGCCGCCGCGCGCGCGGCGCATAAAGCCGTACTCCACCAGGTCACGCCGCATCAGGGCGTAGTCCTCGTGGACGCGCGTCAGGGTGGCGTTCACCTCTTTTTCGCTGTAGCGCACGCCCGGCTCGAACAGCGTCGCCAGCCAGCGCAGAATCACCAGCCAGCGCTTCTCGCGGTTGGGGAAGCGCGTCAGCCGCCCGCCCACCGTGTACGTGCGCAGGATCTGCTTGTCCGCCTCCGGCAGGTCAAGCGCCTCGATCCACGTGCTGTCGGCGGGCGGCGCGTCGGCGGCCGGCAGCGCATCGAACTCGGCGGCATACGCCTTGAACTCGGCCGCCCGCGCCGGGTTGAGCCGGTAGAAGCGCTGGCTGCCCTCCATGCGCAGCAGCAGCAGCCCCGCGCCGCGCAGTTTGCTCACGTGGTGCGAGATCGTCGGCTCGGACAGCGCGAGCAGGCCCGCCAGCTCGCCGGCGGTGCGCTCGCCTTCAGCCATCAGCCCGATCATCGTCAGGCGGTTCTTGTCGGCCACAGCCCTGAGGAGGTGCAGCCAGTCGGCCTGTTGTGCCATGTTCATTACGATACTCCTCATTCGATATCAATCGAATTAGAAGTATATCGAATTGTGGGGCGCTGTCAAGGGGGAATGTGAAGCCGGGCAGCCGCCGCGCGCGCTACGGCGGCGGGGTGTCGTCGCCCGGCGGCGGGGCTTCCTCGTCGAGGAAGATGCTCAGGTCCACGCTGTACTGCGCCGTCGGGTTGGCGATGGGGAACGGGTTGAGCGGGCCGCTGCTGGCCCCCATCATCTGCTGGATGGCGCGCATCTCGCGCGTGGTGATCTTGGCCATCACATCGTTTTCCTCGTCGGCACTGCCGCTCCCGAAAGCGCGGTGGAAGGCGATGTGCTGGAACTGCTGCGCGGCCATGTTCTGCACCAGCAGCGCGCCGGGGTTAAAGTGCGCCGCCGTCAGGTCGCGGGCGCGCACCAGCAGCAGGCTGGCGGCCAGCAGCGCCACGCCCACCACCTGCACCCCGGTCAGGCGCTCGCCCAGCACCAGGAACGCCAGCAGCAGCGCCACGCCGATCTCGGCGATCGCCAGGATGGCGGTCTGCATGCCGCCCAGGATTTTGATGCCGCTGTACATGGCCAGGCGCGAGAGCGCCGTCGTCACCCCCAGCAGCAGGATCGGCGCCAGCGCCGGGCCGGCCGCCGCCGCCAGCCCCGGCGCGCCCACCGCCAGCCAGACCATCAGCACCAGCACCGCCATCGTGCTGAGCGAGTAGAGCGTCATGGTGGGCGCGGGCATCTCGTGCAGCACGTACTGGCTGAGGATCA
>CAZDVL010000607.1:0-1569 GCA_964508745.1 uncultured Anaerolineaceae bacterium | reverse complement strand
ACATGGCGGAGCAGGCGCGCGTGATCGCTGACGCGGTGGCGCAGGGCGTGGACGCCATCGGCGTGTCGTGCAACAGCGACGCCGGCTGTGTCGAGCCAATCAACAGCGCGGTGGCCGCCGGCGTCCCGGTCATGACCTGGGACTCGGACTCGCCCGAATCCGACCGCTTCACCTACCTGGGCGTCAGCAACTACCTGGGCGGCAAGGCCGCCGCTGACCTGCTCATCCGCCAGATGGGCCAGGAAGGCCGCGTCGCGCTGCTGACCGGCGTGCCCGGCGCGCCCAACCTGGAACAGCGCATCCAGGGCTTCAAGGATGTGGTCGCCCGCTTCCCCGGCATCGAAATTGTGACGACGGTCGCCGGCAACGACGACATCAACCTGAGCGTGCAGGTGGTTGAGGAAACCATGCAGGCTTACCCGGACCTGAACGGCTGGTTCTTCGTCGGCCTGTGGCCGATCTTCGCCGGCCAGGGCGCGATGCCGCTGTTCGAGCAGGCGACCGCCGACAACGGCATGATCAACATCGCCTTCGACACGCTGCCGGTCGAGCTGGAGTGGCTCCAGCAGGGGCTGCTGCACGGCCTCGTCGGCCAGAAGTACTGGGGCTGGGGCTACGACACGGTCCACATGATTTACGACCACATCGTCAACGGCGCCCAGTTTGACGACTTCACCAACAGCGGCATGGACATCGTGACCACCCACAACGTGGACGCGATGGCGACCGCCTGGGCCAACAGCGACTTCACCCAGCCGCTGCCGCCGGCCTGGCCGCCGGAAGATGGCAAGTTCACCATCGCCTGGATCCCCAAGGCGCTCAACAACCCGGTGTTCGAGCTGGGCAAGACCGGCTGCGAAGTGGCCGCTGGCGAGCTGTCGGGCGGCGACGTTGAGGTCGAGTGCCTGTACCTCGGCTCGGTGTCGTCGGACATGGCGGAGCAGGCGCGCGTGATCGCTGACGCGGTGGCGCAGGGCGTGGACGCCATCGGCGTCTCGTGCAACAGCGACGCCGGCTGTGTCGAGCCGATCAACGCCGCCACCGCCGCCGGCGTCCCGGTCATGACCTGGGACTCCGACGCGCCTGAATCGCAGCGCATCACCTACCTGGGCGTCAGCAACTACGAGGGCGGCAAGGCCGCCGGCGAGCTGCTGGTGCGGGCGATGGGCGAGACCGGCAAGGTCGCGCTGCTGACCGGCGTGCCCGGCGCGCCCAACCTGGAAGAGCGCATCCGCGGCTTCAAGGACTATGTGGCGGCTTACCCCGGCATCGAGATCGTGGCGACGGTCGCCTGCAACGACGACATCAACCTGGGCGTGCAGGTGGTCGAGGAGACCATGCAGGCGTACCCGGACCTGGACGGCTGGTTCTTCGTCGGCCTGTGGCCGATCTTCGCCGGCCAGGGCGCGATGCCGCTGTTCGAGCAGGCGACCGCCGACAACGGCATGATCAACATCGCCTTCGACACGCTGCCGGTTGAGCTGGAGTGGCTCCAGCAGGGGCTGCTGCACGGCCTGGTCGGCCAGAAGTACTGGGGCTGGGGCTACGACACGGTCTACATGATGTACG
>CAZDVL010000606.1:0-1570 GCA_964508745.1 uncultured Anaerolineaceae bacterium | reverse complement strand
AAACCACCCGAGGGCGGTTTAGTGGATGCCCCGGGCTATCTACCTCAAAGATAGCCCACTTTTCCGGCAAACGCAAGCCCCCTCTGGTAGGAAAGGCTTAACTTTGCTGGTTCTTAATCGGAAGCTAAACATCACAGCGGCGGCCAGCCTGCATCAGCAGGGCAGCCAGCGCCTGATTCCGCGCTTCCGCCGCGCACAATCGGCACGGGTAGGGTAGGCGCATGTCACCGACGCCGCCCTCTGATCGCATCGCGCTGGCCGACAGCAGCGATCCGCAGGCCGTCCTGGCGGCGGTGACTGACGTGCGCCGTTTCATCCGCCAGCCTGCCCGGCGATTTTCCGCCATCTGGCGGCTGACGCGCGAGCACCTGACCAACGACCAAATCGCGGCCTTCGTGCGCGCGGAGCTGGCGGCGCTGGCGCACGACGCCGAAGCAATCGCCGTCGCTGACCTGGCGCGCGCGGCGCGCGGCGCGCTCGACGCGCTCGATACGCCCGCCCGAATCACGGCCGCACCGATTCCGCCGTCTGCACCAATCCCACAGCCTGCATCGGACTGTGACAACGTAACCGTGCGCCTCGACCCGGAACTGGGGCGGCTGGCGGTGGGGCTGGGCCGGGCTGCCGAGCTGCGCCTCTGGGCCATCGCACGCCAGCGCAGCACGACGCAGCACGGCGGGCGCGGCTGGGTGACGGTGGAGGCGCTGAAGGCCGATCTCGACCCGGCGCGCGCCTACAGCAAACGCCATCTGCGCCGCCTGCTGGCGGCGGGCCATGGCGTTTTCTGGCAGTACAGCGGCCACCGGGTTTACCTGGCCGGTGTGCAGAAGCTGGCGGGGGCGCTGGCGCGGCAGGCAGCGGCGGTGTGCCCGTCGCTGATCGCGACCAACATTCCAGGGCGGATGAAGGATGTGTATCTGCCGGTGGGGGGGACACACGAGCAGTGGGAAGCGCTGCTCTACGCCGGCTGGCTGGCAGCGAAGAACGATCCGACCATCGCGCGGGCTACGCTGGAGGCGCTGTTCAACCGGACCGCCGAGACGCTGGGCCGGTGGGAGCGCGTCCGGCTGGCCGGGGTGGTGCTGGTGACGCCCGGCTACGCCCAGGTGATGGCCGGGGACACGCTGGACGCGGACAGCGGCGGCCAGATCATCTACATCCCGGAGGGGGCAAAAGCCTACGAGGACCGGGCGGGGGTGCTGTTCCTGCGCTGGCAGCTTCCCAACACGTATCGCAGTCACATTCGGCAGCATCCGCACAAGGGCCAGGGCCGCAAGGTGCGCCAGGCCGTTGCATCTTCACTGGCGGGAGAGCCTCTTGAGGTAATGGCCGAGGGGCAGCCACGCAATTCCCGCCGATACTACGAAGATGTCAAACGGCTGAAGGTGGCACTCCGGCGGCAAGGGGCAGGGGTGCGCTATCTGTTTCTGGGGCCGGATGCGCGCGGGCGCAATTGCTGGGAGCCGGCAGCGCGCAGCGCGTACCCGCGCACGCGGGCCGGGGCGCGCTGGGTGGCCGTGTGAGAGAGGGGCGGACATTTTTTCGACCCACTTAATGGCTTTAACAAAAA
>CAZDVL010000605.1:0-1576 GCA_964508745.1 uncultured Anaerolineaceae bacterium | reverse complement strand
GCGTGATGTGCGCCGGGTTGACGATGGCCATGTCCAGCCCGGCGCGGACGGCGTGGTACAGAAAGACGCTGTTGAGCACGCCGCGCGCCGCCGGCGTCACGCCAAAGCTGACGTTGCTCACGCCCAGGCAGGTGAACACGCCGGGCAGGTTCTCCTTAATCAGGCGGATGCCCTCGATGGTCTCGACGGCGTCGCCGCGCAGCTCCTCCTGGCCGGTGGTCAGCGGGAAGGTCAGCGTGTCGAAGATCAGGTCCTCCGGCGCGAGGCCGTAGTCGTTCACGGCGATGTCGGTGATGCGGCGGGCGATCTCGTATTTCTGCTGGCGTGTGTGCGCCATGCCGTCCTCGTCAATCGTCATCGAAAGCACCGCCGCGCCGTACTGCTTCACGACGGGCAGCACGCGGTCAATGCGCTCGCGCCCGTTCTCCAGGTTGTTGCCGTTGACCACGCCGCGCCCCGGATACACCGCCAGCGCCGCCGCGGCCACTTCCGGCTCGGTCGTGTCAATAATCAGCGGCGCGTCCACCGCCTGCGCCAGCTTCTTCACCAGCGCTTCCATCTGCGCGCGCTCGTCGTCGCGCTCGGTGAGCGCCACGCACACATCGAGCATGTGCGCGCCGGCCTGCACCTGGCCGACGGCGATCTGCACGATGCTGTCGTAGTCGTCGTCCAGCAAGAACTGCTTGACCTTGCGGCTGCCCTGGCTGTTGACGCGCTCGCCGATCATCGTCGGGCTGGGGTTCTGCGCCATCAGCGTGGCGGTCATGCCGCTGGAAACGGCGGCCTCGCGCTGCGGCTGGCGCGGGCGCGGGCGGCGGCGCACGAAATGCGTGCTCTGTTCGTCGCCCTGGCTGCTGCCGAGCAGGGCGTCGAAGGGGTGGCCGTGCACCTTGCGGTAAAGCTGCGCCAGATGCTCCGGCGTCGTGCCGCAGCAGCCGCCGACGATGCTCACGCCCTTGCGCGCGAACTCCGCCACCATCTCGCTGAACGGGTCCGGCTCCATCGGGTAGACGGCCTCGCCGTCCACGTTGATCGGCAGGCCGGCGTTGGGCAGCACGCTGATGGGCAGGGCGCTGTTCTCAACCAGGTACTCAATCGGGGCGCGCATGTACTCCGGCCCGGTGGAACAGTTCATGCCGATCACGTCCACCGGCAGGCTTTCGAGCGTCGTCAGGGCGCTGGCGATGTCCGTGCCGAACAGCATCCGCCCGGTGGTGTCGAGCGTGACCTGCGCCTGCAGCGGCACGCGCACGCCGGCGTCGGCGAAGTAGCGGTTGATGCCGACGACAGCCGCCTTGACTTCGAGGATGTCCTGGCTGGTTTCGATCAGCAGCAGGTCGGCGCCGCCCTCGACCAGGCCCTGCGCCTGCTCGTAAAAGAGCTGCGCCAGCTCGTCGAAGGTGATGTTGCTCAGGCTGGGGTCGCTGCCGCTGGGGAGCTTGCCGCTCGGCCCGATGCTGCCGGCGACGAAGCGCGGGATGCCGGTGCGGGCCTCGGCCTGGTCGCAGGCGCGGCGGGCGATCTGCGCCGCCGCCCGGTTGATCTCCAGCACGCGGTCGCCCAGGCCGTACTCGCC
>CAZDVL010000604.1:0-1583 GCA_964508745.1 uncultured Anaerolineaceae bacterium | reverse complement strand
GCTTCCCGCCCGACTGCGCATTGACGCCTGACCTGACTCGTGCTACGTTTGCCCCCTCACAGCTACGCTGCGCCTGAACAGCGGCGCGAGTTAACCGCCAATGGCCCTGATTACGCACACCTTCGGCCCGACAGCGCTGCGCGACGGCCCCTCTATTCTACAGGCTGCCGAATCGCTCATCCAGCAGCAGCAGGCCGGCGATCAGGCGCTGGTCGTGACCGGCGCGCCCGCCGATGTCACGGCCACGCTGGCGGACAGCATCCACCTGGGCAGCTACCCGCGCGTCTACAACCGGCTGCTGTCGCAGTATCAAAGCCTGGCGCGCACGCTCGTCCGCGCCGAAAGCGACCGCCGCCTGCTGATTCAGGACATCACCGACATCCTCGATTCCTACCGCTGGCTGGGGCGCTCGCTGACGAACCGCGCGCCGACGCCCGCCGAGGCCGCCAGCATCAGCGCGCTGGGCGAGCGCCTCACCGTGTGCCTGCTCACCAGCCACCTGCAGCACCGCGGCGTGCGCGCCTCAGCCGTGCGCGCCAGCGATCTGATCGTGACCGACGCGAACTACGCCGCCGGCGCGCCCGACCTGGCCGCCACGCGCGCCCGTGTCGCCGCCCGCCTGCTGGCGCGCATCGAGGACGGCTACCTGCCGGTCGTTGACGGCGGCAGCGGCGGCGCGCCCGACGGCAAACTGACGCGGCTGGCCCCCGGCGGGGCCGCGCACAGCGGCGCGCTGCTGGCCGCCGCCGCCGACGCCGACGCGCTCTGGCTGTGGTCCGGCGGCCCCGGCGTGACCACCGCCAACCCCGACCTGTTCCCGGCGGCGCGCCCGCTGACGGCGCTGTCGCGCGCCGAGCTTGGCGCGCTGGCCTGCTTCGACGCCAGCGTTCCCTCCGCCCTGGCGCTGCGCCCGGCGCTCGACCGCGGCACGCCGGTCACACTGCGCAGCCTGGCGCGCCCTGGCACGCCCGGCACAACCGTGCGCGCCGCCGCCGGCCTGCCCTCCGGCGCGCTGCGCTGCCTGGTCACCGACGACCGCGTGCGCCTGTTGAGCGCGGGCGGCCCCGGCGCGGCGGCGGCGGCCGGCCTGGCGGCCCTGGCTGACCAGGGCATCCGCGCCCTGGCCGCGCCCGACGGCGCGCAGACGCTGTTCGTCGTCAGCGGCCGCGACCTGAACCTGGCGCTGCTGGCGCTGAACGACGCCTTCGGCGCGCAGGCCGCCTGCCGCGCCCACGAGGACGCCGACACGGCCCTGGTGCTGGCGTTGGGGCCGGACATCTGCGACCAGCCCGCCGCCGCCGAGCGCGTCCGCGCGGCGCTGGACGCCGCCGGCATCCGCCCGGAGCGCGTCGCGCCGGCGCTGGTCTGCGGCGGCGACGCCTGCGGGCTGCTGGCGCTGGTCGGCGCGGGCGCGCGCGCCGCCGCGCTGGCCGCGCTGCACCCCCTGTGCGCCGACAGCGGCGACCAATAAACCGCGCTCAGGCCGGCAGAACCTGTGTCTCCAGCGGCGTCTCCAGCGCCTCGCCGCCGTCTCTCTCGACGAAATAGGCCTGCGCGCCGGGCCGCGAGCTGACCACTTTATG
>CAZDVL010000603.1:0-1583 GCA_964508745.1 uncultured Anaerolineaceae bacterium | reverse complement strand
GGCGCGATCACGTAATGCCCGACGCTGGCAAACTGGTTCGCCAGCCGGCGCACCGCCGGCGTCAGGCCCCACCAGTCGTGAATCAGGACCACGCCGGGGAAACGGCTGGTGCGGTTCGGGTGTGCCCAGTACGCCGGAAAGCGGCTGCTGTCGTCGGTGTTGATGGCGATGTAGCCGGTAGTGATGTCGTATTCAACGCGGTTCAGGCTGTCAGACATCGGCGGCCTCACACGTCCAGGGCGTACACGTCGAGCGTGAAGGCGTCCGGCTCGGCCTCTGGCCCCAGCACCTTGAGCGCGCTGTCGGTCACGGCCATCACCAGCGTGCGGTAGCCTTCGCGGTGCGCCCAGTCGCGCACCGCCGTGATCAGCTGGCTGGTGAGCGGGCGCGGCGACCAGCAGTACACGTCGGCGCTGCGCGGCTCGTAAAGCTGCCGCTGCACGCACAGCAGCGCGTCGTGCCCGGCGGCGTTCAGGCGCAGGCGGTGCGTGCGGCGCTGGCGCATCTCTGGCAGCGCGTCCCAGGTGCGCGGCCACAGCGTTTCCCACTGGCAGCGCGCGCTCTCCAGCCGGCCCAGCGGCATCTGCCAGCCCGCGATCACCGCCGGGTCGGGGTCCGGGTAATCAACCGCGCGGTAAAACCCCTGGCCGCTGCGCGCGGGCAGCGCGCTGCGCCGGACATTCTCGACCACGCGCATGCCCTGGGCGGCGTAGAACGCCTTCTGCTCCGGCGGGGCGGCGCAGGCCAGCAGGCGCGGCAGCTTCAGCGCCCGCGCCTGTTCCGCCATCGCCCGCAGCAGCGCGGCGTCCAGGCCGTCGGCGGCGGCCGCCGGGTGGACGACCGGCGCCAGCATGTGCAGATGCGCCCCGAACGGCGGCGGCTCGCTGCCAGCGTACCCCTCACAGTAGGCGCGCACGCCGCCGTCGCCCTCCGCCACCAGCGCCAGCCCCGCCCCGCGCAGCAGATGGCTGAGGTGAATCGCCCCGGTTTCGACGCTCATCCAGGCCCCGCCGTGCAGCCAGCGCTCGTACAGCGTGAGCGCCGCGTAAGGCACGTCCTCCACCCGCCCGCCGCTGCCCAGCCGCTGCCACACGCTGATGTGCGCCTGGGACAGCGCGCTGATCGCCGCTGTGTCGTCCAGCCGCGCGGGCCTGATCGTCAACTCGCTCATAAGGGGCCGCAATTCTCCACACTTGCGTAAAAACACCTTGATTGTACCATTATCGGCAGTCAGAGGTTACACGCTGCCAGCGCACACTTAAGGAAAGATCATCATGGCCGAATTGCAGATTGCGGTTGACGCCGCTGTGGATTTTCTGGTCGGCATGCTCAACGTGCCCAGCCCGACCGGCTTCACCGCCGACGCAGTGGATTACACAGCGCGGGGCTTCGCCGCGCTGGACCTCCCCGGCGCGAACATCAGCGTAACCGGCAAAGGCGCGCTGCTGCTGACGCTGCCGGGCCGCGAAAGCAGCGCCCGCCGCGGCGTGACGGCGCACGTGGACACCCTCGGCCTGATGGTGCGCGCCATCAAGCCGGACGGCCGGCTGAAAGTGGTGCCGCTGGGCGGCATCATGTGGGGC
>CAZDVL010000602.1:0-1583 GCA_964508745.1 uncultured Anaerolineaceae bacterium | reverse complement strand
TGCGCGCGGTGCTGGCCGCGCCGCCGGCCTGGAACCCGCCGCCGGAATACCTGGCCGCGAACGTGAGCCAGACGGTCGTCAAGGTCGCGCTGGGCTACCGGGGGTGACGGCGCGGTAAACCCCCTCACCCCCGGCCCCTCTCCCACAAATTGGGAGAGGGGAGAAAAACAAGCGCGCGGCGCGGTGAACCCCTCACCCCCTGCCTCCCGCGGGACTTCCTGCGGTCGCCTTCTCCCACAAATTGGGAGAGGGGAGCAAGACGCCGCGCGCTGTATCTCCCCCTCGCCCGTTCCACGGGAGAGGGGGCCGGGGGGTGAGGGCGTGGGGGCGCGGCGCGGTGAACCCCTCACCCCCTGCCTCCCGCGGGACTTCCTGCGGTCGCCTTCTCCCACAAATTGGGAGAGGGGAGCAAGACGCCGCGCGCTGTATCTCCCCCTCGCCCGTTCCACGGGAGAGGGGGCCGGGGGGTGAGGGCGTGGGGGCTTTTTCCCCTCACACCGAGCGCATCATGCCGCCGTCCACGCGCAGCGACGCGCCGGTGATGAAGCTGGCCGCCGGCGACAGCAGAAACGCCCCCGCCGCGCCGAACTCGTCCACCGTCCCCAGGCGGCCCAGCGGGATCGCCGCCAGCGCCCGCGCGCGCGCCTCGTCGAAGCTGATGCCGAGCTTGTCGGCGGTGTTCTGGTCAAGCTGGGCGACGCGCTCGGTGTCCAGGCGGCCCGGCAGCAGGTTGTTGACGCGGATGCCGCGCGGGGCCAGCTCGTCGGCCAGCGTCTTGACCAGCCCGGCGACGCCGGCGCGCATCACGTTGGAGAGCGCCAGCCGCGCGACCGGCTCCCTGGCCGCCGCCGAAGTGATGGTGAGGATGGCGCTGCCCGGCCCCATGTGCGGCAGGGCGGCGCGGATCAGGCGGACGGCGCTGAGGATGTTCAGCTCGAAGGCCGCCTGCCACTGGGCGTCGCTCAGGTCAGCGAACAGGCCGGCGGGCGGGCCGCCGGCGTTGACCAGCAGCGCGTCCACGCGCCCCCAGGCCGCCACCGTCTGCGCCACCCACGCCTGGAGCGCGGCGGCGTCGGTCACGTCACAGGCGACGCCCAGCGCCGGCGCGCCGGTCTCGGCGGTCAGGCGCTCGGCGGCGGCGCGCACGGCGGCGGGGCGGCGGCCGCAGAGGGAAACGCGCGCGCCGTCGGCGGCCAGCGCGCGCGCCACGCCCCAGCCCAGGCCCTGGCTGGCGGCCGCCGCCAGCGCCACGCGGTCTTTCAGTCCCAGATCCATCGCGTTTGACTCCTGCGATAAGCAAAACCAGCGCAAACAGCCCCGATTGTAGCGCGCCCGCCGCCGCCGCGCCGTTTTGCCCGCGCCAGCGGCCGCCGTCGCGGGTATGATAGAGGGGCAAACCAACACGCACACAGGAAGCGACACCATGACCAGCAGCCCCTCATTTCTCGAAACTGAAATTCTGGAACAGCCGGCGGCGCTGCGCCGCCTGATTGACAGCGAGCGCGCCAGCGTCGAACGGGCGGCGGCCGCCATCCGCGCGCGCGCGCCGCAGTACATCGTGATCGCGGCGCGCGGCACGTCCG
>CAZDVL010000601.1:0-1589 GCA_964508745.1 uncultured Anaerolineaceae bacterium | reverse complement strand
GGCGCGGCGGGCGCGCCGTCGCCGCCGTACAGCGGGCGCGTCTGCGGGGCGGCCTGCGCCATGCGCGCGAGGATGTCGTCGGCGGGCAGCGTGTCGGGCAGGTCGAGCGGGTCGGGCAGCGCCAGCGTCTGCTGCACGTGCGCGTTGAAGGCCGCGATCTGCGCCGGGGCGAGCAGCGGCGCGTCGGCGTCGGGGATGCGGGCCAGCCAGAAGCCGGGGTCAAGGCGCTGTGGGTCAGCCAGCGCGAGCTGGCGCAGCAGAGCGTTCACAGCGCCGCCTCCGGGAGCGAATGGGCCAGGTCATACAGGCGCGGGACCTGCTCGGCGATCACGGCGGGGTCGCTGCGGTAGCTGAAGTGCGGGCCGCTGCCGCCATACTCGAACGCCACACCCCAGGGCGTCGGCCACTCGCCGGCGCGGATGTTGTCGAACACCCACGACGTGAGCGACCAGTCATCGCACGTCAGGGCGTAGTGGTCGTGCCAGCGGCCGTTCTGATAGCGCACGCCGGTCACGTGCAGCTCGCGCAGGCGGTCCACCGGCAGCGCGTTGATGTAGGCGCGCTCGTCCATGCCCAGGTAGCGCGCCGACGCGACCGCGTGGGCGGTGTCCAGCAGGAAGCCGCAGCCGGTCTCGTAGACCGCGCGGCAGATCGCCGTCGGTTCCAGCACCGGGCGCGGGATGGCGTAGTCCGGGTCCCAGATGGCGTTTTCCAGCACGAGATACTGGCTGCCGTAGCGGGCGACCAGCGGCCAGATGTCGCGCAGCATGGCGTCGAGCAGGCGGGCGCTGTCGGCGGGGCTGGTTGTGTCGAGCGCCATGCCCATGTCGCCGGCGTGCGGGGCCAGGTGGGTGTTGAGGTGCGGCGTGTCGGTTTCAGCCCACATGGTTTCGATTTCGACGAAGCGCGCGGCGTCGGGCAGGCCGCGCCCGGCCAGCAGCGGGAAATGCACGTAAACCGGGCGCTGCGCCCGCGCGTCGGCGATCATGTCGGGCCAGTCAGCGGCTTTGTAGAGGTCAATTTCGATGGCGCCGGCGGCCAGCAGCGCGGCGGCCTGCGGCGAATAGTTGAGCGCGAAGAGCATCGGGTCAGCCCGTCTGGTTGGCCGGCGCGGGCGACACTTCGACTTCCTGGGCCAGCGACGGCGCGATATGGACGAAGCTGGGGCGGCCGGCGATGCGCAGCATCAGCGGGCCGTCAAACGGGGCGATGGACTCGACCGTCACGGCGGCGCCGGGGACCAGCCCCAGCTCGCGCAGGTAGGTCAGCTTTTCCTGGTTGTGCGCCTCGATGCGGCGCACAATCACCACGTCGCCGGGCGAGAAATCGTTGAGCGAGGCGTAGTTGAGCCGCGCCACCTGGCCGTCGCGGGTGGGGATGGGGTAGCCGTGCGGGTCCACTTCCGGGTAATTCAGCAGCCGCTCCAGGCTGTCGGCGAAACGGTCGGTGATGGCGTGTTCCAGGCGGCAGGCTTCGTCGTAGACCTCATCCAGGGTGTAGCCGCCCAGGTTGACCATGTAGGTTTTGATCAGGCGGTGCTTGCGCAGCACGTTGACGGCGATGCGCCGCCCTTCGTCGGTGAGGGCCAC
>CAZDVL010000600.1:0-1589 GCA_964508745.1 uncultured Anaerolineaceae bacterium | reverse complement strand
GCGTTCGTCAGTTGGTAGCTGTAGAAGGCGCGCGCGTCGGCGAAGGCGCGCTCCGCCCCGGCCAGCGCGCGGAACACGCGCTCGGCCAGCGGCGCGAGCTGCGGCCACAGCGCCAGCCCGGCCAGCCCGGCCGCGATGATGCCCGCGCCGGCCAGCAGCAGCGCCGCGCCGACGCGCCGCGGCCAGCGCGTTTGGTCGCGCAGCAGCGCGTCCGCGCCGAAGCCGGCCAGCGCCGCCGTCGCCAACGTGACGGCGAACACCCAGCGAAACGGCGAGTTAAGCTGGTTGACGCCCGGCAGCAGGTAGAGCAGGCGGTAGGTGGGCAGGCCGAACATGAACGTCAGCCCCAGCAGGCCCAGCAGCGCGAACAGCAGGTGCAGTGCGCGGTGCGCCGCGCGCCCCTTCACGACGCCGTAGAGCGCCAGCGCCAGCGGCAGAATCCCCAGGTAGAGCGCGCCCTCGACGTAGTTCTTGATGCCCCATTCGGTGTGCGTGATGGCCTCGCCCAGCGCGTTGACCGTCACCGGCACGGTCTGCCCGCTGAACCAGTCGAAGTAGCTGTGCTGCGCCGGGCTGCCGTAGAAATTGGGCATGACGAACTGCACCGCGTCGCGCAGCGGGTGGGCATAGCTCAGCACCGTGTCAATGCTGCTGCGCTCGGCGCGCCAGTTCTGGCTGGCCCACTCGAACAGCGGCACGAACTGGATCGCGCCCAGGCTGACGCCGACCAGCGCCAGCGCCAGCAGCCACGCCGCCCGCCCCGCCGCGAAGCGCCAGCCGGAGCTGCGCCACACCGGAATCAGGCGCGCCGCGCCGTAAAAGGCGGCGATCAGCAGCGTGTAGTAGGTGATCTCGACGTGCCCGGCCAGCACGCTGCACCCCAGCGCCGCCGCGCCCACCACCAGCCAGGGCGCGCTGGCCGGGCGGCCCAGCAGCCGCCGCCGGCGGACGATCCACTCGATCATCAGCAGGATCAGCGGCAGCCAGGCCGCCGCGGCGATAATCATCGGGAACACCGCGCTGATGACAAAGAAGCCGGCGAGCTGGTAGGTGATGCCCGCCGCCGCGCCGCCGAAGCGCCCGACGCCCACGCCGCGCATGAAAGCGTACATGAACGCGCCCGCCAGCCACAACTGCGCCACCGTGAACCAGCCGTAGGCGGCGGCCAGCGGCAGGGCGTAATAGATCGCGCTCAGCGGGTACAGCGTGGACTGCTGCCCGGCGGCCAGGAACGGGATGCCGCTGAACTGGTACGGGTTCCACAGCGGAAGCTCGCCCTGCGCGATGCTGGCGCGGATGAACAGCTTCCACTGCATGTTTTGCAGCACCAGGTCGGAGATCAGGTGGTTGTGCGGGACTGCCGGCGCGCCCACGACCTCGCGGTAGGTGGCGTAAGGCTCGTACTGGTACAGGTTCTCCACCGGCAGCATGGTGCGCCCGCCGACGGTCTGCTGCCAGAAGGCCAGCAGCGGCAGCAGGAACAGCAGCGCGATGATCGAAATGTCGGGCAGCAGGCGGCGCATGGGCGCTCCTCGTCGGTGTCAGCGCCCGGTCACTATACCGCCGCCGCCCGCTTTTTTCGAGGCCGC
>CAZDVL010000599.1:0-1590 GCA_964508745.1 uncultured Anaerolineaceae bacterium | reverse complement strand
GGGGCCGGTCAACCTGGCGCTGCGCGCCCCGGACGGCGCGGCGCTGGGCGCGGGCACTGAGTTTGAGCTGCGCCTGCCCGCCGACGGCGTCTACACCGTCACCGTGCAGCTAGCCGGCGCGGACACGGGCCGCTATCAACTGGGCCTGGCCTACACCGACCGGCCAGACCCGGCCAGCTACACCGCCACGCCGCCGCTGCTGGTCGTCGGCGTGCCCACCGCGACGCCGTTCTTCGCGGAACAGGGGACGGTGATCGGCGCGCTGGAGGCTGGCGCGGCGGTTGAGGGGCGGTTCGGCGGGCGCGCCAGCGACGAGCCGCACATTTACACCTTCGACGGGCGCGCTGGGCAGTACATCAGCGTCGAGCTGGCGCGCACGTCCGGCACGGTGGACCCGGTGCTGCTGCTCTATGACCCGGCGGGCGCGCCGCTGGCGGTGGACGACAACGCCGGCGGCGGCGGCGACGCCCTGCTGCGCAGCGTCCCGCTGCGCGCCGACGGCCGCTACAGCGTGGTGGCGAGCGGCAAGGCGCAGCCCGGCGGCTACCGCCTGACGCTGACCGCCAGCAGCCGCCCGCAGCCGGTCACGCCGACGATTGTGCCCCGGCCCAGCGCCACGCCGTTCGCGCTGGTGATCGCGCCGACCGCCGCCCCCGCCGCGCCGGGCAGCCGCCTCCAGGATCACGCGCCGGTCAGCGCCGCGATTGACCGGCCCGGCGGCTTTGGCCGCTACAGCATCGCCGCCGCCTCCGGCGACTTCCTGACGGTGGGCGTCGCGCCGGCGGACGGGTCCGGCCTGCGCCCGGCGCTGGAGCTGTTTGGGCCGGACGGCGTCCTGCTGGCGCGCGACAGCGCGCCCCGCGCCGGGGCCGAGGCGCTGATCGCCATGTGGCCGGCGGCGTCGGACGGCCTGTACACGGCGCTGGTCACTGGCGCGGACGACACCGCCGGCGCGTTCACGCTGTCCTACGGGCTGGGGCCGTCGCGCGAGGAACACGCGCGCGGCAGCGCCGCCGCCGACACGCCTTACGAGGGGCAGCTTGTGCGCCGGGGCGCGCGCGACGTGTGGACGCTGGCGCTCAACCGGGGCGACGTGATCACCGCCGCCGCCAGCCCGACCAGCGCCGCCGCGCTCGACCCGCTGCTGGAGCTGGTGGGGCCAGACGGCAGCGTGGTCGCCAGCGACGACAACAGCGGCGGCGCGCCCAGCGCGCTCATCCAGCGGGCCACAGCGCCCGCCGCCGGCATCTACCAACTGCGCGTGGCGGCGGCCAACGCCGCCAGCGCCGGGCCGTACCGCCTCATCTGGCGCTATATCGAGGCCGCGCCCACCCCCACGCCCGACCCGCCGCGCTACCTGCTGCTGTCAGCCGCCGACAGCGTGCCGCCGGGCGCTTACCACTTCTTCCCGTTCCAGGGGCGCGCCGGGCAGACGGTGCGCCTGCGCGCGGCGGCGGCCCCCGGCAGCCGTCTGGACCCGGTGGTCGCGCTGCTGGGGCCGGACGGCATGGTGGTCGCCGAAGGCGACGACATCCCCGGCAGCCTGGACGCCGAGATCATCTTCACCATCCCGGCGGACGGCACGTACAC
>CAZDVL010000598.1:0-1592 GCA_964508745.1 uncultured Anaerolineaceae bacterium | reverse complement strand
TGCAGCACGAAGTCTACGGCCTCAACCACCTGTCGTGGACGCGCAGCGTCAAGGCGGACGCGGAGCCGGACGGCAGCAACGGCGAGGAGCTGCTGCCGCCGCTGCTGCACGACCCCGATTTCGTGCAGAAAACCCACATGCAGATGTTCGCGCCCGGCCTGCGCGCCTGGCAGGGCACGTTCATGAACGAGTACCTCCACTACTATTATCACCGCGACGAGGCGCTGCGGTCGCTGCGCGGCAAGGGCGAATCGCGCGGGGAGGAAGTGGCGCGCCTGACTGGGGAGATGCTCGACCAGCTCAGGCAGGCGCAGACAGTGGACGAACGCCTGGCCATTTATCGCCAGGTGATGGAGCGGCGCAGCCGGTCCTACATGGCGCACGCGCGCGGCGGGGCGGACCGGGTGGATATGAAGCCGGTGGGCGACGATATCGAAGGCTATGCCGCCGTTGCGCTGGGCTGCATCGAGGCGATCGCGACCGGCGCGCCGCACTATACCGGGCTGAATGTGCCCAACAACGGCGCGATTGACGGCATGGCCGCCGACGACATCGTCGAGGTCGCCTGCTGGGTGGACCGGGACGGCATCCGCCCCATCCACGTCGGCGCGATCCCTGACCACCAGTTGCAGCTGATGCGCGATGTCAAGCTCTACGAACGGCTGGCCGCGCGGTCAATTCTGCATAAGTCGCGGGCGCTGGCCGTCCAGGCGCTGACCGTGCACCCGCTGGTGGGGTCATACCCGCTGGCGGAAAAGCTGGTGGACGCCTTTATCCAGTCCCACCAGGAATGGATCGGCCAGTGGCGGTAGAGCGCTACGACATTCTGATACCGGGCCTCTACTTCTGCGACATCGTTTTTACCGGCATCCCCGGCTTCCCAGCGCTGGGCACAGAGGTGTTCACCGAAGGACTCAACGTTGTGCCCGGCGGCGTGCTGAACACGGTCGTCGGGCTGACCCGCCTGGGCGTCCGGGTCGCCTGGCTCAGCGCGCTGGGCAGCGACTTCTTCAGCCAGTTCGCCGCCGAAAACGCCCGCGCCAACAGCGTGGATCTGTCGCAGGTCGTCTTTACCGGGCAGCCGCTCCGGCGGGTGACGGTCGCCATGTCCTACCCCCACGACCGCGCGTTCCTCACCCACATTGACCCGCCGCCGGACCTGATCCCCAGAATCTGCGACGCGCTCGAAAACGTGCCGTTCGGGCATCTGCATTTCACCGGCCTGCTGGTTGACGAGCGCATGCCGCCGCTGATCCACGCCTGCCACGCCAGGGGGATCACCGTCTCGATGGACTGCCAGCACCGCCCGCACACGCTGGCCGAGCCGCTGGTGCAGTCCATTATCGGCGGCCTGGACCTGTTCCTGCCCAACGCCGTCGAAGCCCAGCGGCTGACCCAGACCGCGACGCTGGACGAGGCCGCCGCCGTCCTGCGCGCGCTTGTGCCGTACCTGGTCGTCAAGGACGGGCCGCGCGGCGCGCACGCCTGGCACGCGGGCGGCTATTTCCACGCGCCCGCCATCAACGTTGACCCCGTTGACACCACCGGCGCGGGCGATCTGTTTAACGCCGGCTTCCTGACCGCCTGGCTCC
>CAZDVL010000597.1:0-1595 GCA_964508745.1 uncultured Anaerolineaceae bacterium | reverse complement strand
AAGCTGAAGTCGTAGCTGTCGTCGCGCTTGGGGCGCGGGAAGTCGTAGGCGGCGGCGCTGCCGTTGAGCGCCGCCCGCTCGATGTTCGGCCCGCCGGGGAACGGCAGCCCCAGCAGCCGCCCCACCTTGTCGAAGGCTTCGCCGGCAGCGTCGTCCAGCGTGCCGCCCAGGCGCTGATACTGGCCGTGGCCGGCCATCAGCAGCAGCTCGGTGTGCCCGCCGCTGACGATCAGCACCAGCGCCGGGAACGCGATCGCGCGCGGCTGCTCGGCCAGCCACAGCGAATAGACGTGCCCTTCCAGGTGGTTGATGCCCAGCAGCGGCTTGTCCGCCCCCAGCGCCACCCCCTTAGCGAAGTTCAGCCCCACCAGCAGCGACCCCACCAGCCCCGGCCCGCGCGTGACCGCCACCGCGTCCAGCTTGTCGTAGGTCACGGCGGCGTCGCGCATGGCCTGCCCGACGACCGCGCTGATGGCCTCCGCGTGCGCGCGTGAGGCGATCTCAGGGAACACGCCGCCGTACTGGGCGTGCAGGTCAATCTGCGAGGCGACGACGTTGGCGGCAATCGTCCTGCCGTCCATCACGACAGCGGCGGCGGTTTCGTCGCACGAAGTCTCAATCCCCAGGATGCAGGTCATGGCTGGTTCGCTTCCGGTTGTTTCAGGCCAGCGCTGATTGTACCGCCGGCGCGCGCCGCTGATAAGGCGCGGGTTGATTGTCGGATCGCCGGCCAGCCGGTATCATCTGCGCGTGTACGTGAGGAGACCCCTGCCATGACTGACCGCGCCGCCGCCCTTGCCGCGATTGCTGAACGTGTGCGCGTCTGCACCCTGTGCATCCTCTATAAGGAGGCCAACCGGGCCGTGCCCGGCGCGGGCGACCCCCACGCTGAGATCGTGTTCATCGGCGAGGGGCCAGGCCAGCGCGAAGACCAGTTGGGGCTGCCGTTCGTCGGGCGCAGCGGCGACTACCTCAACTACCTGCTCAACCTGATTGACCTGAAACGCGAGCAGGTGTTCATCACCAACGTCGTCAAGCACCGCCCGCCCGACAACCGCGACCCGCTGCCGGACGAGATCGCCGCCTGCAAGCCGTACCTCGACGAGCAGCTCGCGCTGATTGACCCGGCGGTGATCGTCACGCTGGGGCGCTTCAGCATGGCGCGCTACTTCCCCAACGCCAAAATCACGCAGATTCACGGCCAGCCGCGCTATGACGAGCGCTGCGCCTACTACCCGCTGTTCCACCCGGCCGCCGCGCTGCGCACGCCGGCGCTGCGCCGCGACATGGAGGCCGACATCCGCCGCCTGCCGGCGGTGATCGCAGAGGTCAAGGCCCGCCGCGCCGCTGTGGCCGGCCCGCCGCCGCCCGCCGCGCCCGCCGCGCCGGACGCGCCGGACGCGCCGCCGACGCAGCTTCCGCTGTTCTGAGCGCCCGCTATAATAGACACTGGACGCGACGACGGGCGAGGGACGGGCGATGATTGACCGGACAATGGTTTTCGGGCTGGTGGGGGCGGCGGCGGCGCTGCTGTTCGTGCTGGAGCTGGTGCGCCAGCGCCGCCTGCGCGAGGAATACTCGCTGCTGTGGCTGGC
>CAZDVL010000596.1:0-1597 GCA_964508745.1 uncultured Anaerolineaceae bacterium | reverse complement strand
GCTGGACGACAAGATCATCACCGCCTGGAACGGGATGCTGCTCGCCAGCCTGGCGCAGGCGGCCCGCGCCCTGGGCCGCGACGACTACCGCGCGGCGGCGGTCCGCGCGGGCGAGTTTATGCTGGACGCCCTGGCCGCGCCCGACGGCGGCCTGTACCGCACCTGGAAGGGCGGGCGGGCCAGAATCGCCGCCTACCTGGAGGACTACGCCGCCGCCGTGGACGCCCTGCTGGAGCTGTACCAGACCACGTTTGAGCCGCGCTGGTTCGCGGCGGCGCGGCGGCTGGCGGACTACGCGCTCGCGCATTTCGCCGCGCCGGGCGGCGGCTTCTACGACACCGCCGACTATCACGAGGCGCTGATCGTGCGCCCGCGCAACCTGCAGGACAACGCCGCGCCGTCCGGCGGCGCGCTGCTGACGCGCCAGCTTGTGCGCCTGGCGGCCTACAGCGGCGACCAGCGCTATTTCAGCGCGGCGCAGGCGGCGCTGGCCGGGCTGACCGAGGCGCTTCGCCAGTTCCCGCAGGCGTTCACCGAGTGGCTGAACGCGCTGGACATGGTCGTTGCCGGCCTCGATGAAGTCGCGATTGTGGGCGACCCGGCCGACGCGCGCACGCAGGCGCTGCTGGGCGCGCTGCGCGGGCCGTACCGCCCGAACGCCGTCACGGCGCTGGCCGCGGCGGACGTGGACGAGGCGCACCCGGTCGCGCTGCTGCACGGGCGGACGCTGCGTGACGGCGCGCCGGCGGCCTATGTCTGCCGCAATTTCGTCTGCCAGATGCCGGTGACGACGCCCGACGCGCTGCGGCCGCTGCTGGGCTAGGGCGTCCGCCGCGCCCAGGTTGCCAGAAGCGGGGCCGGGTGGTCTAATAGCCGCTGCATGTGTCTTTGCAGCCTGACGGGTGAACACGATGACCACAGCCCTCGCTGACGCGCTTGAGGCGCGCATCCGCGCCAACCGCCTGCTCGACCTGCCCGTGCCCTGGGCCGGCGAGCTGGTCTTTCCGCACTACGGCGGCCTGTCGATCTACAACCTGGCGCAGAGCGTCGCCCAGGTGCTGGGTGTTGAGCTGCCGCCGGGCGCGCCGCTGGACGAGGCCGTCTGGGACGGCAGCCCGCCGGCGGGGCAGGTGGACCGGGTGGTCATGTTCCTGTCGGACGGCATCGGCTACCGCTGGCTGCGGCGCTTTATGGACGACGACCCGGCGCTGCGCCAGGCCGTCGCCGACCTCAGCGATGGGCGCGGCCCGCTGCCGCTGACCTCGATCACGCCCAGCACGACCGCCGCCGCGCTCACGACGCTGTGGACCGGGCACACGCCCATCGCGCACGGCATCGTCGGCCTGACGATGTTCCTGCGCGAGTTCTCGATGCCGTTTTACTCGCTGACGTTCGCGCCGCCCGGCGGGCGCTTCGCCGAGAACACGTATGCCCAGTGGGGCCTCAACCCGGACACGTTCATCCCGGTCGCGGGGCTGGCGCCGGCCCTGCAGGCGGCGGGCGTGCCGACGCACCTGCTGCTCGACTACCGCCTGATGGAGGGGGGCCTGTCGCGGATGCTGCACCGGGGCGTGTCGGCGCGGCATTTTCACCTCAG
>CAZDVL010000595.1:0-1612 GCA_964508745.1 uncultured Anaerolineaceae bacterium | reverse complement strand
GGCTCGCGCACCTGCACCGAGCTGATCTCCAGCCCGGCTTCGGTCAGCATCTGGATGATCTGCGCCAGCACCTTGCGCCCGCGCGCGGCGTACACGATGAGCAGGCCGCTGTCGTTGGCCTTTTCCTCGCCATCCTCGCCCGGCGGGTCGTAGAGCGCGCGGGTGATGCCGGGGACCTGCTGGCGGACGCGCTCGACAAAGGCGTCGTCCAGCGTTTGCGCGCCAATGTTGAACACCAGCCGGTCCTGCTCGCCGACCTGCTGCACCAGGTCGCCGACCGTGCCCAGGGCGATGATCTCGCCGTGATCCATGATGCCGACGCGGTCGCTCAGCTCCTGCGACTCCTCCATCAGGTGCGTGGTGTAGAGGACGGTCATGCCGTACTCGTCGCGCAGGCGCAGCACGGTGTCGAGGATGCGGCGGCGGCTTTGCGGGTCAATGCCGACCGTCGGCTCGTCCATGTAGACAAGCTGGGGGCGGTGCAGCAGGCCGACGCCGATGTTGACGCGGCGCTTCATGCCGCCGGAGAACGTGTCAATGCGGTCGTTCTGGCGGTCGGTGAGGTCAATAAAATCGAGCACTTCGTCCACGCGCCGGCCCAGCTCGCCGCCGCGCATGCCCTGCATGCGCCCGAAAAATTCCAGGTTCTGGCGCGCGGAGAGCATCGGGTAGAGGGCGATTTCCTGTGGGACGACGCCCAGCAGCCGTTTGGCCGCCATCGGCTCGCGGGTGATCGAGTGGCCGCCGATGGTGGCGTCGCCCTGGCTGGGCGTGAGCAGGCCGCTGATCATGGAAATGGTGGTGGTTTTCCCGGCGCCGTTAGGGCCGAGCAGGCTGAAGATCTCGCCGGTGTGGATGGCCAGGTCCACGCTTTTGACCGCCCGAACTTCAGAGCCGTCGGGCCGTTTGAACGTCTTGGTCAGGCCGCGCGCTTCGACAAGTGTCTGCCGCATGGTTTTCCCCCCTGTGCTGGCGATTGGCGCTGTGCGCTGTACAGTATTACGGAGAAAATACGCGCTGGTTGCGAACTGGCGCGGCGGCTGCCGGACAGGGGGGGTAGCAGCTATTCGATTTCGATGTACTGGCGCCACGCGGCCGGGCCGTTGCCGATCGCGATGACCAGGTAGCTGGTGCGCGGGATTTTCGGCTCCCAGCCCAGCTTCATGCCGGCCTCGTTGGGCAGGCGGTCGCCTTTGCGGTGGTTGCAGGCGTAGCAGGCGCAGGCGGTGTTGGTCCACTGGTCCTTGCCGCCGCGCGACCGGGGCAGGATGTGGTCAACGGTGAAATCGCTTTTGACCAGCACCCGGCCGCGCTGGACCGCGCCCGGCTGGGCGCCGCAGTAGATGCAGAGGTAGTTGTCGCGCACCAGCACGCCCTTGCGGCTCCAGTGGGCGCGGCGGCGCGGCACGTTGATATAGGTGCGCAGGGCAATAACCGAAGGGATGGGGTATCTGTCGCGAACCGTTTTGAGGAACTGCCCGCTGTGTTCGACAACGACGGCTTTGTCGGCCAGGACGAGATTGATGGCACGCGGGACGGTGATGACGGAAAGAGGTTCCCACGTGCTGCCGTTGAGCAACAATACGCGGCTCTGTGACATCGCGCCTCCCTC
>CAZDVL010000594.1:0-1616 GCA_964508745.1 uncultured Anaerolineaceae bacterium | reverse complement strand
GCAGCAACACCTTCGGCCCCTACCAGTACCCGGAGAAGATTATCCCCTTCTTCGTGACCGAGGCGCTGGACGACCGCGCGCTGCCGGTCTATGGCGACGGCATGCAGATCCGCGACTGGCTGCACGTGGACGACCACGCGCTGGGCGTGGTTCAGGCGCTGTTCGAGGGCCAGCCCGGCGCGGCCTACAACCTCGCCGGCGAACACCACGAGCACAACATCCACGTGACGCGCCGGATTCTCAGCCTGCTGGGCAAGCCGGAGACGCTGATTAAGCACGTGCCCGACCGCGAAGGCCACGATGTGCGCTACGCCATGAACTGTGATAAGGCGCGCGCGCTGGGCTGGCAGCGCCAGCACAGCTTCGACACGGCGCTGGAGGCGACGGTGCGCTGGTATCAGGACAACGAGTGGTGGTGGCGCAAGATCAAGACCGGCGAATACCTGGAGTATTACAAGCGCCAGTACGCCGCGCGCCTGGCCGCCGCCGAGAAGTAGCGGGCGTTGGCGGGCGGCGGGCGGCTGGCGCATTACCTGACGGCGTGGGCGCTGGCGGACGCGCAGCTCCTCGCCGAAACGGCGACCAGCCGCATCTACACCGTGACCCACGCGGGCGAAACGGCCATCCTCAAGCTGCTGGCCGCCGGCGAAACCGAAGAACAGACCGGCGCGCTGGCGCTGCGCTGGTTTGGCGGGCGCGGCGCGGTGCGGCTGCTGCGCCATGACGACGGCGCGCACCTGCTGGAATACGCCAGCGGCGACGAGCTGGTGACGCTGGTCGAACACGGCCAGGACCAGGCGGCCACGCGCATTATCGCCCAGGTGCTCAACCAGCTTCACAGCGCGCCGCCAGACGCCGCGCCGCCCGGCCTGTTCACGCTGGAGCGCTGGTTTCGGGCGCTGTTTACGCAGGCGGCGGCAGACCAGCAGGCAGGCGCGGTGACTGTCTACACACGCGGCGCGGCGGTGGCGCGGCGGCTGCTGGACGACCCGCGCGACGTGCGTGTGCTGCACGGCGACATCCACCACCGCAACATCCGCCAGTCGGCGCGCGGCTGGCTGGCCTTCGACCCGAAGGGGCTGATCGGCGAGCGCACCTATGACTGCGCCAACACGCTGTGCAACCCCCCGCTGGCCGCTATCGTCCACAACGAAGCGCGCCTGCTCACCAGCGCCGCCATCCTGGCCGACGCGCTGAACATTGACGCAGCGCGCGTGCTGGCCTTCACCTACGCCTACGCCTGCCTGAGCGCCTGCTGGTCGCTGGCGATCAGCGACCGCGCGATGGCGCGCTGGGCGCTCGCTGTGGCGCTGATCGCCGAGCCGCACGTGGGGCTGTAGACGGCCCCGCCCCCGCCAGCGCATATCATGCCCTGACAATTGCCGCGGCGGGCAGGTACAATACGCCCCGCGAAACCAAAACGTGTCAGGAGCGCCGCATGGCAGACCACAACGGGCCGGTTCTTCAGATCACCGACCTGAGCTATCGTTACGGCTCGCTGTTCGCGCTGGCGAACGTCAGCTTTGATGTCCAGCCCGGCGAGATGATCGCGCTGGTGGGGCGCAACGGCGCGGGCAAGTCCACGCTGCTGCGCTGCATCGCCGGCTGGACCGAGG
>CAZDVL010000593.1:0-1621 GCA_964508745.1 uncultured Anaerolineaceae bacterium | reverse complement strand
AATGTCGCTGTTGTCAGGCATGGCTGGCCCCTGGCGTGTCGTACAGCTCGCCCAGGTAGACGCTTTGCACGGTCTGGTTGCTGGCGATCTCGGCGGGCGTGCCTTCGGCCAGCAGCCGGCCCAGGTGCATGACGGTGATGCGCTCAGAAACGTTCATGACGACGTTCATGTTATGTTCCACCAGCACAATCGTGCGCCCACCCTCGCGGCGGATGCTGTCAATCGTGGCCATCAGCTCTGGCACCTGTTCCGACGCCATGCCGGCGGTGGGTTCGTCCAGCAGCAGCACTTCAGGGTCGGGGGCCAGCAGGATCGCCAGTTCGAGTTTGCGCTTGCCGCCGTGTGGCAGGGTTGAGGCCAGGCTGAGCGCCTCGCGCTCCAGCCCGACCAGCCCCAGGACCGCCAGCGCGCGGTCAACGAAGGAGCGGTAGCTGTCGGCGCGGCGCAGAATGTTAAAGCTGACGCTGCTCATCGCCTGGGCCGCCAGCCGCACATTTTCCAGCACCGTGAGGTTGGGGAAAATGTTCGTGACCTGAAACGACCGCCCCAGGCCCAGGTGCGCGCGCCGGTACAGCGGGACGTTGGTGATATCCTGGCCTTTAAAAAGGACCTGCCCCGTGTTCGGTTTGTAAATGCCGGTCAGCAGGTTAAAAAAAGTTGTTTTGCCAGCGCCGTTAGGGCCGATGATGGAATGGACGCTGCCGCGCGCGATGCTCAGGCTGACGTTGTCCACTGCTACCAGGCCGCCAAACTGCTTGCGCAGGCCGCGCGCTTCCAGAATGGTTTCAGCCATCGGGAATATCTGTCCTTAGGTGAACGCTGGGGAAGCGCCCGCAGGCGCTTCCCCGCTGCGTATGAAAGATGTGAGCGCTTGTTACTGAGGCACTGCGCAGGCCAGGGTATCGCTGGAGCGATCCTCAGGCGCCTGGCAGGGCACGTCCACATTGACTTCGAGCAGCAGCTCGTAGTTCGGCAGCGGCATGACCGTCCCGTTGCCCAGGTCGAAATCCTCGATGCCCAGGAAACGGATCAGGTAGGTGGGCATGAGCGCCTGGTGGTCCTCAGGCCGGATGAAGTACGTGCCTTTCGGCCCCTCGAACTCCAGGCCTTCCAGCGCCGGGATGATGGCTTCGGGCAGCGGGTCGCCGCCGTTGGCGTCCAGCGCCTTGTAGAGCGCCTGGGCGCTGGCGAAAGCGCACTCGGTGAACAGGTCCGGCACGTCGTTGAACATGGCGATGTGCTTTTCTGTCAGCCAGTCGTTGATCTCGGTGTCGGGCAGGGTGAAGTTGTAGACGATGTAGGCCACTGTGCCGGCCAGCGGCGGTGCGGCCACGATGAAGTCGTTCGAGTTGGTGCCGCTGATGATGGCGACAGAATCGGCCAGGCCCAGCTCAATCGCCTGCTGGGTCCACAGCGCGGTCAGTTCGCCGGCGAAAATCGGGTTAACGACTTCAGCGCCAGAGTCCAGAATCTGCTGGATGTACGGGGTGAGGTCGGTGGCGTTGGACGGCACGAGGATAGTGTCCTGCACGAATTCGACGCCCGCAGCTTCGTTGGCAGCCTGGAAGGCGGTCGCGGTGGTGCGGCCAAAGTCGGTGTCGTTGGCGATCTGAATCCACTT
>CAZDVL010000592.1:0-1622 GCA_964508745.1 uncultured Anaerolineaceae bacterium | reverse complement strand
TGGCCTTTACCGCCTGGGCCGTTATAGATGAAGCGGACCGCCTGCCGGTCATTGCGGCGATTGCGACCCACCACCGCGACGCAAGCTGGCTGCTGGACACTTACCGGTTGTCCAGCGGGCGCGCTGAACAGCTCATTGCCGAACTTGACGCCGGCGACGTGTCCGCCTGGTACGGCTGGCTGAGCGCCCAGGAAGTGAGGCTGCATCCTTTCAGGATGCCGGAAGCGGCAGATATTCACACGGCGCTGGACGATCTGGACATGTGGTATGCCGCGCTGGAGGCGGGCGGTTCGGCACACCCGGCTTTTGCTGAGGCGGTGCTGCTGCGCGGCTATATGCTCCAGGCGGATCACCGCGCTGCCGCCGGCGCGCCGGACCAGACAGGGGCCACGCTGGACAAAGCGCGGCTGGGCAGCGCGCTGCGCGGAAGGCTGTATCAGCACCAGCAGGCCGCAGAAAGCTATAGCGGCCGGTCGGCTGTGCTGGTCGCGCCCACCGGCGCGGGCAAGACTGAAGCCGCGCTGCTGTGGGCAGAAAACGGCCCGCGCCTGTTCTACGCGCTGCCGTATCGCGCCAGCATCAACGCCATGAAAAACCGCCTGGAACAATTCGCGCCGCAGGTCGGTTTACAGCACGGACGGGCGCTGGCGGCGCTCTACTACCAACTGCTCGATGAACATGGCCCGGACAATGCGCTGGTGCAGGCGCGCGCCGCGCTCAATCTCTCGCGCCTGATGAGCCAGCCGGTGCGTGTTTTTAGCCCTTATCATCTGCTGCGGGTTGCCTATCAGATGAAGGGTTTCGAGGCGCTGATGGCGGACTGTCAGGATGCGGCGCTGATTGTGGACGAGATTCACGCCTACGCCCCTGAACGGCTGGCGCTGATTCTGGGGCTGCTGGCGCTTCTGCGCGAGCGTTTCGGGCTGCGCCTGCTGATTATGACCGCCACCCTGCCGCCGGTTGTGGCGGACGCTATCCGCGACACACTGGGTGAACTGCCTGTGATCCGGGCTGATGCGGACACCTGCCGCCGTTTCACCCGCCATCGCGTGTTCGTGCGCCCCGGCGACCTGTTCGACACCCTGCCGGAGATCGCCAGCCGTTCGCAGCAGCAGGCGACGCTGGTCACGGTTAACACCGTGCGCCGGGCGCGGGCTGCCGCCGCTGCATTACACGACCTGGGCTGTGATGTCCTGCTGCTGCACGGCCGCTTTAATGCGCGTGACCGCATGGCACACGAAGCAGAGCTGCTCCGACGCTTTGGCAGTCAGCGCCAGCCCGCGCCCTACCCGGTTGTCGTCGCAACTCAGGTCGTGGAGGTCAGCCTCGACATCAGCCTGGACGCGCTTTACAGCGATCCCGCCCCGCTGGACGCGCTGCTGCAGCGTTTTGGCCGCATCAACCGCACCCGCAAAAACGATCTGTGCCCGGTGACGGTGTTTGAACAGCCGACTGGCGACGGTGATCGTTTTGCCATCTACGACCCGGCTACAGTGGCCCGCAGCGTTGCCGTGCTTGCCGCGCACAATGGTGAGCCGGTGGATGAAAGCCATATCAGCGCGTGGCTGGCAGAAGTCTATGCTGATTCTGCTGCATGGCATGAACGCTGGCAGGCCGCCCTG
>CAZDVL010000591.1:0-1626 GCA_964508745.1 uncultured Anaerolineaceae bacterium | reverse complement strand
TCATGCCCATGTGGTCGGCGGTGCTCTGCTCCATGCCGCGCGCCACGCCGATCGCCCCGCGCCAGAGGTTGCCGCCGCCCATCACGACGGCCACCTGCACGCCCAGGTCGCAGATCTGCTTGATTTTGGTGGCGATCTCGTCGGCGGCGTCCGGGTCAATGCCGTGACCGCCGGGGCCGGCCAGCGCCTCGCCGCTGAGCTTGAGCATGATGCGCCGGAACGCCAGCGGCTGGCTGGCTGTTTCGCTGCTGTCGGTCATATAACCACCTCCTGTGTGTTGGGTCACGCGCAGAAAAAAGGGATTGGCGAAAGGCCAATCCCTTGAAAACGCATCAGGCTGGAACGGCTTGCCCGCCGCCCTTCCTGTGGTAACGCGGCTCGCTGCGGCGCTGCTTAGGCGTCATCGCCCGCGCTGTCCGCGCTTTCCTCGCCGATGACGAAGCGGGCAAAGCGGCGAATTTCGATGCTCTCGCCCACATCGGCCACCACCTCAGACAGGAGCTGGGCGATGGTTTTCGAGTCGTCCATGATGTACGGCTGTTCGAGCAGGGCGACTTCCTCGTAGAATTTCGCCATGCGCCCCTCGGCGACCTTCACGGCGACCGCCTCCGGCTTGCCCTCGTCAATGGCCCGGCGGCGCTGCAGGTCCTGCTCCGCCTCGATCACGGCCTGGGGCACGTCCTCGCGGCGCACGTACTTCGGGGACAGGTTGGCGATGTGCAGCGCGAGGTTGTGCGCGAACTCGCGGAACGGCTCGGTGTTGGCGACGAAGTCCGTCTCGCAGTTGACCTCCACCATGACGCCCAGGCGGCGGTTGTGGTGCGTGTAGGTTTCGATAACGCCCTCGTTCATGACGCGGCCGGCGCCCAGCTTCTTGGCGGCGCGGGCCAGGCCCTTTTCGCGCAGGTAATCAACGGCCTTCTTCAGGTCGCCGTCGTTCTGTTCCAGCGCTTTCTTACAGTCGAGCGGGCCAGCGCCGGTGGCTTCGCGCAGGTCCTTGACCATCTGTGCGGTGATCTGCATGAATCTGTCAGTCCTTTTTCTCGTCGTCGGTCTCGCCGCCGTCGGCTTCTTCATCATCATCGGCGAACAGGCGCGCGTCGCGCAGTTTGGCGAGGGTGGACGCGCCCAGGTACTGCTCGTCGTCGTCCTCGTCCTCATAGTCGGCGTAGGCCGGCGCGCCGTCGTCGGCCAGCTCCACGTCGTCGTCGGCCTTGCGCATCGCCTGGCCCTCCAGCACGGCGTCCGCCAGGGCAGCGACGATCAGCTTGATCGCGCGCACGGCGTCGTCGTTGCCGGGGATGATGTAGTCAAGGTCGTCCGGGTTGCTGTTGGTGTCGGCCAGGGCCAGCACCGGAATGCTGAGGATGTTGGCCTCTTTGACGGCCGTCGCCTCGCGCATGGTGTCAATGACGATCAGCATGTTGGGCAGGCGTTTCATCTCGCGGATGCCGCCGAGCCGAAGCTGTAACGACTCGATCTTGCGCCCCAGGATGAGCGCCTCTTTCTTGGTCAGCAGCTCGAACTCGCCGGTGTCACGCCGGCGCTCCAGCTTCTTCAGCGTCTCGATGCGCTCGCGGATGGTGCGCCAGTTGGTGAGCGTGCCGCCCAGCCAGCGGTGGCTGA
>CAZDVL010000590.1:0-1626 GCA_964508745.1 uncultured Anaerolineaceae bacterium | reverse complement strand
GACGCGGCCTGGACCTACCCGGTGGGCGAGATCGCGCCGGCGGTGCAGCGCCTGCTGGACGTGACCGAGGAGGCGCTGTGGGTCGGCATTCGCGCCTCAAAGCTGCCGGCGGAAACGCGCGATGTGGCGCTGGAGGTGCAGCGCTATGTCGAGCGCCAGGGGTACAGCGTCGCGCGTGAGTACACCGGGCACGGCGTGGGCCGCGCAATGCACGAGGAGCCGCAGGTGCCCAACTGGTGGCCGCACGGCAGCAAACACGGCTGGCGCAGCGTCGCGCTCCAGCCGGGCATGGTCTACGCGCTGGAGCCGATGGTCATCGCCGGGCGGCCCGACACGCGCGAACTGAAGGACAAATGGACGGTGATCGCCCGTGACCGCTCGCTGTGCGCCCACTTCGAGCACACGATCGCCATCACGGACGGCGAACCGCTCATTTTGACGCTGCCGTAGCGAATTAACGGTAGACATAATATCGTCCGGCTGGTAGAATGTCCCTTTCGTCAGGGACGCCTCTGGAAAGCGAGCTAGCAGCATGAAGGTATCGACTTCGATCAAGAAGCGCTGCCCCAAGTGCCGCGTGATTAAACGGCACGGGCGCGTCATGATTATTTGCGAAAACCCGAATCACAAGCAGCGCCAGGGTTAATGTAGGGGTTCACCTGGAGGAAAGCAGCAGCATATGGCGCGTATTGAAGGGGTAGACCTGCCCCGCGACAAACGAGTGCAAATTGCCCTTACCTATATCTATGGCGTGGGCCGCCCCACCAGCAATCAGGTGCTGGCGACGACCGGCGTCAACCCGGACACCCGCGTGCGGGACCTGAGCGAGGCCGAGCTTCAGCTTCTGCGCGACGAAATCGCCAAGCTGACCACCGAGGGCGACCTGCGCCGCGAGGTGCAGCTCAACATCAAGCGGCTGTCGGAGATCGGCAGCTATCGCGGCCTGCGCCACCGCCGCAACCTGCCGGCGCACGGCCAGCGCACACGCACCAACGCCCGCACCAAACGCGGCCCCAAGAAGACCGTGCCAGGGCGCGGCCGGCGGCGCGGCGCAACCAAGAAATAGCGGCGGCGCTGCACCAGCAGCGCCCCGGCGCACACATATGATAATGCGCCCTGCTTTGCGGCAGGGCGCGTTTCCCATCACAAACCGTTGAGAGAGGTTCGGGTATGGCACGTCAGAAAAAAGGTGGACGCCGCGCCACCAAGAAAGTCGTCAAGAATATACCCTACGGGCAGGCGCACATCTTTGCCACGTTCAACAACACGATTGTCTCCATGACGGATCAGTCGGGCAACGTGGTGTCCTGGGCCAGCGCCGGCACGTCGGGCTTCAAGGGCAGCCGCAAAAGCACGCCGTATGCCGCGCGGATGGCCGCCCAAAGCGCCTCTGAAACCGCGCAGGGCCAGGGCATGCAGGAAGTGGATGTCTTCGTCAAAGGCCCAGGGCCAGGCCGCGAGGCCGCCATCCGGGCGATTCAGGGCAGCGGTCTGAAGGTGCGCTCTATCACCGATGTCACACCCATCCCGCACAACGGCGTTCGCCCGCCTAAGAAGCGCCGCGTCTAAACGCGCAGCACGCGCCAGGAGGTTGTGGGTTTGGTAACAAATAACATGGTCCTGCCC
>CAZDVL010000589.1:0-1630 GCA_964508745.1 uncultured Anaerolineaceae bacterium | reverse complement strand
ATCTGCGCGGGGGATTATGTCTGAATACGTCACCGTCGAGGCGCGGCCCACCGCTGACCCCGACACGCTCGAAATCGTCACCAACCAGACGCTCACCAGCGCAGCCAGCGAGCGCTACGCTGACCCGGCGGCGGGCGACGAAGGCTCGCCGCTGGCGCAGACGCTGTTCGCCGCGGTGGACGGCCTGGCGGCGCTGACGATCACGGCGCACAGCCTGCGCGTGCGGCGGATGCCCGGCGCGGCCTGGGAAACCATCGTGGACGATGTGCGCGACGCGCTGCGCGATTTTTTCCTTTAGACAGACTGGGCGCGCTGGCTGAAAATGCAAACGCGCCGGTGTGATGATTCACCCGGCGCGTTTGCGCTGTGGTTCTTCAGGCATTAGCCCAAACCCCTGTTCCAGGGATCTCGTCCTGCTCAGCGCAGGGCCGTTTTGCGAGGCACTATGGGATTGTAAGTAGGTTGCATTCAGCCCCCTTTCCCTAAGCTTGCCTCTTGCCTTCTACCATATGATGATCTCTCGCTGTTGTCAACCGGTTAACAGCAAGCTAAGCCCGCTCTAAAAACGCTGCGCGCGCAGGTCTTTGTCCGGCGTTCCCTGCCGCCGGGCGCGCCTTGTAGTACAATAGATGCTCTGGCGCTGCTGGCGGCGCTGCGCGGCAGAAAAGGTGGCACTGATGGCTGAAGAACCGTCGGCCTTTGAGCAGATTCTGGGCGACGCTGAGCGCTTTGCGATCCTGCTCGACGGCGCGTTCAAGGACTGGGACGGCACGTATGACGTGCTGCTCAACGACACCAACAAGTACCTGTTTGAGTCCAAGGACAAGCCGCGCTTTCAGGAATTCTGCCGCCTGCTGCGCAGCCACCCGCGCGGCGAGCATTACTGCCAGAACAACGACATCCGCATCGCCGAGAGCCTGCAGGACGGCACGCTGACCGAAAACGCCTACCTCTGCCACGCCGGGCTGATTGACATCGCCATCCCGATTGTGATCGGCGGCCGGCCCATCGCCACCATCTTCTGCGGCCAGGTGCGCTCCGCCGACGCTGGCGACAACGACCGCTTTTTCAAGCGCGTGCAGCAGCTTGAGGCCGACCTGGGCTTCACCAACGGCGAGCTGCTGGAACGGGCGCGGCAGGTCCCGCAGGTGGATGAGGAACGGCTGCGCGCGACCATCGAGCGCGTGCAGAATTTTGTGGATTACATCACCGAGCTGGGGTCGCAGAAGGCGAGCCTGGAGCGGGCCACGCGCAAGGATCAGCAGCGGTTGGCGGCCGGGAAAATCCTCCAGCAGGCCAACCGCGAGATGAACGACCTGGCGATCACCTGGGATGAATTCTGGGAGCGCATCGCGCGCGCGCTGGACGAGATGACGCGGCTGATCGGCGCGGTCTGCGGCATGGTGCTGGTTCCGGGGCGCGGGCGGCTGGCGGCCTTCCACATCATCACCGCCGTGACCGGCCTGCCCGCCGACGTGTTCAAGGGCACGATGCACCGCCTGGAGAGCCAGACGGTGGCGCGCCTGCGCGACTCCGACAGCCCGTACCTGATTGACGACATCGCGCCCGGCGACCCGCCCGGCCCGGTGCGGCAGAGCATCATCGCGCACGACCCGGCGCTGGCCGCCGC
>CAZDVL010000588.1:0-1633 GCA_964508745.1 uncultured Anaerolineaceae bacterium | reverse complement strand
CCTGCGCCCGCGCCCGCGCCCGCGCCGCGCCCCGCGCCCTCTGCCCGACACGCCAGCGCCGCTGAGCCGTCCGCGCCGGCGCGCAAGCGCAAGCGCCGCGCCGACAAGGTCAGCTATGAGGAGATGACGCACGAGGAGGTGCTGCACCTGCTCGACAACCCGACCAAAACCGTGAGCGAGGCGGAGCTGCGCGCGCAGTACGGCTATGTGCTGCACGACCTGCGCAGCATGTTTATCCTGACGCTGGTGCTGTTCGTCGTGATGATCGTCGCCGCCACGATCTTTGTGTAGCGTAAGACAGGTGTGAGGTTTTACTGTAAGTGATGGCCGTTACCTCTGGCGATTTACACCACATTCCTTACTTTGTCGGCATTGACGCCGCCGGGCTGCGGCGCGTCGCCCGCGCCGCGCACTACCACAGCTACCAGGCCGGCGCGACGATCTTCGTCGAGGGCGGCGACTGCGCCGGCTTCCACGTCGTCACCGAGGGGCTGGTGCGCATCTACCGCGTCAACAGCGAGGGCCGCCTGCACACCCTCAGCCTGCTGCGGCCCCTGTCCACGTTCAACGAGGTGGCGGCGGTGGACGGCGGCCCCAACCCGTACAACGCCGTCGCCGTGACCGCGGCCGAGGTGCTGACGATCAGCCACGACCAGTTGATGGCGCTGATGTCCGCCGAGCCGGCGCTGCTGAGCAACTATGTGCAGTCGCTGGCGCACGTCAACCGCGACTACATCGAACGGCTGGAGGACATGACCTTCCGCACGATCCCGTCGCGCCTGGCCAAGCTGTTCCTGCACGAGAGCAACACCTACGCCGGCCAGATCTCCGAAGCGCCGACCGGCCTCACGCAGGAGGACATCGCCTCGATACTGGGGACGACGCGCGAGGTCGTCGGGCGGGCGCTGCGCGGCCTGCTCAACGCCGGGCTGCTGGTGAAGAAGGGCCGCCACATGTACATCGCCGACCGCGACGGCCTGATGTGCCTGGCCGAAACCAACACCATGCCCGACCCCCTGCGCGACCCGCCCCAGGCCGGATTTAACCGAGGTTAAACCGATTCGCACCCCGCGCGCGCCGGCCGTGCGGCGCAGTTAACGGTTTTGCCGCTAATCCAACAAAAGTACCAGACACGCCGGTTAAACGGGCCTACAGTTAGGGTGTGTTTTCATAGCCCACCAAGCTGTTAAGGAGTTTTCCTGCCATGACCCACATCATCACCAGCCTGTGCCTGCGCGACGGCGCCTGCGTTGAAGTCTGCCCGGTTGAATGCATCGTCCCTGGCCAGCCTGAGGAAGAATGGCCCTGGTACTACATTGACCCCGACACGTGCATTGACTGCGGCGCGTGCATCCCGGAGTGCCCGTTTGAGGCCATCTTTATTGAGGAAGAAGTGCCCGCCGACTACGAGATGGCCGACGGCCAGGAGCGCGTCCCGTACAACACCAAGCAGCGCGAGACCCCTGGCGGCGGCGTGGTCGTGGACCTGACGGCTGACATTCAGCTCAACTACGATTTCTACAGCAAAGGCCCCGGCTACGACGCGCTGGGCTAGGCTGTGCTGAACCGCCTTGCGCTTAAAAATCCCCCGGCTGCCGGGGGATTTTTGTTCAGACGATGTACGGCGTGCTGG
>CAZDVL010000587.1:0-1637 GCA_964508745.1 uncultured Anaerolineaceae bacterium | reverse complement strand
GTTCAGCGGGTTGATCGCCAGGATGTTCTCCAGGCACACCTTGCGGTCGGCGTCGGTCTCAAGCACGTCCAGCAGCGCCAGCCACACCTGTTCGCTGTAGGGGTCAATCAGGGCGGCGGCGCGCCAGTGTTCGTGGGCTGTATGCCGGTCGCCGCGCCCCAGGGCCAGCCGCCCCTCCGCCATGTGGTGGGCGAAGCGGGCGCGGCTGTCCTGCGCGGAAGTCTGCACAGTGGTCATCGTTTAACGCGCTGCTCCATGCCTCACGGCAGCCACCAGTCGCCGGGGAAGTAGCTGTCCTCAGAGTTGGTAAGCTGCCACACGGTCTGGTCGCTCAGGTCGGTCACGAAAATATTGTACGCGCCGCCCGCCGCGCGGTTGCTGGCGAAGGCCAGGAACTGGCCGTCGGGGCTGATGACCGGGCTGTGGTCGTCAGACTCCGCGCGGACCAGCGCCAGCGGCGTGCTGCTGCCGGCGGCGTTGACCATAAAAATGTCGCTGTTGGCCGGCGCATTCCCCGGCGCGGCGGCGTAGACGATCTGCAGGCCGTCGGCGGTCCAGCGCGGCGTGGTTTCCAGTGAGGCGCCCAGGTCAGACGTGAGCTGGTTGACGATGCGCGCCTCGATGCCGATGACGCTGAACGGTTCGGGCGTCAGGGTTTCGCCTTCCTGCGGCGGGCGCTGCGACAGCACCGACCAGTTGATGTCGGTGAGCGTGACAATGATAATGTCGGGGCCGGGGCTGGCGCTGTTCACGTCGTTGCGCACGACGGCCAGCAGCGAGCAGTCCGGCGAGAAGGCCGGGCTGGAGTAGCTGACGGTGTCGTTCGTCAGGCGCACCGTCTTGTTGTTGTCGAAATCGTGGATGTAGACCTGCGGCGGCGGCTCGGTAAGCTGGAAGTCGCCGCTGCCGCTGGGGCCTTCCGCCGGGGCGGCGATGAAGGCGACGCGGTTGGCGACGCGGCAGTAGTCGGGCTGGTCGGTCTCGATGACCGGCGCGTTGAACTGCACCAACTGCGGCTGCGTGCCGTTGGTGTTGACCGCCTCCAGGCTGAAGCTGAAGGTGGTGGTGAGGTAGCGGCTGTAGATCACGCGCTGGCCGCTGCCGGCGAAGCGCACGTCGCGGCCCGCCTGGTCGCCAATGCGGGTGGACGCGCCCTCGGCGTTCACCTGGAACAGCAGCAGCGGCAGCGCGCCCACGCCCTGCAGGTCGCGCCCGCCCCAGGCCACCAGGCTGCCCTGCGCGCGCGCCGGCGGGAACGGCAGGCCGGGGACGGCGGTGGCCGGCGTCAGCTCCGGCTCTGGCGTCCAGGTGGGCGGCAGGTCCGGGCGCGGCGTGGGGGTGTCGGTCCCCTGCAGGGCGACGACGGTCGCGGTGGCGGCCTGCGCGGCGGCGGCCTGCGCGGCCACCGTCGCCGTCTGCGCGCCGGCGATCTCGGTCTGGGCGGCGCTCTCGGCGGCCTGGCGGCTGCTGTTGGAGAGGATGAGCGCGCCGGCCACCAGCACGATCGCCAGGACAGCGACGATGCCGATCGCCAGGGTGGCCGTGAACTGGCGGCGCGACACGCCGGGGATCACTTCCTTCGCCCCTTCCTCGGCGCGCTTGCGGCTGTCCAGGCGCGCCATAAACTGGCGCGCTTT
>CAZDVL010000586.1:0-1638 GCA_964508745.1 uncultured Anaerolineaceae bacterium | reverse complement strand
GCAACCGCAGATAAGTCCCCTCCCTGCGTGAGCGGGGAGGGGATTTAGGGGAGGGGTCAGCAGCAGGGCAATCGCATCAAAATTCTGATGGTCCGTTGAGAATCATCTTGAACTACAGTGAGCCAACACAAGACTTGCAATTCGAGCCAAAACCGCAGAGATTGACCCACACTTCGGTTCTACATGGTTTATAGCGGTTCAAAACTAATTTGATGTAATCGCCCTGGGGTCAGCGCCAGCGCCGCGCTTGACTTCCCCCGCCCCCTGCCGCTATACTTTTCGACATGAACACACACCGCCACCGCAGCAGCATGCCGGTCATGCGTGACCCGCGTCGGGACAGACGCCGGGCGCTGACTCCTGCCTGAGGCTAACCGGGTGTGAGCTAAAGCGCAGCCAGTGCCGTCTGTCCCACCAGGGCAGGCGGCTTTTTTTGTGTCACCGGGAGAGGACCCTGCATGAGCGAGCCGCAGCACATCCACGTTTCCGTCGCCTGGCCCTACGCCAACGGCGACCTGCACGTCGGCCACCTGGCGGGGGCCTACCTGCCCGCCGACATCTTCGCCCGCTATCACCGCCTGAAGGGCAGCCGCGTGCTGATGGTCTCCGGCTCAGACAGCCACGGGACGCCGATCTCGGTCGAGGCCGACAAGCGCGGCGTGCCGGCGCGCGCCGTCTTTGAACACTACCACCACCGCTTCCTCGTCACGCAGCGCGATGTCGGCATCAGCTACGACCTGTTCACGCACACCGACACCGAAAGCCACCACCGCATCGCGCAGGACATCTTCACGCTGCTGCTGGAGCGCGGCCACCTCTACAGCGAGACGCAGCAGCTGCTCTACAGCGAGCGCGAAAAGCGCTTCCTGCCCGACCGCTACGTGGAGGGCGAGTGCTACATCTGCCACTACCCCGACGCGCGCGGCGACCAGTGCGACAACTGCGGCAGCCTGCTCGACGCGACCAGGCTCATCAACCCGCGCAGCAAAAATCACCCTGACGAGACGCTGGTCGTGCGCGAAACCGAACACTATTTCCTGGACCTGAGCAAGTTCAGCGCCGCGCTGCTGGACTATATCGAGACGCACAAGGAACACTGGCGGCCCAACGTCACGCGCTTCAGCCAGAACTTCATCGCCGAGGGGCTGCGCGGGCGGCCGATCACACGCGACATTGACTGGGGCATCGCCGTGCCGCTGCCCGGCTGGGACGGCAAGCGCCTGTACGTGTGGTTCGAGGCGGTGATGGGCTACTTCACCGCCAGCGTCGAGTGGGCGCGCAACAGCGGCCAGCCGGACGCCTGGAAGGACTGGTGGTACAACCCCGACGCGCGCATCTACAACTTCATCGGCAAGGACAACATCCCCTTCCACACGATCATCTGGCCGGCGGAGCTGATGGGCATTGACGGCATCTACCACGACGGCCCGCAGCATTTGCAGCTTCCCTATGACGTGCCGGCCAACGAGTTCATGAACATCGAGGGCAAGCAGTTCTCCAAAAGCCGCAACTGGGCCATCTGGCTGCCGGACCTTCTGGAGCGCTACCAGGCGGACGCCATCCGCTATTACGTCGCCATGACCTTCCCGGAGACGCACGACAGCGACTTCGCCTGGGACGGCTTCCTCAGCCGCGTCA
>CAZDVL010000585.1:0-1643 GCA_964508745.1 uncultured Anaerolineaceae bacterium | reverse complement strand
TACTTCGACACGCAGATCGGCCCCGGCAGCCTGGGCATTTTCCTGGGCGCGACGCCGCAGTTCGCCCCCGACACCGTCTGGTATGAGCCGTGCATCGCCGACCCTGAGAGCCACCCAGCGCTGCGTTTCGACGCGCGCAACGCCTGGCTGCTGAAGCACACGGCGCTGATTGAGGCCGGGCTGCGCGCCAGCCAGGGCCGGTATCTGGTGGGGATGCCCGACCTGATCGAAAATGTGGACACGCTGGCGGCGCTGCGCGGCACACAGCCGCTGATGTACGACATGATCGAGCGGCCGGAGTGGGTCGCGGCGCGCGTGGCGGACATCAACCAGGCTTACTATCAGGCCTTTGACCTGCTGTTTGACCTGATCCGCGACCCCTGGGGCGGCAATGCGTTCAGCGCGTTTAAAATCTGGGGGCCAGGAAGGACGGCGAAGGTGCAGTGTGACGCTTCTGCTTTGATCTCGCCGCGCATGTTCGGCGATTTTGTCGTCCCCGCGCTGACCGAGCAGTGCGCCTGGCTGGACTATTCGATGTATCACCTGGACGGCACGCAGGCGATCGTGCACCTGGACGCGCTGCTGGCGATCGAGCCGCTGGCCGCCGTTGAGTGGACGCCGCAGGCGGGCCGGCCGCAGGGCGGCAGCCCGCTGTGGTTCGACCTGTACCGCCAGGTGCTGGCCGCCGGCAAGAGCGTCCAGGCGATCCTGGTCGAGCCGCAGGAAGTGCTGCCGCTGCTGGACGCGGTGGGCACGAAGGGCGTGTATGTGATGACGGAGGCGGCGACGGAGGCCGAGGCGCGCGCGCTGGAGGACGCGGTTGAGGCGTACCGCTGACGGCGCTGCCCGCTGTGTTATCGTCCGGGGCGCTTGACTCCCGTAAGAAAAAGCGTTACTCTTTTTCTAGAGAACGATTTCTCGCTTTGCGGCAGCGCGCAGCTTCACAGCGGTGATGCAGCAGAAATAAGCGAGAGATCAGCCAGAGACCAAGCCTGCAGAGGGTTTTCGGGCCGCATACTCCGCCGCAGCGCCGCACACGGCTTAGAAAACGTTTTCTCAATAGATCGTTATTTCTGGATTAACCACTATGTCTAACGTGACGATCCGCGACGTTGCAGCGCAGGCGGGCGTTTCCAGGGCGACTGTCTCCCGCGTGCTCAACAACAACCCCGCCGTTGACACGGTGCTGCGCGAGCGCGTGGTGGAAGCGGTGCGCACGCTGGGCTACCAGCCCAACAGGGCCGCCCGCCGGCTGCGGGCGCAGATCAGCAACGTGATCGGGCTGATCATCTCGGACATCCAGAACCCCTACTTCATCTCCATCATCAAGGGGGTGGAGGATGTCGCTTACGCCCACCAGATGTCCGTCATTCTGTGCAATTCAGACGAGGACCCGGCGAAGGAGCAGATGTATCTGCGCGTGATGGCCGCCGAGCACGTGGCGGGCCTGGTGATTGTGCCGTCGCAGATCAAGGACGCCCAGAACCTGGCGCGGCTCCAGCAGATGGGCATTCCGGTTACGCTGCTCGACCGTTTCGCGGCGGATGTCGAAGTGGACGCGGTCAAGGTGGACAACGAGCGCGGCGCTTACGACGCGGTGCGCCACCTGACCGGGCTGGGCTACCGCCGCATCGCCATCATCA
>CAZDVL010000584.1:0-1643 GCA_964508745.1 uncultured Anaerolineaceae bacterium | reverse complement strand
ACCAGGTCATAGATATAGTTCTGCTCCAGCACATACGTGCCCTGCGGGTCGGTCAGCGACCGGAACGTGACCGAAGTCGCGTCAATGCTGGCCGCCACGTCGGTAAAGTCGAGCGTGTTCAGGCCGGTGACCAGCTCAAAGATGCGCCGGTCCTGGATGAGAGCCGTGCCCTGGTTGAAAATCGTGACGCTGACGCCCTCGCCGCTGTCAGCGCTGTCCTGCGCACCCGCCGTCGGTACAGCCATCAACACCCCCACGAGTAAACCGATCAGTATCAGCCTGTGTCTCATAATATTCCCTCCAGGTATCTCTTTACACTACATCAGGACGCCGCCGGGGGCAATTTGGTTCCAGCGCGGCGCACCGTCTGAAGGCGGTGAATGCGCGTTCAGGCTATAATCAGCAGACATTGGCCTGCCGCACCGGGAGCCGCAACCGTGAGCTTTTTCGCCCGCCTTTTCAGGCGACCGCCAGGCAGACCTGGCCCCGCCTCTGACCCAGACCCGCTGCCGCCGCTGAAGCAGGCAGAGGCCGGCGGCGCTGAGGCCGCGCGCATCTCGCACGCGCTGGTGCTGCCCGACCAGGACTTCCTGGCGTGGTACGCCGCCGCCCAGGCCTACGAGCGCGCCTTCGAACGGGTCGCCATCGTGCGGTCGCCGCGCGGCAACGACCTCAACCGTTTCTTCGCCGTGAGCGCCGTCGAAGCGCCCAACGTCTGGCTGAACAACAACGCGCTGGCCCACATCCGCCGCGTGTACCCCAGCGTCGTGCGCGTGGACACGATCCGCGCCAGCACGCCCGACCAACTGCGCCAGATGCTGCAGGCGCGCGTCGCCGCCAACGACCGTTTCGGCGAAAAAACGCACGACGGCCACATCAACGACCGCTTTATCCTGCGCTGGCCGGCTGACGCTGTCCCGGCGCGCATCGTGCGCGGCTTCGACGCCGACCTGGGCGGCGGGCGCAAAAATGAGGGCCTCGACCTGTTCGCGCCCGCCGGGACAGTGGTGCGGGCGGCGGTCACGGGGGTGGTGGCGACGGTCGTCCGCCAGCCGACCGCCACCGGCTACGGGCCGTATGTGCAGGTCAGCGCGCCCGACGGCGCTGGCGGCGCTTATCTGGTCTCATACGTGGGCCTGGATGAGATTCGCGTCAGCGTCGGCCAGACGGTCACGGCGGGGGCGGCGCTGGGCACGTCCGGCCAGCCCACCGTCAAGCTGGTGGTGCAGCAGCCCGGCGGCGGCCTGGATGGCTACCTGCTGCCCGATGTCGTTGACCCCACGCGCATGATCTTCTGGGAGGGCCTGCGGCTTCAGCCGCTGGGCAGCGGCCTGCGTGTGCGCGAACGCCCCGGCGTGCAGTTTAAGATTCTCCAGACTGTGGGCATGAACGACCCGCTTGAGACGCTGGAAATTCACGGGCGCACGCTGCTCAAGGTGGGACAGCAGGACGAGTGGATCAACGTGCGCACGCCCAGCGGCACGTCGGGCTACGCCGCTGCCTGGTTCCTGGCGGCCACGACCGTTCAGGCCATGCAGGCCCCCATCACGGGCGTTAACCTGGACTATCTGCACGCCCTGGGGCGGCCCGCGCCGTCGCGCCTGGGCCGCGTCGGTTGGGTGCGCTTCCCTTACAACGTGTCC
>CAZDVL010000583.1:0-1644 GCA_964508745.1 uncultured Anaerolineaceae bacterium | reverse complement strand
GCCCAGCGGGCCGCCGCCGCCAGCATCAGCGCGATGGCGCGCGCGCCGGGGTCCTCGTGGCCGACGGAGCGCTCGCCTTTCCAACTGGCGCGCCCGATCTGCGACTGCATCGCCTTCGTCTGCGCCGCGCCCTGGTCGGCGGCGTCAGCGCCGGCGCGCAGCAGCGCGGCCAGCGTCGGCGGCGTCGGCTGGGCCAGCGCGGCGCGCATGGCCGTCAGCGCCGGGTACAGCGCGTCGAGCATGGTCTTGTCGCCGACCTCGGCCTTGCCGCGCTCCTTCACCGTGTCGGCGGCCGTTTGCAGCGCGTCCACCAGCTCTGGCAGCGCGGCGGCCGGTTTGTCCTTCAGCGCCTGGCCGCTTTTTTGCAGCAGCGTGCTGAACAGCGTGCCGAAGCTGGACGCCGCCGCCGTGTTGAAGGCCTTGCCCTGCTGGAACAGCAGGCGGCCCAGGTCGGTTTCGGTGGACGTTTGCAGGCCGTCGCGGACGGCGCTGAAGCCGCGCTCGATTGTGCGGCCCAGGTCGCCGTCGCCCAGGGCGGCGTCAAGCTGGGTCAGGTCGTCTTTGGCGGCAATTAACTCAGCGGCCACCGCGCTGAGCAGCGCGGCGGCGTCGGCGGTGGTTAGCTGTGCGGCCATGGCGCGCCCCTTAGAGGTACTGGTGATGGTCGAAGAAGGGCGACGATGCCGGGGCGTCCAGCAGCCGCTTGAGGTCCGCGTCCAGCTTCAGCACGGTGATTGACGCGCCGGCCATCTCCATCGAGGTGGCGAAGCGGCCAATGTAGGGCCGGTAGACGCTGACGCGGCGGTCGCGGAACACCTGCAGGGCGCGGCGGTACATAATGTACAGTTCCTCAAGCGGCGTCGCGCCCAGGCTGTTGAGCATGATGCTGATCTCGCTGCCCTCCAGGTCTATGTCGCCCATGATCGCGTCCAGCAGCGCGTCGGTGATGTGGTCGGCGCTGGCCAGCGGGCCGCGCGTTGTGCCGGCCTCGCCGTGAATGCCCATGCCGATTTCCATCTCGTTCTCGCCCAGCGTGAACGTCGGCCGGCCGACCTGCGGCACGATGCACGGCGAGAGCGCCACGCCCATGCTGCGCGTGTTGGCCAGCGCGTGCTCGGCGGCGGCCCTGACCTGCTCCAGCGCGGCCATTTCCTCGGCGCGCGCCCCGGCGATCTTGAAGGCGTAGATCATGCCGGCCACGCCGCGCCGGCGGTTGGCGCGCTCTGGCGGGGCGCTGGCGACATCGTCGGCCACCAGCACGGTCGCCACCTCGATGTCGTCCTCCATGCCGGCCTCGTCGGCGGCGGTGGCGAAATTCAGCACGTCGCCGCCGTAGTTGCCGAACAGGTGCAGCACGCCCGCGCCGCCGCTGACGGCCTTCGTGACCGCGTACATCTGCTCGCTGGTGGGCGAGGCGAACACGTCGCCGACGGCCACGCCGTCGCACAGGCCGGGGCCGACATAGCCCAGGAACACCGGCAGGTGGCCGCTGCCGCCGCCGGTGACGATGCCGACCTTGCCGGGGGTGGGCGCGTCGGCGCGCACGATGCACTGCACGTCGCCGCCGACGGCTTTCAACCGCTGCGGGTGCGCGGCCAGCAGCCCTTCGAGCAGCTCAGGCACGTAGCGTTCCGGGTCATTGAG
>CAZDVL010000582.1:0-1647 GCA_964508745.1 uncultured Anaerolineaceae bacterium | reverse complement strand
GCTGGTGGCGTAGCTGGCGCGCACGAAGCCCGCGCCGCTGGCCCCGAAGGCGCTGCCGGGGATCACGGCCACGCGCTCTTCCTGGAGCAGACGGTCACAGAACTCGACATCGCTCATGCCGGTGGCGGCTACGCTGGGGAAGGCGTAGAACGCGCCGCGCGGCTCGAAGCAGGCCAGCCCCAGGCTGTTGAAGCCGTCCACGATCAGGCGGCGGCGGCGGTCATACTCGGCGCGCATGCAGGCCACGTCGTCCTCGCCGTGTTCCAGCGCCTGCAGCGCGGCGATCTGGCCCACCGTCGGCGCGGACATAATCAGGTACTGGTGCAGCTTGCGCATGGCGTCAACGATCTCGGCCGGCCCGCTGACGTAGCCGATGCGCCAGCCGGTCATGGCGAAGGCTTTGCTCATGCCGCTCAGCAGCACCGTGCGCCCGTACATGCCCGGCAGGCTGGCGAAGTTGATGTGTTCCGTGCCATAGACCAGCCGCTCGTAGATCTCGTCGGAGATCACCACCAGGTCGTGGCGCGCGGCCACATCGGCGATTTCCTGCATGTGTTCGCGCGTGAGGACTGCGCCGGTGGGGTTGTTGGGGTAGCTGATGAGGATCGCTTTGGTGCGCGCCGTGACCCGCGCCTCCAGCGCCGCGCCCGTGACCTGGAACTCGTCCTCAACATACGTGTCCACGGCGACCGGCACGCCGCCCGCCATCTCGACGGCGGCGGCGTTGGCCACGAAGCACGGCTCCACCACCAGCACCTCGTCGCCGGGGTCCAGGATGGCCTTCATCGCCAGCCACAGCGCCTCGCTCACGCCCACCGTGATCAGCACCTGCGTCAGCGGGTCGTAGCGCAGGCCGTACAGCCGTTCGATGTAGCCTGCCGCCGCCTCGCGCAGCTCCAACAGGCCGGCGTTGGAGGTGTAGTGCGTGTCGCCGCGCCGCAGCGACTCGATGCCGCGCGCGCTGATGTGCGCCGGCGTGGCGAAGTCTGGCTCGCCAATGCCCAGCGACACGACATCCTGCATGGTGGCGGCGATGTCGAAGTAGCGGCGGATGCCGGACGGACGGAGGCTGTTGACGGTCTGGGAGACGAAGCTGCGCATGGAGGGTAGCCCTGTGTGAACGCGAAATAAGCGACAGCACCATCATGCCGCAAACGGCGGCGCCTGGCTAGGCCAGCCCTCACCAGATTGCCGCCGCGTTTTCCGACACCCTGTACGAAAGGCCCGGCGCAGGCCGGGCGGCGCCGCTGCTGTGCTACAATATACTGTGTCGGTAGGGGAAGAGAGGCCGCTGTACATGACTTCATTCGCGCCCAGGCGGGATGCTGCTGGAGCAACCGAACTGTGAACGACAGCACGTACACGTTATTGCTGACGGTGGCCTGCGGGCTGGGGCTGCTGTGTCTGGTGGGGCTGGGCATCGGGCTGGCGGTGGTGTCAGGCGCGATGGGCGCCGGCCTGCGCCTGTTTAGCCGGGGCAGCGCCCCCACAGCGCCCCGCCCCGCCGCGCCGCGCCGCGAACGGGCCGACCTGCGCGCCAAAGCGGAGAGCGTGGATTTCGACGCCGCGCTGGCGCGCCACAGCGCCCAGGACGCGCCGCCCGGCCCGCCGCCGCTGCCTGGCCCGCCGCCCGGCCCGCCGGACCTG
>CAZDVL010000581.1:0-1650 GCA_964508745.1 uncultured Anaerolineaceae bacterium | reverse complement strand
CGCTGTGGCTGCCGCCGCTGTACGACATCCTGTTCTGGGCGCTGATCGGCCAGACGCCGGGCAAGATGCTGCTGGGCGTGCGCGTCGTGCGGACGGACGGCCGCCCGCTGACGCTGAAGGGCGCGATCGTGCGCTACCTGGGCTATTTCCTGTCGGTTTTTCTGCTGCTGGGCTTCGCCTGGGTGTTGGTGGACAACCGCCGCCAGGGCTGGCACGACAAGCTGGCGCGCACCGTCGTGATCTACGTCTGGGACGCCCAGCAGGGCCAGGCCTTCCGCCGCCTGCGCCGCGCGCGGGCGCGCGTGCGCGCCCCCGGCAAGGACGCCCACCTCACGCCGTGAACATGAACGAGCGCCCAACCACCTGACACTGGCCGCAACCATCTTATAATTCAAGTAACTTCAAATTTAAGCCAGTTGGGGTGCGCTAATGTCTGACCTTGTGCCGCAGCTGCCGATTGATGGCAGCAGGATTCGCAAAGAGTGGTTTGAGGACGAGTGGCACTACAGCGCCATTGATATTGTCGGCGTGCTGATGGACGCGGACCGCAAAACCGCAAAAAATTACTACCATGTTTTAAAAACAAGGCTTGCCAGAGAGGGAAATGAAACGCTTACATCCAGTAACCGTTTAAAACTGGTCGCCGAAGATGGCAAGCGGCGGCTGACGGATGTCGTGACCGCCGCCGAGGCGCTGCGCCTGATTCAGTCCATACCGTCGCCCAAAGCGGAACCGCTGAAAATGTGGCTGGCGCAGGTGGGCGCGCAGCGGCTCGAAGAAACCGAAGACCCAGAACTGGGGCTGTTTCGCTCGTTAGACCGCACCGCTGATGAGTACCGGCGCAGCGGCAAGGCGGATAGCTGGATTGCGCTGCGGGTCGAAGGCATCGTGACGCGCAAGCGGTTCGTTGAGGCGCTCAAAAACGCGGTGATTGATGCGTTCCCCACGATGTACGCCCAGACAACCGACCAGTTGTACCGGGGCCTGTGGCAACGCACAACCGCGCAGCTTCGCGCAGAGCTGGACATTGCCCCCCAACAAAACCCGCGCGACCATTTTGGCAAATATGCCCTGATGTACACGCGCATGGCCGAAGAACTGTCGGCGGACCGGCTGAACGCAGCGGAAACCGTTACGCTGAACCTGGCAATGGAGATTGTCTGGGAGGCGGCCAAGCTGTTCAGCAAACAGGCGAAGGAACTGGCCGAAGCCGTCGGCTATGACCTGGTGACTGAAAAACCGTCCCTGCCCCGCCGGGCTGGCCCGGCCAGCGGCTGACCGCCGCCCGCCCTCAGCCGCCGACGGCGTAAACCCGGCCGATGTAGTTCTGCTCGCGCGCGTAGGCCAGCAGCCCCTCGCGGAAGTCCGGGTGGGCGATGCTCACCAGCGCCTGCACGCGCTCGGCAATCGAGCAGCCCCACAGGTCCACCAGGCCGTATTCCGTGGCGACACAGTGAACGTCGTTGCGCCCGGTCGTCACGCCCGCGCCGGGCCTGAGCTGCGGCACGATGCGGCTGACGGCCCCGCCGGCGGCGGTGCTGGGCAGCGCGATGACGGTGCGGCCGTCCTTGCTGCGCGCCGCGCCGCGCACAAAGTCGAGCTGGCCGCCGACGCCAGAGAAGAAGCGCGGGCCGATGCTGTCGGCGCACA
>CAZDVL010000580.1:0-1651 GCA_964508745.1 uncultured Anaerolineaceae bacterium | reverse complement strand
ACGCCGCGCTACCCGCCGGTGATGGGCGCGGCGCTGCTGGCCCGCGCCGCGGCGGGTGGGTGAGGGCGGCGCGGCCCCGCTTATCCGACCGGCTGCGGCGCGGCGCGCACGCCCCAGATGCGGAACGAGCCGTCCGCGCTGAGCGAGACCAGCGCCGCCCCGTCCGCGCTGAAGGCCAGGCCGGTCACCGTGTCCAGGTGGCCGTCCAGCTTCCACGGGCCGGCCGGCCGCGCCGCCACCGCGCCCGCGCCGTCCTGCAGGGCGGCCACATCCCACAGGTAAACCGTCGTGTCCTGGAACAGGAACGGCCCGCCCACGGTCGCCGGGTGGATGCCGCCGCCGGTCGCCAGCACCGAGCCGTCCAGGCTGAAGGCCGCCGCCAGCACCTGCGACCCGGCCCCGTGCGGCAGCTTCGCCAGCAGCTCGCCGCTGGCGATCACCCACAGGCGGGCGAAGCCGTCGCTGCCGCCCACCGCCAGCAGGCGGTTGTCCGGGCTGAAGGCCAGGCTGCTGCCGCCGTTGAGCGCCGCGACGCCCTGCGCGCCGTCGTTGAACTGCGCCCGCAGCGCCGGGCCGCCGGGCGCGTTCAGGTCCCACACGCGCACCGTCCCGTCGAGCGCGGCGCTGGCCAGCAGGCCGGCGTCCGGGCTGACGGCCACGCCGGTCACCGGGGCGTCATGCGCGATGAACGCGGGCGGCGCGCCGCCGGCCGCCAGCTCCCACAGGCGCACGCCGGTTTCGGCGTCCGCGCTGTCGGTGCGCGCGCCGCTGGTGGTCACCAGCAGCCGCGGGGTAAGCGCCAGGTCCGCCAGGCGGCCGCCCTGCTCCAGCGGGATCGGGATGTCCAGCCGGCTGTCGCGCAGGCTGGCCGGCCCTTCCAGAAAGACGGTGCTGCCGCCGGCGGCGTTCGGCTCGGCGGCGGCCAGCGCCTCGTCGCGGGTGGCGGCGTACTGGTAGATGCGCTGGTCGGTGCCGGCCATGCTGCCGGGCATCGTCTCCGGCGCGACCAGCGAGTAAAAGATCACCAGGCCGCCGTCGGTGACGAACGACAGCGTTTCGTCCAGGCCGCTGGCGAACAGGTGCAGGTCGTAGGGGTAGCCGATGAACTCGCGCGCGAACAGCAGCTCGACGCCCGCCACCGACGCGGTGGTGATCGGGATCGTCGGCAGCGCCAGCGCCGGCGCGTCCGGCGGCGCGGCGGCTGCCTCAGCCGTCGGCGGGGTGGCCGTCGGCGGAACAGCGGTCGGCGGAACGGCCGTCGGCGGCGCTGGGCAGGGGATCACCAGCGTTTGCCCGACCTCGATCAGGTCGGGGTTGGCGATCAGGTTGGCGGTGGCGATGGGGCCGACGGCGGAGCCGTAGCGCTGGGCGATGGTCGCCAGCGTCTGGCCGGGCTGGACGACGTGGCTGGTCGCCGGGCCGCAGGTGGCGTCGGGAATTGGCGCGAAGGCCGGCAGCGCGCCGCAGGCGTCGCCGCCCGTGACGGGCACGGCCTGCACCCAGTCGGTCCCCTGGAGCAGCCACCACAGGCTGTCGCTGGTGCGGGCGGTGGCGCTGTAGCGGCCCGGCATGGCCGCCGGGTTCCTGACCGGGGCGCGGTAGCTGGGCCAGGTGAACGTCTGGCTGCCGGCGAAATCCACCAGGCAGCCGG
>CAZDVL010000579.1:0-1654 GCA_964508745.1 uncultured Anaerolineaceae bacterium | reverse complement strand
TCCGCGACCGGCGCGTTGAGCGCCACCTGTTCCACCTGCCAGGTGGCCCAGGGCGCGTCGTCGTTCCACTGCGTCTGTGACAGGGCGGGCACGCGCTGGCCGCTGATGGTGTCCCACTGGACGACGTGATTGCGCCAGCGCCAGCGCTCAGGGCGCGCCTCGGCCTGGTAGCGCAGCGTCTCGACGGCGCTCAGCAGGCCCGTGCTGGCGTCAAAGCGCACCGTGAGCGCCTCGTCGGCGTCCAGGCCCGGCAGGTGCAGCCGCGCAGTCGCGGCGTCCAGCGCCTCCCAGCGCAGGCGCGCGTCGCTGAAGGCGATGGCCGGGACCCACGCCAGCACCTCCGCCCAGTAGCCCTGGACGGCGGCGCGGTTGGTGCGCGGCGCGTCGTCCACCGCGCCCAGCGGCCCCAGGTCGAGCCGGGTGCGGCCCGCCAGATTGCGCTCGTGGATGCGCATCACTGGCCGCGCGAACCAGGTCACCTGGATGTCGTGGTAGTAGCTGGCGCTGGCGGCGTCATAATAGAAGCGGAAGCGCGCCGGCAGCGGCACGCCGCCCACCGGGGCCAGCCGCGCGCGGCCCTGCACCAGCGCCGAGCGCACCTGCGGCAGTTGGCCGCCGCCGAACAGGGCGCGCGCGCAGCGCTGCACCGGCTCCGGCAGGTTGGGCGGCAGCGGCTGCGTGCCCGGCGCGGCCCCCGGCGCGGCGGCGGGGAAGGGCGGGGCCTTCACCCGCAGGCCCAGCCAGCCGGCGGCCAGCAGCAGCCCAACAGCCGACGCGGCGGCGAGCAGAACACGGCTCAGTGTGTCCACGGTGCAGCCTTCCTTCCGGGGGCGGCGGGCAGATCAGGCGCGGGCGCGCGGCGGCCGCCCAGTCAGCGGGGAAGATACCACAGCAGGGCGCGGCCCGGCGAACAGAAGGGGAGTGGAACAATGGCCGACACGAACGCCTGGAAAACGTTTTTTGACCGCCACGCCGAACGCTACATGGACGAGCCGTTCGTCGGCGGCACAGTGGGCGAGGTTGATTTCCTCGTCGAGCACCTGCGGCTGGCCGCCGGCCAGCGCATCCTCGACCTGGGCTGCGGCACCGGGCGGCACGCGCTGGAGCTGGCGCGGCGCGGCTGCCACGTCACCGGCGTGGACCTCTCCGACGGGATGCTGGCGCAGGCGCGGCAGCGCGCGCAGGCCGAGGGGCTGGCCGGCCGGCTCACGTTCGAGCAGGCGGACGCGACGCGCTACACCGCCGCCGCGCCGTTCGACCGCGCCTACTGCGTCTGTGAGGGCGCGTTCGGGCTGATCGGCACCGGCAGCGACCCCCAGGAACACAACCTGGCGGTGCTGCGCAGCCTCTACAACGCGCTGAAACCGGGCGGGCGGCTGCTGCTGACGGCGCTGAACGCCCTGCGCCACATCCGCCAGTTCCAGCCGGCAGACGTGGCGGCGGGGCTGTTCGACCCGGCGACGCTGGTCCAGACCAGCCGCATGACCACCGGCGCGGGGGACGACGCGCTGACGGTGGAGGTGGCGGAGCGCGGCTTCGTGATCCCGGAGCTGCGGCTGATGCTGCAAATGACCGGCTTCGCGGTCGAGCACATCGGCGGGGGCACGGCGGGCCGGTGGGGCGTCCGCCCGCTGGAGCTGGACGAGTACGAAAT
>CAZDVL010000578.1:0-1655 GCA_964508745.1 uncultured Anaerolineaceae bacterium | reverse complement strand
AGGAACACCTGGGCCAGCGCCAGCTTCGGCATGTACAGCCTGCGCCCGCGCATCAGCGGCAGCAGCCAGTACAGGATGCCCATGTAGGTCATCGTCACCGCGCCGGCCAGCGTCGTGTGGAAGTGCCCAACCACCCAGGCGGTGTTGTGCAGCGCCACGTTGAGCGCAAACGAGGCGTTCAGCACGCCGGTGATGCCGCCGACCACGAACAGCAGCATGCCGCAGAACTGCGCCGCCACAATCGGGTTCCCCCAGGGCTGCTTCCACAGCCAGTTGAACCAGTTGCCGCCGCGCTGGCGGGCGGCCTGCTCCATTGTGGCAGCCAGGTTGAAGGCCGTCAGGAAACTGGGCACGGCGACGATGAACGTCAGGAACGAGTGCGAAATTTTGGCGAACTCGCTCACGCCGGGGTCCACGAACAGGTGGTGCACGCCGACGGGGATGGAGAAGATCATCAGCATCAGGAAGGCCACGCGCGCGACCGAGTCGCTGAACAGCTTGCCGCCGATCTGCCTGGGCAGCATCGTGTACCAGGAAATGTAGGCCGGGATCAGCCAGAAGTAGACCAGCGGGTGGCCGAAGAACCAGAACAGCACGCGCGTCACCTGCGGGTCGGTCGTTTTGACGATGCCCAGCGAGAGCGGCAGCAGCATCGTCAGCACCTCGGTCGCCACGCCCAGCGTCGCCGTGAACCACATGGTGTAGTTGGTCAGCGTGGCGAAAACCGCCAGCGGCACTGTCTTGCCGGGGTTGTCGCGGCGCCAGCCGACATACGTCATGATGATGTCCAGAAACGACACCCACGAGCCGACGATCACCAGCGTCAGGCCGATGTAGAAAGTCCAGTGGCCGACCATCGGCGCGTAGAAGGTGTAGAGCACGTTCGCCTGGTTGGTGACGATGGCGTAGGCGGCCAGCATCAGGCCCACCAGCATCAGCACGAAGGCCGTCCACGCCACCCGCAGGCTCCACAGCGGGCGCTGCAGCGAGCGCTGCGTGATGAAGTAGCTGAAGCCGACGATAAAAAAGGTCGTAAACACCAGCGCGTTGAGGACGCCGTGCAGCGTCAGCGCCTGGTAATAATAGGTGAAAATCGGCATCGCGATGGGCTGGCCGCCGAGCATCTCGGTCACGCCCGGCGCGCGCCGGAAAGCCTGGAACGGCCCCATCAGCAGGCCGATGGACAGCGCCGTCAGCGCCACGAGAATGTGCATCCCAATCAGCGAGCGTTCGCTGCGCAGCATCGAAAACGCCGGGAAGGTCAGCACCGGGGTGCTGCCCTGCGGCGCAGGTTGGACAGCTTGCATTAGTTCCCTCTCCTCATCAGTTCCCCTGACAACCGGCCCGCGTTACTCGACAATCAGCGTGGCGTGCATCCGTTGGTGGCCCGCGCCGCAGTACTCGTGGCACAGGATTTTAAACTCGCCCGGCTGGTTAAACGTCACAGTGATGCGCCCGGTGTGGCCGGGGACCACCTGGATGTTGGCGTTGTGACGCTCGATGATGAACCCATGTGTCACGTCCACGCTGGTGATGTAAAACGTCACCTGCGCGCCGCGCGGGATGCGAACGATGTCGTTGCCGTCGGCGTCCTGCTCGCTGCTGCCGGTGTTGAAGCGCCACATCTGGGCGGTCATCGTCAGCTCATACTTGCC
>CAZDVL010000577.1:0-1658 GCA_964508745.1 uncultured Anaerolineaceae bacterium | reverse complement strand
TCCAGATGCTGACCGAAGCCGGGCTGGAGATCAGCTCGGTGCAGGTGCGCGAGCCGGACCTGGAAGCGGTCTTTCTGCACCTGACCGGGCGCGCGCTGAGGGACTGAGCCATGCGAAAAGTGTGGGCCATCGCCCAAAAAGACATCTACAGCACGTTCACCAGCCGCGGCCTGCTGCTGATCATGTTCGCCATGCCGCTGGCGCTGGCGACGATCATCTCGCTGGCGTTTGGCGGGGCCGGCAGCAGCGGCACCGGCATCAGCGACATCCCGGTCGCCATCGTCAACCTGGACGCCGGCGACCCGGACTCCGGCTTTAACGGCGGCAGCCTGTTCGTGAGCGCCTTCGTGCCCGCCCCGGCGGGCGCTGAAGCGCCGGCCCTCGGCGGCGACTGCCCGGCAGACGCGCCGGCCAGCGCCGAAACCGGCGGCGGGCTGTCGCTCTTTGACCTCACCAACGCCGTCGCGCTGGCCGACGCCGGCGCCGCGCGCGCGGGCGTGGACGACGGCACGTACACGGCGGCGGTGATCATCCCGGCGGATTTCACCCGCAGCGTGGCCTATTCGCAGACCAACCGCGAGATCGCGCCTGTCCCGATTGAGGTCTACGGCAGCGCCGGGCGGCCGATCACCGCCGGCATCGTCAGCAGCGTCGTCGAGGGCATCGCCAACCAGCTCGTCGTCGGCTACGTCGCCATCGCCTCCACCGTCGAAACGGCGCTCGACCGCGCGCCCAGCGCGCTGGTTGGCGGGCGGCAGGCGCTGGAACTGGTCAGCAGCGAGGGCGCGCAGGCCGCCTTCGCCTGCGCCTTCAGCCCGTCCTACAGCACGATCGCCATTGACCAGCAGACGGTCGCCGAAGGCGGCGTGACCGACTTCAACATCCTCGTCAGCATCGGCTCGGCGCAGGCGGTCTTTTTCGCGCTGTTCACGGCGTCGGCCGCCGCCGCCACCATCCTGGAAGAAAAGCGCGACGGCACGCTCCAGCGCATCATGGTGACGCCGACCGCGCGCATCACGTTTATGCTGGGCAAGCTGCTGGGCACATACGCGCAGGTGCTGCTGCAGCTCGTGTTCCTGTTCATCGGCTTCACGCTCATCAACAGCGTGCTCAAAGGCCAGCTCAGCCTGCTGTGGGGCAACAACTGGCCGCTGCTGATTCTGCTCATGCTGGCGACCGCGCTGGGCGCGGCGGGCGTGGGGATGGTCGCGGCGGCGGCAGGCCGCACGTCGGAACAGGGCCAGATCATCGGCAGCATCATCGCCCTGCTGATGGGCGTGATGGGCGGCTCGTTCTTCAGCGTAGCGGCGCTGGGCGACCTGGAGTTTCTCACGCGCCTGTCCATTGTGCGCTGGGGGTCAGAGGGTTTCGCGCGGCTGGCCGCCGGCCAGGCCGACGTGCTGCTGCATATCGCCGTGCTGGGGCTGCTGGGCGCGGCTTTCTTCGCCATCAGCCTGTTCGCCTTCTACCGCCGGCGGGACATCTAAGGGGGCCAGCCATGTATAAGACGCTCAGCGTCACCCTCAACGAGCTGCGCATCGAGTTTCTCGACCGGTCCATCTGGATTCAACTGGTCATCATGCCCTGCGTGCTGATCTTCTTCATCGGCCTGGCGAACGGCGGCTTCAACACCGGCCCCGCCGACCCGCGCGTGCGCG
>CAZDVL010000576.1:0-1661 GCA_964508745.1 uncultured Anaerolineaceae bacterium | reverse complement strand
CAGGACATCATGACGAAACTGAACCTGAGCCAGTCGAGCGCGTCGCGCCATCTGCGCCAGCTCACGGCCACAGGCTACCTGCTGGAGCGCCGGCGCGAAGTCGCCAAGTGCTACAGCCTCAACCCGGCCCGTATTGACGACACGCTGACCGCGCTGCGGCGTTTCTTCCGCGCCAACGGCAGCTAACCACAGCCAACAGGGAGGCACTACCGTGTCGAACTATTATCCATTCCAGTACGATATAGATGAGCAGCGCCGCGCCGACATGCTGCGCGACGCCGACCAGCAGCGCCTGCTGCTGAACGCCGACCTTGTTCCGCAGCGCCGCCTGCGCCGCGCCATCAGCCGCGCCCTGTTCAGCGCCGGCGGCGCGCTGGTGCGCGGCGGAACCGCGCTCCAGGCCCGCGCCAACGGCCTGTCCGCGCACCTGCGCCGCGACGACGACCACGGCGCGCCGCGGCAGCGCCGCATCGGCGGCTACTAGCTTCCCCCGGCCAGAAACACGAAAGCCCTGCCGGGCGCGCCGCGCTTGACAGGGCTTTTTCTATCCGCTTTTTGAGCCTGCAAACCGCGCGCTACACCTCGTCCGGCTGCGGCAGACGCTCCGCGATCAGCTCAACGATGTCCTTGATCGCCGGGCCGTCCGCCACCTGCGGCCGCGCGCTCTCGAACATCTGCATGCAGAACGGGCAGCCCACCGCCAGCACGTCCGCGCCGGTGGCCCTGGCCTCCTCATAGCGCTCGACGTTGACCGGCTTCGCGCCGTGTTCCTCCTCTTTCCAGAACTGCGCGCCGCCCGCGCCGCAGCAGAACGACTTGCGCCCGCTGCGCGGCATCTCCGTGACCGGGATCTCCAGCCGCCCCAGCGCCGCGCGCGGCTCCTCAACGATGTCGTTGTGGCGGCCCAGGTAGCAGGGGTCGTGGAAGGTGACGTTCGTCCAGGCGGACGGGTGCGCCAGCGCCGGCAGCCGCCCGGCGGCCATCAGCTCGTCAATCAACTGCGTGTGGTGGATCACCTCGTAGCGGCCGCCGAACTGGTGGTACTCTTTGCCCAGGTTGTGCAGGCAGTGCGGGCAGGTGGCGACAATGCGCTTCGGGTTCAGCGCGTTGAGCGTCTCGACGTTGGCGCTGGCCAGCTCGACATACAGCGCCTCGTTGCCGGCGCGGCGGGCGACATCGCCGGTGCAGGTCTCGCTGTCGCCCAGAATGGCGAAGTTGACGCCCGCGGCCTGCAGCACCTTGACGAAGGCGCGCGCCGTCTGCGCGGCGCGGTCGTCATAGCTGACGGCGCAGCCGGTCCAGTAGAGGATGTCGAAGTCGGGGTTCTCGTCAACGGTCGGCACGCCCAGCCCCTCCGCCCATTTGGCGCGGCTCTCGGCGATCTGCCAGGGGTTGCCCTGGCGCTCCATGCCGTTGAACGCGCCCTGCAGCTCCGCCGGGAACTCGCCCTCCATCAGCACCTGCGCCCGCCGGATGTCGAGGATGTCGAACATCGGCTCGTTGCCCACCGGGCAGATGTCAATGCACGCGCCGCAGGCGGTGCAGGCCCACACCGCCGACTCGCTGATGGCGAAGCCCAGCAGCGGCTGGCGCGACTCTTCGCCGGCGGCCAGGCCGGCCATCTGGTCGCGGATGAGGTAGCGCTTGTTGACCTCCAGCGC
>CAZDVL010000575.1:0-1667 GCA_964508745.1 uncultured Anaerolineaceae bacterium | reverse complement strand
TTCTACGTGGACACCGTCGCCCCGCCCGCGCCCACGCTCTACCTGCCGGCGTCTAACAGCGCCGTCTACACGCGGCAGCCGGCGTTCATCTGGCTGCCGACGGTCGGCGCGGCCCGCTACGAGATCGCGCTCAGCACCAACCCGGCTTTTACAGCGCCGCTGCTGGCGCCGGCGGCCTGGAACTATTATGTGCCCACCAGCCCGCTGCTGCTCACGACCTATTCCTGGCGTGTCCGCGCCTTCGACGCGGCGGGGAACGTCTCCGCCTGGAGCGACACGCGCACGCTTAAGGTTGAGTCGCCGGCCTACTCCGCGCCGCTTCTCAACCGCTACACCGCCGCGCCGACGCTGACCTGGACGCCCGTAAGCTGGGCGCAGGCGTACCATCTTCAGGTGGCACAGGACGCAGCTTTCACCCGTCTGGTGTATGATAATGAGACACTGGCCGCCGGCGCGCTGCAAGCCGCGCCGGGCGCGCTGCCCAACGGCAGCTACTACTGGCGCGTCCGCGCCCGCAGCGGCGCCGCCGCCTGGGGCTGGTGGAGCACGCCTGGTATGTTCCTGGTTGACAGCGGTTCGTAGCGGAGTATCTGCATGACACCACACGCGCGGCGCGGGCGGCTGCTGATTGCCGCCGCCGTTCTGCTGACGGTTATCCTGGGCGCCGCCGCGCTGCGGCTGCCCGTTCCAACAGAACCCGCCGCCCGCCCCACGCGCGCGGCGCTGGCGGCCGTGCCATCCGCGACGGCCAGCGCCGAGCAGCCAGCCGCGCCAGCGCCGTCCGCGACGCCGTCGGACACGCCCGCCCCGCCGCCGACAGACCGGCCCACGCTGCTGCCGCCCACGCCGCCTGCGTTGTCCACCTCGCCCACGCCGCCCGCCGCCAGCGAGCCGGCGGCGCTGCCCGTCCCGGCGGAGCCAGTGCCGGGCCAGGCCGTGATTACCTTCGCGCCGGGCGCGTCGCCGGCCGAGCGCAGCGCCTACCTTGCCGCCGTGGGCGCGACCGTGCAGCAGGAAATCGGGCCGCTGAACGCCGTGATCGTCAGCCTGCCGCCGGCCGCCGCGCCGCTGCCGCCGTCGCCGGCGGTCGCCGCCGCCGAGCCGGATTTTCTGGTGGTGGCGCTGCAAAGCGCCCCGCTGGACGACCCGCTGTACCCGCAGCAGTGGGCGCTGCCCGTGATCGGCGCGCCGGCGGCCTGGGCCGCGCTGCCCGCCGGGGCGCCGCCGGTCACGGTCGCCGTGATTGACAGCGGCATCTGCGCCGACCACCCTGACCTGGCCGGGCGCGCGCTGCCCGGCTGGGATTTTGTCGAGAACGACGCCGACCCGCAGGACCCGTTCGGCCACGGCTGCGCCGTCGCCGGCGTGATCGCCGCCGCCCACGACGGCGCGGGCATGGCGGGCGTCGCGCCCAACGCCCGCATCCTGCCGCTGCGCGTGCTCGACGCGCAGGGCACCGGCACTTACTCGAACGTGGCCGCCGCCATCGCCCAGGCCGCCGACCTGGGCGCGCAGATCATCAACCTCAGCCTGGGCGGGTCGTCCCCCTCGACTGTGCTGGCCGACGCGGTGGATTACGCGCTGGCGCGCGGCGCGACCGTGATCGCCGCCGCTGGCAACACCGGCGGCAGCGTGCTCTACCCGGCGGCGCTGGCCCCGGTGGTGGC
>CAZDVL010000574.1:0-1669 GCA_964508745.1 uncultured Anaerolineaceae bacterium | reverse complement strand
CTGAACAGGAAAACCGCCGTGCTGCTGGCCCTCGACATCGGCAACACCAACCTGCACGCCGGGCTGTGGGACGGGCACGCCTGGCGCTGCGCCTGGCGCGCGCGCACCGTCGCCGACAAGACGCCGGACGAGTACGCCGTGCTGCTGCGCAGCTTCTTCCACAGCCGCGACCTGCGCTTCAGCGCCGTGACCGGCATGGCGCTGTGCTGCGTCGTCCCCCGGCTGACGCCGGTCTTTGTGGATCTGGCGCAGCGCTACCTGCGCGCCGAGCCGCTGGTGATCAGCAGCGGGATTCCGCTGGGCATCGAGATCGCCATTGACCAGCCGCAGCAGGCCGGGGCGGACCGCATCGCCAACGCGGCGGCGGTGGTGGCGCTGTACGGCGGCGGCCCGGCCGTCGTGGTGGACTTCGGCACGGCGACCAATTTCGACGTGATCTCGGCGGGCAACGCCTACATCGGCGGCGCGCTGGCCCCCGGCATCGGGCTGGCGCACGACGCGCTGGTCAGCCGGGCGGCGCGCCTGCACAAGGTTGACCTGGAGCCGCCGCCCAGCGCCGTCGGCAGCAACACCATCCACGCGCTGCAGTCGGGCATCTTCTGGGGCTATGTCGGGCTGATCGAGGGGCTGATCGCGCGCATTAAAGCGGCGCTGGGCGCGCCGGGCGCGCAGGTGATCTCCACCGGCGGCCTGGCGCCGCTGTTCGCCGAACACACCAGCGCCATTGACCGGCACGCGCCGGAGCTGACGCTGGACGGGATGCGCGTCATCTACGAACTGAACCGGGGCAGAACGGGGGAACAGCGCGCATGACCACGCACGAACGCGACGAACTGCTGGGCGAGATCGAAGGCGGGTGGGGCAAACTACAGGCGTTTATCGCCGCGCTCAGCGACGAACAGCTCAGCATCCCCGCTGACGCCGCCGGCTGGACGGTCAAGGACCACCTGATACACCTGGCCGTGTGGGAGTCCAGCGCCGCCGCGCTGCTGCGCCGCCAGCCGCGCTGGGAGGCGATGGGCATCGGCCAGGAAACGTGGGACACGCGCGACGTTGACCAGGTGAACGCGGCCATCCAGCGGCAGCACAGGGACCGCCCGCTGGCGGATGTGCTGGGCACGCTGCGCGGCGGCCACGAACAACTGGTGGCGCAGCTCCAGACGCTGGCCGACGCGGACCTGCACCGCACCTATGCGTATTATCAGCCGGGCTACGAAGGCGAAGCCCCCATCATCAACTGGGTGCGCGGCAACACGTTTGAACACTACGCCGACCACATCCCCTGGATGCGGGCGATTGTCGAATCGGCGTGACGCCGGGCGCTGCCGCTTCACCCCTGATTCGCGTGCTCCAGGGCGACGATCACGCCGCTGGTCGAAACGGTGAGCAGCAGGCCGCCGCTGATTACCGTCGCGCCATAGCCGCTCCAGTAGGTGTCGAAGATGGCGCCCTGGTTGCAGAAGATGTGAAACCCGCCGCGCGGGTTGGGGTACGGGCGGGTGTTGGCCAGCGGGCCGGTGGTGAAGTGCGCGCTGCCGCAGCCGCCCGCGTCCTGCGACTCGATCAGCGTCGGCAGCGTCTCGGTCTGGATGCGGCTGTCATACGCGCCCCGCTCCCGGCCCCGGTCGGTGATGCGCAGGCTGTACATGCTGGCTTCCCAGTGGTTGGC
>CAZDVL010000573.1:0-1671 GCA_964508745.1 uncultured Anaerolineaceae bacterium | reverse complement strand
GGAAAGAGGCCGCCGGGCTGCGCCGCGACCTGGCGCGCCGCAGCTTCGACGCGCTGCTGGCCAGCACAGAGACGGTCAACGGCGCGCGCGTGCTGGTGGCGCGCGTGGACGACGCCACGCCCGACACCCTGCGCGAAATGTCCGACTGGTTCCGCGGCAGGGTCGAAAGCGGCGCGATCGTCCTCGGCAGCGTGGTTGAGGGCCGCCCGCAGCTTCTCGTCGCCCTCACCGACGACCTGACGAAGCGCGGCCTCAACGCCGGCAGCCTTATCAAACCGATCGCCGGCGTGGTCGGCGGCGGCGGCGGCGGCCGGCCCAACCTGGCCCAGGCCGGCGGCAAGGATGCCAGCCGCCTGGCCGAGGCGCTCGACACCGCCCGCCAGCTCATCCGCGAGACGATCCAGCGTTAAGCGCCTGACCCATGCCCGAACGACCGGACTTCATCCAGCTTGACGCCAGCGACGATGTGCCGTCGGTGCGGGATCGCCTGTCCTTCATTCACGGCAAGCGTGTCCTGCTCATCTGGCCCGAACAGGGCACCGTCCTGACGCGCAAGCTCGATCTGGTCCTGGTCCAGCGCGAAGCGATGCGCCGGGCTGTGCGTCTGGCGCTGGTGACACACGACCCTGAGGTCATCAGGAACGCCCAGGAACTCAATATCAGCGCCTTCGAGACCATCGGCGCCAGCGAGCGGGGCCGCTGGAAGCGCGGGCGCGCCAAAGTGTTCGCCAGCCGCTACCAGCGCCCGCCCGACCTGCCCGCCAGCGCCGACGTGATTCCAGCGGCGGCCCAGCAGCGCGCCGCCGAAAGCGGCCCCCAGACCTCGCTGTGGCGGCTGCTGCGGCGGGGGGCTGCGCTGGCGCTGCTGGCGGGCGCTGCCGGCGCGGCGGCCTATGTCGTCCTGCCTGGCGCTGTCGTCACCGTCTACCCGGCCGTCGAGCGCATCGCCGCCGAGGTCGTCCTGACCGCCAGCCCCACCGCCGCCGACGTGGATATCGAGGCCGGGCTGGTGCCCGCCACGCGCCTCAGCGTCACCGTTGACGAATCCGGCACGCTGCCCACCACCGGCACGCAGGCGCTGGCCGCTGTGCCGGCCCAGGGCAGCGTGATCTTTGTCAACCAGACGCCCGGCGGCGTTGAAATCCCCGCCGGGACCACCGTCAGCACCAGCGCGGGGACGCCGGTGCTGTTCCGCACCACCGAAACAGCCCGCGTCCCCGCCGGGGCCGGCCAGCAGCAGGAGGTCCCCATCCAGGCGCTGCAGGCGTCGGCGGGCGAAATTGGCAACGTGGACGCCGGCCTGATCAACACCGTCGTCGGCGACCTCGCCGCCCGGCTGACCGTCCGCAACCTGACCCCCACCTACGGCGGAACCAGCCGTTCGGCGGCGGTCGTCAGCGCCGAGGACCAGGAGCGCCTGCTGGCGATTGTGCGCCAGCAGCTTCAGTCGCGCGCCTATGTCGAAATGCTGCCGCGCCTCAACGAAGCCCAGACGCTCATCCTGGAGACGGTGCACATCGCCGAGGAGCGCGCCGACTGGACTGTGTTCAGCGCCGAAGTCGGCCAGGCCGCCGACACCCTCTCGCTGGATATGCGCGCTGTGGTCGAGGCGGTGGCCGTCAACCAGCGCCTCGGCCAGCAGGTGGTGCTGGCGCAGCTTTCCCGCCAGAT
>CAZDVL010000572.1:0-1673 GCA_964508745.1 uncultured Anaerolineaceae bacterium | reverse complement strand
AGGGCTTGGCGGAAACGGGTGCAGCGATGCGTCCCGCGCCGTCATTCTACTCCACCGGGACAACCCCAAGGCCGCCAACCAGGTGGTCGTGGGGCTGCTGTTCGTCATCTTCGCATCCAGCGTCACCACGCTCATTTCGTTTGCTTAACATCGTGCGCCGGACAGGGGCGCTCCACCAGCGCCCTGCACCGTGCGCTCCCGGAGGACGAATGGCCGCCGATTTCAAATCGCACGTGCTGCTGCGGGATGAGAAGGGCTTCTTCGGCATCCCGTTCAAGCGCCTGCTGCTGGCGGGCGTCGGCGGTGGGCTGACCTACACCGTCTGCAATATCGTCATGCCCGGCGGCTCCATCCCAACCGGCGTGGCGTTCGCCCTGCTTGTGCTGGTGCTGACGGGCACACGCGGCGGGCTGCCGCTGTGGCAGCGCCTGATCTACCGTGTGCGCGGGTCGCTGCTGCTGGCGGCGGCGCGGGATACGCAGGGGCTGTTCGGCAGCCTGGCGCAAGCGCTGGAACTACCGGTCGAACTGGTGCAGCTGGATGCGGCGGTAGTGTTTGCGCCCGCCCAGCCCACCTACGACGTGGACATGCGCGAGTGGGTGACCTTTGCCCGTGCTGCGGAAGCAGACCTGGATGACGGGCTGGTGTTCGTGGATGCCCCGATGACGGAGGCGCTGCGCGGATGAGCACCGTTCACACCTTCCTCATCGAGCCGTTCGACATCATGCTCCACGCCACTGAAGACGGTGTGCAGTCGCTGCAGGCGCGCTTCTCAACCTGGCTGCGCACGCTGCGCGAACCGGCGCGCTTTGTCTGCTGGCAGATGCCCGCCACACTGGACGAGAAGATCAGCAGCCTGAGCCGCAAGGCGCAGGCGGTGGACGATGTGCGGCGGCGCGCCCTGCTGATCGAATACCGCCGTCACTTCGAGAGCCTCAACGACAGCGCTGACTACCAGCGGGCGCTGTGCGGCATGGCGCTGTGGAGCGACCAGAATCCGCGCGCGCTGGCCGGCGGCATGGCTTCAGCGTTTGAAACACAGGTGACAGAAGGGGCGTGGCCGTCGCTGTTTGCGGGGCGCTACGAGATCCGCGAAACCCCCTTCTGGCATCTGGCTCCGGCCGGTCGTCCCGGTGGCCGTCCGCTGTGGGCGCTGCTGACCAGCTACGAATTCGCCCCGGCCACCTGGAACTTCTTCCGCCCGCTGCCGCCGCTGCTGCGCCTCAACTTCCCGCTGGCGCTGTCGGTGGACATCGCAAAAACCTACGACCGCAACGCCGCCATTGACGCCCTGGAAGGCATTATCCAGGCGTATCAGGTGCATCTGGCCGGCGTGAGCGGCGAAGACAGCCGCAGCGTGCAGCGCATCGCCGACTGCCGCCAGGCGCTGCAGGAGATTAACAACGGGGACGCGCTGCACCTGGTGCAGCTGACCATCGCGGTGGCAGCGGATGACCTGAACACGCTCAAAGAGCGCGTGCAAACGGTGGTCAACGAGACGCGCGCCTGGTTCGCGCTGCGGCAGGAGGTGGGCGAGCTGCTGGCACGTTCGGTCGGCTTTTTCACCGCCAAACGAACGAAAGACATCAATGTACCGACCACCACCTGGCCGGTGACCTCGCGCGAGCTGGCGCTGATGTTCTCCCCACTCGGCTACCGCAAGCTGTCGGCCA
>CAZDVL010000571.1:0-1674 GCA_964508745.1 uncultured Anaerolineaceae bacterium | reverse complement strand
CGCATCGTGCCGGGGACGATCCGCAGCGTGCTGCGCGGCCAGCGCCCGGTGATTCGCTCCGATGGCAGCTATATCCGCGATTATTTCTACGTTGAGGACGGCGCGGCGGCTTATATTCTGCTGGCGGAGAGGCTGGCCGCTGACCCGGCGCTGCGCGGACAGGCGTTCAACTTCTCCAACGAGATTCAGGTGACGGTGCTGGAGCTGGCGCAGCGCATCCTGGCGCTGATGGAGTCCGGCCTCGAACCGGAGATACGCGGCGAGGCCAGCAACGAGATTCTGCACCAGTACCTGAGCGCCGAGCGCGCCCGCCGCGACCTGGGCTGGCGGCCGCTGTTCACGCTGGACGAGGGGCTGCGCGCGACGATCGCGTGGTATCGCGAGTTTCTGAGGGGACAGGTGTGATTGATTCTGCCTTTCGCTGCCGTTCCTGCGGCAGCGCCAGCCTGCGTTTGATCCTGTCGCTGGGGCGCACGCCGCTGGCGAACGCCCTGCTCACCGCAGAACAGCTTGACAGGCCAGAGCCGGTTTATCCGCTGGACGTGGTGTTCTGCGCAGACTGCGCGCTGGTGCAGATTGCCGAGACAGTGCCGCCGGAAGCGCTGTTCAGCGACTATCTCTATTTTTCGTCGTTTTCCGACACCATGCTGGCGCACGCTGAGGCGCTGGCGGACGAGCTGGCGGGGGCGCGCGGGCTGAACGCCGAGTCGCTGGTGGTGGAGATCGCCAGCAATGACGGCTATCTGCTCCAGTTTTATCAGCGGCGCGGCGTGCCGGTGCTGGGCATCGAGCCGGCGGCCAACATCGCGCAGGTGGCCGAGCGCGAGCGCGGCATCCCGACGCTGTGCGAATTTTTCGGCGCGGAGGTGGGCGAGCGGCTGCGCGCCGAGGGCCGGACGGCGGATGTGATCCACGCGCACAATGTGCTGGCACACGTGGCCGACCTCAACGGGGTGGTGCGGGGGATCGCGGCGCTGCTCAAGCCGGGCGGCGTGGCCGTGATCGAAGCGCCGTATGTCAAGGACCTGATTGACAGCCGCGAGTTCGACACAATTTACCACGAGCACCTGTGCTACTTCTCGCTGACGGCGCTGGACCGACTGTTCACGCGGCACGGGCTGGCGATCGCCGATGTGCGCCGCGTGCCGATTCACGGCGGCTCGCTCCAGGTGCATGTTATGCGCGCGGAGATGGCGGCGCGGGGCGCGGCGGCGCAGGCGCTGCTCGACGAGGAAGCGGCCTGGGGCGTAGACGATTTCGCCTTTTACGCCGGGTTCGCGCGCGCTGTCGAGGCGCTGCGGGCCGACCTGCGCGCGCTGCTGGGCGGCCTCAAAGCGCAGGGCTGCACGATTGCCGCTTATGGCGCGTCGGCCAAGGGCAGCACGCTGCTGAATTACTTCGGCATCGGCGCAGAGACGCTCGGTTTTGTGGCCGACCGCAGCACATACAAGCAGGGGCGCTACACGCCCGGCACACACCTGCCGATCTGCGCGCCGACGAAGCTGCTGGAGGCGCAGCCAGATTACACGCTGCTGCTGACGTGGAACTTCGCCGCTGAAATCCTCGACCAGCAGGCGGAATACCGGCGGCGCGGCGGCCAGTTCATCATTCCGATTCCGCAGGTGCGGGTGGTCTAGCGCCGATGATCTTCACCGAAACAAAGCTGGCAGCCGC
>CAZDVL010000570.1:0-1678 GCA_964508745.1 uncultured Anaerolineaceae bacterium | reverse complement strand
GGCGACTTCTGCGCCGGGGCCAGCGCCGCCTCGTCGCACATGGCGCACGGCGGCCTGCGCTACCTGGAAAACGGCGAGTTCCGCCTGGTGCGCGAGGCGCTGACCGAGCGCAACCGCCTGCTGCAAAACGCGCCCCACTACGTCAAGCCGCTGCCGACCACCATCCCCATCTTCCGCTGGTTCTCCGGCCTGTTCAACGCGCCGCTGAAGTTCTTCGGCCTGCTCGACCGCCCCTCAGAGCGCGGCGCGGTGATTATCAAGGCCGGGCTGACCATGTACGACATCTTCACCCGCGGCCAGCAGACGCTGCCGCGCCACCGCTTCGCCTCGCGCGCGCAGTCGCTGCAGCAGCGCCCGCTGCTCAACGCGGACATCGTCTGCACGGCCACCTACTACGACGCCCTCATGCCCTACCCGGAGCGCCTCTGCATCGAGCTGATTCTGGACGCCGAGGCGCGGCACCCCGGCGCGCGCGCGCTCAACTACGTCAGCGCGGTGGGCGCGGCGGGCGGCGCGGTCACGCTGCGCGACGAGCTGACGGGCGACACGTTCGACGTGCGGCCGCAGGTGGTGGTCAACGCCGCCGGCCCCTGGATTGACCTGGTGAACCGCGGCCTGCAGCGGCCGACGGCGTTCATCGGCGGGACGAAAGGCGCGCACCTGCTGCTGGACAACCCGACGCTGCACGCCGCCACCGGCGGCCACGAGCTGTTCTTCGAGAACAAGGACGGGCGCATCACGCTGTTCTTCGCCCTGGGCGACAAGGTGCTGGCCGGCACGACCGACATCCCGGTGGACAACCCCGACCAGGTGGAAGTCACGGACGACGAGGTGGCGTACATCCTCGAATCCATCCGCATCGTGTTCCCCGACATCCCGGTGGATCGCTCGCAGGTGGTCTTCTGGTTCACCGGCGTGCGCCCCCTGCCCCGCCAGGATGCCGCCACCGCCGGCCAGATCAGCCGCGACCACCACATCCACGTGACGCCGCCCGGCGACGGCGTGAGCTTCCCGGTCTATTCGCTGGTGGGCGGCAAGTGGACGACCTTCCGCGCCTTCGCCGAGCAGACCGCCGACAAGCTGCTGCCGCTGCTCAACCGCCAGCGCCAGGCCAGCACCGCGCGGCTGGCGTTCGGCGGCGGCGTGGGCTACCCGGACGGCGCGGCGGCGCGCCAGCGCTGGATCGAGGTCGTGGCGGGCAAGGCCGGCCTGGACACGGCGCGCGTCGAAACGCTGTTCGAGCGCTACGGCACGCGCGCGGCGGAGGTCGGCGCGTACACGCAGGCGGGGCCAGACGCGCCGCTGGCGCACGTCCCCGGCTACACGCGGCGCGAGGCGCAGTTCCTGGCCGAACACGAGCGCGTCGTCCACCTGGACGACCTGCTGCTGCGCCGGTCGCTGCTGGCGATGCTGGCGCACGTGGACGGCGCGGCGCTGGACGAGCTGGCCGGCGCGCTGGCGGCGGCGCTGGGCTGGACGCCGGAGCAGGCCGCCGCCGAGGCCGCGCGCGCCCACGACCTGCTGACGCGCAGCCACGGCATGCGCCTGGCGCGCCCCGCCGCGGTGGGGTGAGGGGGGCTGACCCCGGCGCGGACCCCTCCCCTGACCCCTCCCTTGACTCCGGCCCTGACCCCTCCCCTAAATCCCCTCCCCGCTGGCGCAGGGAGGGGACTTATCT
>CAZDVL010000569.1:0-1681 GCA_964508745.1 uncultured Anaerolineaceae bacterium | reverse complement strand
GCGCCAGCGTCATCGTCACCTACACCGTTTTTACACGCCCGTTCCCCGGCTTTAACGACTACATGACGCCCTGGGAGGCGGCGCGCTCGTTCTTCTACGACGGCCTCGACCCCTACAGCGCGGAAACCAGCCTGAACATCCAGCAGCGCCTGTACGGGCGCCCCGCCGGGCCTGACGACCAGCCCAACCATTTCGCCTACCCGTTCTATGCGCTGTTGGTCGCCTGGCCGCTGATCCACGTGGACTACGCCTGGGCGACCGCCGTCTGGCTGGTGTTCAACCAGGCGCTGCTGGTGGGGGCGCTGCTGCTGCTGCTCAACCTCTACGGCTGGCAGCCGCGGCCGCTGGCGCTGGCGGGGCTGCTGCTGTTCACGCTGCTCAACTACCCCGCCGCGCGCGGGCTGCTGCTGGGCCAGGTGAGCCACCTGGCGTACTTTTTGCAGGCGCTGGCGCTCTGGGCGCTGGCGCGGCGGCGCGACCGGCTGGCCGGGCTGGCGCTGGCGCTGTCCACCTTCAAGCCGCAGATGGGCGTCTTTCTGGTCCCTTTTCTGCTGCTGTGGGGGCTGCGCGCGCGCCGCTGGCGCTTCGTGGCCAGCTTCACAGGGCTGACTGCCGCGCTGCTGGCGCTCTCGTTCGCGCTCCAGCCGGGCTGGCTGGCGGGCTTCGCCGCCCAGCTCACGCTCTACCCCTCGTACATTGAGGTGTCCACGCCCGCCTGGGTGCTGGCACAGTACCTGCTCGGCCTGGGCCAGGCGGCGGAGCTGGCGCTCAACGCCGCCGGGCTGGCCCTGCTGCTGTGGGCGTGGCACGCTGTGCTGGCGCGCGGGCGCGCCGAGCGCTTCTGGTGGACGGTCATGGTGACGCTGACCGTCACGCACCTCATCGGCCTGCGCACGGCCACGCCGCACCTCGTCGTCCTCACCATTCCGCTGGTATTTTACCTGCGCGCGCTGGCGCGGCAGGGCCGCGGCTGGGGCGCGGCGGCGCTGCTGCTGGCGCTGCTGCTGCTGCCCTGGCTGCACTTCCTGCTGACGCTGGGCGGCGGCAAGTTCGAACACCCGACGCTGCTGCTGCCGCTGCCGCTGCTGGCGCTGGCCGCCCTGTGGCTGACGCGCCGCCAGTGGTGGGCCGCGCCGGTCCCCGCCCCGCCCGGCGGCGGCTTCGCGGGCTAACGCGCCGCCAGCCGGAACACGCGCCCCTCGCCGTGGTCGAGCAGGTACAGCTCGCCGGCGTCGTCCTGGCCGAACGAGCTGATAATCAGGTCGGTGTCGGGAATAAACACCGACGTGCGGAACTGGCCGCCGGCGTCGCGGTAGGTCGCCCAGATGCGCCCGTAGCAGTAGTCGCCGAAGAAATAGACGCCGTCCAGCGCGGGCAGCGCCGCCCCCCGGTAGACGTAGCCGCCGGTCACCGAACAGCCTTCCGCGTGGCTGTACTCGAAGATCGGCGGCACATGCCCGGCGGGAGCGGCCTCGTTGCTGAAGCGGCGCGTGCCTTCGAACACGCGCCAGCCGTAGTTTTCGCCGCCCGCGCTGTCCGCCGGCTGGAAGTTGATTTCCTCCCACTGGTTCTGGCCCACGTCGGCGATGTACAGGTCGCCGGTGGCGCGGTCGAAGCTGAAGCGCCAGGGGTTGCGCAGCCCCCAGGCCCACACTTCCGGCGCCAGCGCCGGGTTCACCGT
>CAZDVL010000568.1:0-1682 GCA_964508745.1 uncultured Anaerolineaceae bacterium | reverse complement strand
CGCAGCCCATCCACCACCGCCATCAGCGCGGCGTTGCCCGACCGGTAGCGGGCGTCGTCGTCGGGCAGGCGGTCCGTCCACAGCCAGTCCCAGCCGGCGGCGGCGTCGTACAGCGGCGCGCTGATCCCCGGCAGCGCCAGCGCCACCAGCGCCGCGCCCCACAGCAGGCGGGGCAGCGCCGGCCAGCGCGCCAGCCGTTCGGCGCTCAGCCAGCCGCCGATCACCGCCGCGCTGGGCAAAATCAGCAGCGGCACAATCGCGAACGACAGCCGGTAATGGTAGCTGTACGAGTAGAACCACGTCACGAAATACGGCAGCGCCAGCGCCAGCGCCCAGCCGCTGCGCGCGGCCCAGGCGCGCACCGGCCCCGGCCAGCCGTCGAAACGCGCCAGCGCCCAGTACAGCAGCGCCGCGCCCGCCGCCAGCAGCGCCCACTCAGCCGCCCCCATGCGCTGCGGAACCAGCAGCGAAGGCAGCAGCGCCGCCAGCACCAGCGCCAGCCCGGCGGCCCCGGCGCGGCGCGGCGGGCGGGCGGGCAGCGGGCCAAAATAGGCGAACGCCATGAACAGCAGCAGCGCCAGCAGCGGCCAGCCGAACTCCGCGCCGCTGCGCGCCGCCTGCGTCAGCCAGAAGCCGGTCGGGAAATCAACCGCGTTGTGCCCCAGCGCCAGGTTGCGCACATACCACACGCCGCCCAGCGGCAGGCAGGCCAGCCCGGCCAGCAGCGCGACCTCGAAGCGCGGGCGCCACGCCGCCCAGCGGAAGCGCGCCCGCGCCAGGTCCAGCGCCGCCAGCAGCAGCACGCCCCAGGCGAAAGCTCCCGCCGTCGGCTTGGTCCACAGCGCGACCCCCAGCAGCAGCCCGGCGATGATGGCGTCGCGCCGCCGCTCGCCGCGGCCCGTCCAGGCGCTGAGGAAGAAGGCCGCCGCCGCCGTGAACAGGAACGCCTGCGCGATCTCCAGGTCGCCAAAGCGCGCCCACGCGCCCACATGCGGGTACAGCGTCCACAGCGCCGCCGTGATGATCCCCACGCGCCGGTTGAACAGGCGCGCCCCCAGCGTGTAAGCCGCCAGCGCCGCGCCCGTGTGCACGAAGATCAGCCCGGCGCGCGCGGCGTGGTCGTTAATTCCGCCCGCCAGAAGCTGCGCGTAGGTGTATTGCAGCGGCAGAAACTGGGGATAGTAGCCGATCGTCTGCGGAATCTGGCCCAGCAGCGTGTACAGCCGCCCCTCATAGCCGTAGACCCACAGCGCGTCGTAGGCCGTGAACGGCCAGTACGCGATCGCCAGCCAGCGCACCAGCAGCGCCGCCGCCATCAGCGCCAGCAGCAGCCGTTCGTCCCAGGCCAGCGGCGTGCGCGGCGCGCCGGACTCCAGCATGCGCCGGCGGCGCTTGCGCCACACGACCAGCCAGCCCGCCGCCGCCAGCGCGGCCGTCCCCGCCAGCGTGAGGTCGGCGCGCAGCAGCGCGACATCCTGCGCCGCCGCCAGCGTGCCCAGCGCCAGCATCCACGCCGTCAGCAGCGCCGGGCCAAACGCGAACGCCAGGCACAGCGCCTCTGGCCAGGCGCGCCAGCGGCGGCGCGGCAGCGCGGCCAGCGCCCAGGGCAGCCCCAGCCCAAAACCGACCCACAGAAACGCCGGCGTCGCCGCCAGCGTGGCGCTCAGCCAGTACGGCATCTG
>CAZDVL010000567.1:0-1685 GCA_964508745.1 uncultured Anaerolineaceae bacterium | reverse complement strand
ACCAGCGCCGGCGAGCCGACCAACGCCGTTTACGGCTTCACCCGTTCGATCATGGACATCATCCAGAAGGCGCAGCCGCAGTACCTCGCCGTCAGCTTCGACATGGGCCTGAGCGGGCGCGACCAACTGCTGGCCGCCTACAAAGGCACGCGCGCCAAAATGCCCGCCGAGCTGATCCCGCAGTTGGAGCGCATCAACCAGGTCGTGCAGGCCTTCAACATCCCCGTGCTGGCGCTGGAGGGCTACGAGGCTGACGACATCATCGGCACAGCGGCGCGCCAGGCGGAGCAGCAGGGGGTTGACACCCACATCATCACCGGCGACCACGACCTGCTGCAACTGCTGACGCCGCACGTCACCGCCCAACTGCCCACGCGCGGCGGCCCCGACGCCCTCTACGACGAGCAGCGCTTCCGCGAGGAATACGGCGTCGAACCGCGCCAGCTTATCGAACTCAAGGGGCTGATGGGCGACAGCTCCGACAACATCCCCGGCGTGAAAGGCATCGGCGACAAGGGCGCAAAGAAGCTCATCGCCACCTACGGCACGCTGGAAAACCTGTACGCGCACATCGGCGAAATCGGCGGCAGCCTGCGCGAGAGGCTCGAAGCCGGGCGCGACATCGCCTTTCTCAGCCGCGCGCTGGCGACGATTCAGCGCGACGTGCCGGTCGCGCTCGACCTGTCCGCCTGCGTGGCGCACGACTTCGACCGCGCGGCCGTCGAGGACCTCTTCCGCGAGCTGGAGTTCAACACCTTCCGCCGGCGTCTGCACGAGGACCAGCCGCCTGCCGCCGACGCCGACCGCGCCGCGTCCGCCGCGGACGGCAGCAGCGCGCCCGCCGCGCCGAAGGAGTACGCGCCGCCCGCCGCCCCCGCCATCGAAACGATCATCGTGCGCGACGAGGCCGCGCTTGACCAACTGGTGAGCGCCCTGAACGCGGCGCAGCAGATCGTGTGGGACGTGGAAACGACGGGCATTGACCAGATGGCGTGCGACCTGGTGGGCATCGCGCTGGCGGTGGACGGCGACACCGGCTACTACATCCCCGTCGGCCACAAGGCGCAGGAAGCGCTGTTCACGGGCACAGCCGCGCCGGGGCAGCTTCCGCTGGCCGACGTGGTCGCCGCGCTGCGCGGCCCGCTGACCAACCCCGCCATCGCCAAGGTCGCGCACAACGCCGCCTACGACATGGTTGTGCTGCACCGCTACGGCCTTGACGTCAGCCCGGTCACGTTCGACACGATGATCGCCGAGTATGTGCGCGACCCGATGAGCAAATTCCTGGGCCTGAAGAACTTCGCCGCGAATGTGCTGGAACCGCCGGTTGACATGACCGAAATCACCGCGCTGATCGGCAGCGGCAAAGGGCAGATCAGCATGGATCAGGTCGAGATCGAGCGCGCCGCCCCCTACGCCGCCGCCGACGCCGCTATCACCTGCCGCGCCTACACGTTTCTGCGCCGCGAGCTTGAGCCGGACGCTGACCTGTGGCCGCTGTTTACCGGCCTGGAGATGCCGCTGGTCCCGGTGATCACGGCGATGGAGCAAACCGGCGTGCTGCTGGACACGGCGCACCTGGCGCAGCTCAGCCGCGCGCTGGAAACCGACCTTGAGCGCCTGGCGCGCGAGATTTACGACCTCAGCGGCTACGGCGAGTTCAACATCAACAGCCCGAAGCAGCT
>CAZDVL010000566.1:0-1687 GCA_964508745.1 uncultured Anaerolineaceae bacterium | reverse complement strand
GGCCAGCGTCTGGCGGGCGCGCAGGTCAGCGCGCAGCGCGTCGCGCTCGGCGCGCGGCGCGGCGGTGGCGGCCTGCGGGTCGGGCACGTCGGGGTCGCTGTAGGCGGCGCTGATCTGGGCGTCGAGCGCCTGGGCGCGCGCCAGGTCCGCCATATAGGCGCGCACATAGCCCGCGCGCGCCGCCTCGTCCATGAACGGGTGCGCGCCGAACAGCGCCGCGCCCAGCTTGGCGCCCAGCGCGCCCAGCTCCCAGCCCACATAGTCGAACTGGTGCTCGCGGACGGCGATGGCGGCGGCGGTCCACACCTGGCCCAGCGGCAGGGTGGAGCGCTGGAGCAGGAACAGCAGCAGCAGGCTGAGGGTGAACAGCGCGGGCAGGCGGCGCAGGGCGCGCGGCAGGTTGCGAGCAGCGGGCATCAGGTGGCAGTCGTTTTACGGTAAACAGTCAACCCGGAACCGGTCAGCAGACGGATATTAGCGGGGATTCGGGGGCGGGGCAACACCCGCACCCCGGCGCCCCCGCCTTCAGGGACGCCGGGGCGGGCCGCGTCGGTCAATCGTAGCGGAAGCGCCGCGCGGCGACGGCGAAGATGACGACGGTGAACGCCAGCAGCACGCCCACCGGCAGCAGCACATCCTGCAGGCCGCCGCCAGAGACGATCACCGCGTTGAAGCCGTTCATGGCCCAGGCGATGGGCGAGATGTGGCCGACGGTCGCCATCCAGGGCGGCACGATCTCCAGCGGCCACCACGCGCCGCCCAGCGGGGCGGCGATGAGGGCGATCAGGTTGAGGGCGACGCCGGCCTGCTGTTCGGTGCGGACGATGGTGGCGAGCAGCAGCGTGATGGCGGTGCAGCAGAGCGTGAAGGCGGCCATCACCAGCAGCAGCGCCAGCGGCGCGCTGCCGTAGTTTGTGCCCAGCAGCAGCCCGAAGCCGAAGGCGACGGCGTACATGATCAGGCCCATGACGAAGCGCGCCAGCATCTTGCCGGCGACGATCTGCGCCGGGCGCACGGGCATCATCATCAGGCGCTGGAACGTCCAGTTGCTGCGCGCCCTGACGAAGCCGATCACGCCCGCCAGCACGGCGAACATCACGTACATGCTGCCGATGCCCGGCACCGATTGGCTGAAACCGGACAGGGTGTTCCCCCCGGCGGCGCCGCCGACGCTGTAGCTGACGGCGGGCGGCATGCCCGCCAGCAGCGCCGCCGCGCGGTCGTAGACGGCCTGGCGGAAGGCGGGGTCAGCGCCGATGTCGCTGCCGGCGGCGGCTTCAGCGCCCACGCGCGCGGCCACCGCCGCCCCGCCGACGCGCTGTGCCGCCGCCTGCAGCGCTTGCAGCGCCGGGCTGGCCTGGCCGGGCGCGGTGTCTGACTGGTAGACAAGCTGCGCCGGCTGGCCGCTGAGCGCCTGCTCGCCGAAGCCGCGCGGGATGAAGATGGCCGCCTGGGTGACGCCGGCCTCGATGCGCGCCGCGGCGTGGTCCGCGGCCAGCGGAGCGCCGTCCAGCTTGCAGTAATCGTCGGCGTCGTTGTCCGCTGGGCACAGCACCAGGTTGGGGTTGATGGCGCGCAGCTCGGCCAGCAGTTGGGCGGAGACCGCGCTGCCGTCGCTGTCGAACACGTCCACGCGCACGCGCGGGTCGGCGGGGCCGGTGTTGAAGCCGCCGTTCGCCAGGCCGAT
>CAZDVL010000565.1:0-1694 GCA_964508745.1 uncultured Anaerolineaceae bacterium | reverse complement strand
GCGGCAGCACCAGCAGCGCCCGGTCCTTCTGGAACACCACCAGCCCCACGCGGTCGCGGCGCTGGTAGGCGTCGGTCAGCAGCGACATGATCGCGCCTTTGGTGGCCGTCATGCGCTCCGAAACGGCCATGCTCCACGAGGCATCCACGACGAACAGCACCAGGTTGGCGGCGCGGCGCACGCGAATCTTGCGCTGGAGGTCGCTGGACTGGAGCGCGTAGGCCATGCCGGAGTCGTCGAGCTGCTGGCGGCGGCGGCGCTGGTAGGGCGCGGCGGCGCGCAGCGTGGCGTCGAAGGCGATGTCGGTTGTCTGGCCGTTGGCCGGGCGCGCCTGGATATAGCGCCCGCGCTTGCGGTCGGTGCGCGTGCGCGACCGCCGCCCGGCGGTGTGGCGCGTCAGGCGGTCGAGCGGGGTTTGCAGGCGGCGCGGGTTGAATTCCTCGCCGCTTTTGACCTGTTTGCCGCCCTCCCACCAGTACGAGTCCTGGTTGTCGAAGGCGTTCTGCGGGCTGGGGTCGGTCTGGCCATAGTCCGGCAGATCGTCGTTACTGGGGCCGGTCAGCGGCTGGCTTTTTTTTTGACCGCGCTCTGGTCGGGGGCGTCGGCGGCTTCGACGGCTTCCTCGCCCTCGCCCCACTCCGACATCACCTGCTCAAGCTGGTCTTCGAGCGCGGCCACGCTGATCTGCGCGTCGGCGAACGGGCCGCGCTTGAGGCGGTGCGGCAGCGCCAGCTCCGCGGCCAGCAGGATGTCGCCCTGGGTGATGGCGTCGCGGCCGGCGAAGGCGGCGTGCGCGCGCGCGGCCTTGAGGATCACCAGGTCGGCGCGGTGGCCGTCAATGTGCAGCGAGCTGGTGAGCGTGGCGATCGCGTGCAGGTCGCGGCGGGTGTAGGTCACGGCGTCAACCAGCTCGCGGGCGGCGGCGATGCGCGCCGACAGGCGCTCTTCCTCCGCCGTCCAGTCGTGGCGGAAGCTGTCGGGGTCGGTCTCGTAGGCGATATGGCGCTCCAGGATTTCCATGCGCTCGTGCGCGTCCTGGATGCCGTGCACCTCCACGGAGAGGGCGAACCGGTCGAGAAGCTGCGGGCGCAGGTCGCCTTCTTCGGGGTTCATTGTGCCGACCAGGATAAAGCGCGCCGGGTGGGCGAAGCTGATGCCCTCGCGCTCGACGACGTTCACGCCCATCGCGGCGCTGTCCAGCAGCAGGTCCACCACGTGATCATCGAGCAGGTTGACCTCGTCCACGTACAGGATGCCGCGGTTGGCCATCGCCAGCACGCCGGGGTCGAAGTGGCGCTCGCCTTTCTGGATCGCCTTTTCGATGTCGAGCGTGCCGACGACGCGGTCCTCGGTGGCGCTCACGGGCAGGTCAATAAAGCGCGTTTTGCGGCGGGCGACGGGCAGGTCCTCGCCGCGCTCGGCGCGCTCGCGCACCGCGTCCGACCAGGTGGACGGCTCGCGCGGGTCGTCGCTGAAGGGCGAGTCCGCGATCACTTCGATCTCTGGCAGCAGCGCCGCCAGGGCGCGGGCGGCGGTGGATTTGCCGGTGCCGCGCTCGCCGCGAATCAGCACGCCGCCGATGCGCATGTCAATGGCGGTGAGGATCAGGGCGCGCTTCATCCGGTCCTGGCCGACAATAGCGGTGAAGGGGTATACCGATGGTCGTCTGCTCATGCTTGTTTTTCCATCCGACA
>CAZDVL010000564.1:0-1699 GCA_964508745.1 uncultured Anaerolineaceae bacterium | reverse complement strand
GTTCCAGCGCGGCGCGGCCAGCACGCCGGCCATCATCCAGCGGCTGGCGCAGCAGTTGGACGTGGACCACAAGGGCCTGACGCTGGTGGGCGAAAAAGGGCAGCGCGTGATCTTCGGCTGCTCCAACCGCATCCGCCACACGCTCGCCCCGGACCATTCCTCGGTCACGTTCGCGTCGAAAGAGGAGCTGCTCAACCACTGGATTGTCGCGCTTACGTACCAGGTTGACCGCGACTGGACGTGGGACATGCTTGAAGCAGTCAGCTTCGAGCTGTTCCGCGACCTGAAGTACCAGGGCGACGACGAGGTGGACGACAACGACGGGCAGCCCATCGGCGACCTGGAGATGGTGCGCACCGCGCCGATCAACGCGCTGGCCAGCCCCGACCGCAGCAAAACCACGCTCATTTACCTGGACGCGGTGGAGCCGAAATCAGCTAAGCCGAACCCGGACGACCCCGGCGAGACCGCTTTCCCGGACATCATCGAGCTGAGCTACACGCTTCAGCCGCGCTTTTCAACGCCGCCCGCCCAGCAGGATGACCCGGCCCCGCTCACGCTGGAGCTGCCGGTGACCACGCCGCCGGCGCAGGTGCCGCGCCTGGTGTCGGCGGGCGTCGCCCTCAGCCAGTACCGCCGCAGCGACGACTACTCAGCGACCGAGCCGCGCGAGCGTTATCTCTGGCTTGAATTTGCTGAGCCGGTGCGCGACCCTAACGACAGCTACTTTATCCGCATCCTCGGCTATTCGACCGACCCGCTGCTGTCGGACAACCGCCCGGAAACGTTCGTGCCGCCGGACGAGCCGCCGCTCAACATTGACCCGGAGCTGATCCGCGTGATCACGCCGGGGCAGAGCGACGACAACGCCGGGCTGCTGGCGATGCAGCCGCTGGAGCCGGCCACGAACTCCAACCGGCATTACCTGGTGCCGCTGCCGGCCGGCCTGCACGCCGAGAGCAGCGAGCTGTTCGGTTTCTTCACCTACGAGCTGCGCGTGGGGCACGCCGATATCTGGTCAACGGCGCAGGGCCGCTTTGGCCGGCCGATGCGCACCACCGGCGTCCAGCACCCGGCCCCGACGCTGTTCTGCACCTGCCACCGCGACGAGCAGCGCCTGCTGGTCGAGGCGCCGCACGCGCAGGCCGTGCTCAACGGCAAGAACATCACCGCCGCGCCGCCGCGCACCGAGATCTGGGCGCTGCTGTACGCGCAGGTGCGCCAGGCCGACGGCCAGGACAACCGCAACATCCTGCTGGACGACCGCCGCCTGCGCCTGATCCCCAGAGTTTATCGGGAGCTGATTACGGCTGAAAACACGGGCGTGCTGGCCAAGGGCAACCGCAACGCGCCGGCCTGGAGTTCGACCGTGTGGCAGGACAGCGAGGTCAAAGCGCTGCTGCGCGGCCTGGGGCTGCCGGTTGACGCCTCGCTGAGCGTGGTCTGCGTGGAGCTGATGCCGCATTTCGGCTCGTTCCAGCGCGAGGCCAGCGGCGCGGCGACGCTGGCGGCGGCGGGCGGCGGCAGCCAGAATTCGATGGTGGGCAGCGTGTGGGCGGTGCGGGGGAACAGCGCCGCGCCGGGCGGGCCGGGGGTTCCCCCGGCGGAGCCGGACTACCTGCGGCCGTTGTCGGACCAACTGGGCCACTTCAGGATCCTGCGCACCTCGCCGCTGACGCCAGTCACCGACGTGTGCTGA
>CAZDVL010000563.1:0-1700 GCA_964508745.1 uncultured Anaerolineaceae bacterium | reverse complement strand
GAGATCAGCTCGTCCATGCGCTGGGCGGCCCGCCGCAGGTTGCCCACCATGCCGCTGGTCTGTTCCTTGTCCAGCATCCCCTGTTCGTTGAGCGCGTCCACGATGTCCACATAGCCGCGAAGCTGCGCCAGCGGGGTGCGCAGTTCGTGGCTGGCGATGGTCACGAAATCTGTCTTGACCGAGTCCAGCTTCGCCAACTGTTCGTTGGCCTCCTCCAGCCCGGCGTTCAGCCCCTGCATGGTCGCGTTCAGGTGGCGCAGGTCGGCGACCAGCCGCGCGTTGCGCAGCGCGACGCCGGTCTGGTCGGCCATCGTCGCCAGCAGCTCCAGGTCGCGCGGGAAGAACGGCGTGTCGTTGATCTTCGCGCCGCAGGTCAGCACGCCGATCAGCACTTCCTCAACGACAATCGGCGCGTAGGCGCTCATGCCCAGGCCGGCAAAGAAGGCGCGCTCAGCGGCGGTCGCGGCGCGGTAGCGCGGGCTGAACTCCAGGTCAAACTGCGACAGCGGCGCGCGTTCCGCCGCCAGCCGCTGGTAGATGGGGCCGTTTTTCTGCACGTGGCCTTTTGGCTCTTTAACACCGACCAGGCCGCCGCCGCGCATCACCAGCAGCTCGACCTGGCCGCCGCTGGCGCTGGCGTCGTTGACCAGGATCATGCCGGAGCGGCGCACGCCCATCACGCCGTTGAGCGTTTCGCTGCCGACCGCGATCAGGTGGTCAATCTCGACAGCCTTGGAGATCTGCTGGCTGTAGCGCCGGGCGGCGCGCGTGGGGTCTGGCGGCAGGCCCAGCAGCGGGGCGGCCAGCCAGGCCAGCGCCCGGCGCGCCAGCACATAGAGCGCCGCCGCCGCCAGCGCCACCGCGCCGATCAGCGCCAGCCGGTCGCGCGCTTCGGGCGCGGCGACCGCGTCCACGACCAGCAGGGCGGCGGCGATGAACAGCGCTGTCAGCGCGATCAGCCACAGCGCGCGCGCCGCCGCCGCGATGACGCTGCGGATGTCGATCATGCGGTACGAGAACAGGGCGTAGGCGGCCCCGCTGAGGCTCAGCAGCAGCATGACGCTGCCCGCCGCCAGCAGCGCCGGCGGCCCGCTGGCGGCCAGCACGATGCCCAGCAGCACCGCCGCCGCGTCAATTACCCAGAACAGCGCCCGGTTGGCGACTTCCGGCAGCCGCGCGATATAGAACCCGTAGAACGCCACGCCCAGCAGCAGCGCGCCCATCACCACCAGCCCGGCCAGCGCCGCGACGCTGAACCAGTCCGGCCGGACGAACACGCGCGCCAGCCAGTCCGGCTCGCTGGCCAGCGGCGGCCCGGCCAGCAGCGCCGCCGCCAGCGCGGCCAGCCACACCAGCCCGGCCAGCAGCCACAGCCGCCCGGCCCGGTTGAGCACGTCGCGCAGCACCAGCACGCCGTAGGCGGTCAGCAGCGCCGCCAGCGCCAGCGTCAGCGCGCTGTTCGCGGTCAGGCGGTTTGCGAGCAGCCCGCCGGCGGGCGCGAAATACGTCAGCGCGGCGGCCAGCGCCAGCGCCACGCTCAGCGCCAGCCACACGACGCCGGCGCGCGCGCGGGCGCGCCGCGCGGCCAGGCAGCCGAGCAGCGCGACGTGCCCGACGGCCGACGCCAGGATGATGCTGCCGAACAGATTCATCGAAATTTCAGGCGCGGAAACCCCTGGCTTTAGACATGGGGAGGAGCG
>CAZDVL010000562.1:0-1702 GCA_964508745.1 uncultured Anaerolineaceae bacterium | reverse complement strand
TCGGCCTGCAAACCGAGTTCCTGCTGCCGGCGGCCAACGTGACGCCGCCGGACCTCTCGCAGGACAGCGCGCGCGCCGACGACTGGCGCGGCATCAACACCTGCCCGGCGCCGGGCGCGTAAGCCAGCAGCACGAATGGAACGGGGCGCGATCCACGCGGTCGCGCCCCGTTTTTTGTCCGCGCGCGGGCGGCGGCCCCGATTTGCGCGCCGCACCCGTTCAGGGTAGAAATGCGACTGTGAGCGGCGAGAACTGTGACCATATGGAGCGCATGAACATGAGACGATGGATAAGGGCTGGCAGGTCGCTGGCGCTGCTGCTGCCGCTGCTGCTGGCGGCGGGCGCGGGTGCGCAGGATGGCCCCCGGCTGACGGCCGTAGCCGAGTTTCCGCTGGGCGACAACTGCCCGATCGCGGGCACGCTGAACGCCGACGCCACAGCCGTCTGGGCGCTGATGAAGAACTGCTCCGTGGGGGGCGACGCGCTGCTGCTGCAGGCGTTCGCGCTGGCGGACGGCAGCGCCGTTGGGCAGACGGCCGCGCCGTTCCCGACGAATATCGCGCCCCTCGACGTTTTCAGCTTCAACCGGCCGCTGACGCTGGGCGCGGACGGCGCGCTGCTGGTTGACCTTGTGGACGACAGCACCACGATGTCGAGCGCATCGTTCATGGTGGACCCGTCAACCGGCGCGGTGACGCCGGTCACGGACACGCCGCGCGTCCTCACCGCCGGGCAGATCATGGCCGCGCTGCCCGCCTTCACGGGCTACACCGACATGCTGACGTACAGCGATGACCGGTCGCTGGCCCTGACGCAGGACGACGCCGCGCTCTACGTGTTTAACGTCGCCAGCGGGCAGCTTATCCTGCGGCTGGAGCCGCCCGGCGGCGTCGAGTACGCCACGCCCTGGTTCGGGCCGGGCAGCTACCACCTATACATCGCGCAGATGGCCGACCCCGGCAACTATGACAACCCGGCGGAAACGCTTTACGTGTTCGACATCGCCAGCGGGGCGCAGGTCGCCCAGTACGACTCGCCCCACACCGTCTACGCGATCAGCCCGGATGAACGGCTGGCGGTCGTCAGCACGATCCCCTGCTGCGACCACCTGAGCCTGGCCGTCCTCGACCTGGCCGCCGGCACGCTCAGCGCGTCGCTGCCCACGCAGACCAGCACCGTCACCCTGGACGTTTGCAAGAACGATGGGCGCGCCACCAGTTTCGACTGGGTGAGCAGCGACCCCCTGATGGTCGAAATCCTGTGGCTGCCGGACAGCAGCGGCTTTATCACGCTCCACTCGGAAGTGTTTTCGTCTGGGCCGACCCCCTGCTACGCCAACGACAGCCGGATGCGGGTGTACGCGGTGGCGGGGTGAGGCCGGCGCGCGCGTAAGCCAGCAGCACGAACGGAACGGGGCGCGATCCGTGTGGATCACGCCCCGTTTTTTTGTCCGCGCCCCCTGCCCTTCCCGCGCCCCGCTTAGCCGGCCTGGTTTTGCGCATCCCATGCGTTCCGGGTAGCAATATGGCTGTGCGAAACGCTCACAGCGCAGCGTACAGGGCCTCGTATTCGCCGCGCATGGCCGCGGTTGTCTTAACGGGAGCGATGCCCGCTTTAAGTGCGGCCAGCAGCCCCGGCTCGTTCAGGAGCCGCCTGATCTGGCCGGCGAGCGCGCCGCTGCTGCCGCGCTCAAACAGCAAAC
>CAZDVL010000561.1:0-1705 GCA_964508745.1 uncultured Anaerolineaceae bacterium | reverse complement strand
CGAGAGCCGTGTGATTTGCATCACAATCGTGGTAAACTCTGGTAACAGAGCGTGCCGGCAGGGCCAGCAGCTTGTGAATTATATGACATGCACGGCAGGTAATGCAATAAACTCTTAGAAAAACGCCGCGCCTGCCGCCATTAATGGGCTGTATCGGAGACACAAACATCATGAAGCAGTTTTCGACCCTCGACACCGTGAACTTTGACTCTGAATCCGGCATCCTGCAGTTCACGTCCAGCAAGGACCTGGACACAGCCACGCAGCTTACCATGCGCCGCGAAGGCGCTTATATGGCGATCGCTGCCAGCTATGGCCCGCTGGAGATCGCCCTGCGCCCCAGCCACGAGGAGCTGGCGCGGCTGCTGGGCCGCCTCCAGCCCGTGCAGGGCCTGCAAACCACCCGGATCGTCGGGACATCGCAGGCTTACCTGGCCATCGGCCTGCGCGCCGATGGCACGCTGGTGCTGCGGCCGACCATCGTCGCCGACGCGACCGGCCACTTCAGCCTGCACCTCACCCTGACGCCGGACGTGCGCGAGCACTTTTTCGCCTGGCTGCCCGTCGAACGCGAGGCGTAGGGCGCATTGCCGGTTTGTACGCTTGCGGCTACAATGAACGTGCCGCGGCAGTCACGCGGCTGCCTGCAAAGAGAGTTCCCGCGCGCTGCGCGCGGGACGCCGAAGGGGCAAGCTGTCAGATGCGCTGGTCTGGCGGTGAAACTCTCAGGTCACAGGGATTTGCAGGTCACCACACTCTGAACGCGCAGGCCGACAGAGCGCACAGCAGAATTGCGGGTGCGCTCTTTTTTGTTCGCTGATTTTTTGTTCGCTGATCATGATGCTACAGGGAGAAACAAGACAATGGGAACATGGAAGACGCCGGCTGACCTGAAATACGCGCGCACGGACGAATGGCTGCGGCTGGACGGCGAGACCGGCACCGTCGGCCTGACTGACTATGCGCAGGACGCCCTCAATGACCTGGTGTTTATCGAGCTGCCCGAAGTCGGCACGAAGCTGGCGAAGGGCGCGGCCCTGGGCACGGTCGAGTCCGTCAAGGCCGCGTCGGACCTGACGATGCCGGTCAGCGGCGTCGTGACCGAGGTCAACAGCGCGCTGGAGGACGAGCCAGAGCAGATCAACGCCCGGCCGTATGAGGCGTGGATTATCAAAATCAGGCTGGAAGGCCCCGCCGACATGTCCGACCTGCTGGACGCCGACGCCTACGCCGCTTATTGTGACGAGCGCGAGCATTAGAGAACCATCAGCTTTCAGCCATCAGCTAACAGTTGAAAACAAAGAACGAACCACGCCGTTCGCGATGCTGATTTTTCCTGAACGCTGACGACTGAAAGCTGAACGCTGACGACTGTAGATGACCCGGAGTGGAACTGGAACCTGTATGAGCTATATACCGCACACGGAAACTGAGCAGCAGCAGATGCTCGCGGCGGTCGGGGCCGCGACAATTGAGGATCTGTTCGAAGCTGTGCCCGCCGCCCACCGCTTCCCCCCGCTGGACCTGCCCGCCCCGCTCAGCGAGATGGAGGTGCAGGCCGAGCTGCTGGCGCTGGCCGAGGCCAACGACCACGCGCAGAATTTCGCCATCTTTCGCGGCGCGGGCGCCTACCACCACTACAGCCCGGCGGCGGTGAACCACATCCTGCTGCGCGGCGAGTTCTACACCGCCTACACCCCCTACC
>CAZDVL010000560.1:0-1707 GCA_964508745.1 uncultured Anaerolineaceae bacterium | reverse complement strand
GCGAGCTGATTGACCGCAGCCAGGCGGGCGACTACGCCGCGCTGATGGCGATCTTCCACGTGGACTGCATCACCGATGCTCAGGGGTGGGTGGACGGCACGCTGGCCTACGCGCGCAGCCAGGGCGTGCCTATCCTCAACGCCGACCAGTGGCTGAATTTCGTCGAGGCGCGTTACGCGACCACCTACAGCGGCGTCACCTGGGATAACCTGACCAGCACGCTCACGTTCAATATGGCCGCCCCGGCCAGCGGCCACAGCCTGGCGACAATCATCCCCCGGACCTACAACGGCGGCAGCCTGCTCACGGTGAGCGTGGACGGCAGCCCGGCGGCCTTCAGCACGCAGACGATCAAGGGCCGCGCCGAGGCCTTTGTCGTCGTCCCGGCGGGCAGCCACAGCTTCACCGCTGTTTACGAGTCGGGCGTCCTGCAGGCCCCGCTGCTGTTCGCGCCGGCGCACGCCGCGCACATCACGCAGACCAGCCCGGTGTTTCAGTGGTCGCGGGTGGCGGCGGCGGCGCGCTATGAATTCCAGGCCGGCACGACCAACCCGCCGCAGGGGTCAATCCACAGCGTCGCGCAGGCCGCCCTGTCGCCGATCAGCTTTTCGCTGCCGGGGCCGCTGCAAACGACGCGCTATTACTGGCGTGTCCGCAGCGTGGACAGCGCCGGCAGCGCCACGTCCTGGAGCGCGCCGCGCGAGCTGTTTGTTGATTCCGCCGCCAGCGCCGCGCCGCGCGCCAACCGCTACACCCTCGCCACCCCCAGCCTGTCGTGGGGGCGCGTCAGCGGCGCGATCGGCTATGAGGTTCAGGTGGCGGCCAGCAGCGCCTTCGCCGCGCCGCTGGCCTTCAGCGCCGCGCCCGGCGCGTCCGAGTATGCGGTGACGACCGCGCCGCTGCCAAACGGCATCTTCTACTGGCGGGTGCGGGCGCGCTACCCCGGCGGGCTGAACGGGCCGTGGAGCGCGGTGGACAGCTTCGTGGTTGACGCGCCGTAGGGCGGGGCTTGCGGTAATAATCTCGATAACAATCGTATTAATACCCAAACGTTGCGCGCGCCGCGGGCCTGCGGCGCGCGCTGTAAGTACGCTGCAAGGTGGCGCGCCTAAAATCACTGCAACGTAAACGATGATGGCGCGCAGTGCAGTGAGCGCCTGGCCGCGGCCGGGAGCAAGAGGGCACTGCTGCGATTCTGACGGCGCTTTTTCGTAAACCCCAACCGTGACCGGGCGGGGTGAACAGGGAGATCGGGTAAATGGCGCGGAACCGGCTGAAACTGAAACAGATGATCCTCATCCTGATCCTGCTGGCGCTGGTGGCCCCGCTGGGGCTGGCCACGCTGCCGGCGGCGGCCCAGTTGACGCCGACGCCGATTCTGGTCGTGGTCAACGACAGCGCGCCCTACCAGTTCGGGCGCTACCTGGGCGAGATTCTCACGGCTGAGGGCATCTCCAGCTTCGTGACCGTGCAGGTGGGCGCGCTGACCGCCGCCGACCTGACGGGCCGCGACCTGGTGATCGTGGCGGAAACCGCGCTGACGCCGGGCCAGGCCGCCCTGCTCAGCAACTACTACGCCGGCGGCGGCCGCCTGCTGGCGATGCGCCCCGACGCGCAGATCGCCGGGCTGTTCGGCCTGGGCGCGCCCGCCGGGACACAGGATCGCGCCTATCTGCGCGTGATGAACGGCGCGGTCGTCAACGGCGA
>CAZDVL010000559.1:0-1707 GCA_964508745.1 uncultured Anaerolineaceae bacterium | reverse complement strand
AAGCGCGCCTCGGCCTCGGCCTTGTCCAGCGGGCTGACATCCGGGTGCAGCGCCAGCGCCTGCCGCCGGAAGGCCGCTTTGACCTCGGCGCGCGTGGCCTCGCGGCCGATGCCCAGCAGCTCGTAGCTGCGCTCCAGCGGGGTGCGGACAGGCGGCGGCGGTGGCGGCGGGCCGCCGTTGGCGGGCACCGCCGGGCGCGGCGGCGTGTAAGCGGGGCGGTAGGGCGGCGGGGCGTCTGTGTCGCGCCAGAACGGGTCCGCGCCGAAGTGCGCCACCAGCCAGAACCCCTTGATAAAATGCGGTTTGACCGTCGTGCGCTGGTAGTGCAGCCGCTCGAACACAACCGGCGGCCCGCAGACCGCGCGAAAGTGCGCCACGACCGAGGTCTGTTCCAGGTGAAGCTGGCCCAGGCACAGGCCAGTTTCAGGGCAGACGGTGTAAATGCGCTCGGCGCTGAGGGCGTGCACCGCCAGCAGCCATTCGGGCACCGCGGCGGCGGCCCCCGGCGCGGGCAGCAGCGCCGGGCTGACGATAAACAGCGCGCCCGCGCCGCTGTCGGTGTCGGCCCTGACCGCCTCGCGCACCTGGCGCGTCTTGAGCGCCTGCGCCAGCAGGTACACGTGGATGTTGATGCCGGTCCACATGTGGATGGTGAGCGCGGCGTCCAGCGGGCGCGGCGTCAGCGCGGGCGGGCCGCCAACCGCGCAGCGCCGCACACTTAACAGGCTTTCAAAACGCCCTTGCAGCCAGTGTTCAAACCCGCCGTTCATCGTCCTTGTCCGCGTTGTTGGCCGGCGCGCGCAGCGCCAGCAGCGCCAGCCCGCCCCCGAACCCTGCCAGCGCCCCCGCCAGCGCCCACGCCGGGCCGCGCGCCAGCGTCGCGCCGATCAGCCCCGGCGGGTAGTCGAGAAAAACGTGCCCGTGGAGCGCGTTCTTGAAGAACATCAGCCCGGCGGCGGCCAGCGCCGCGCCCAGGCCCAGCGCCGCGCCCAGCAGCGCCCCCGCCAGCGGGACCGCGCGCGCCGTGACACGCCTGCCGCCCAGTTGATCAGCAGTGGTTAAGGCCAGGATGAGCGCCGCCAGCCCCAGCCCCAACAGGGCCGCCGCGGCCACGCCGCTGTCCTCCAGCGACAGCCACAGCAGCAGCCCGGCGCCGTACACCAGGGCGATCAGCCGCGCGCGCGGCCCTGACGCCGGCACGCGCATCTACAGCCGGCGGAAGCGGAACACGTGCGATTCATACGGCCCCAGGTCAATGTACAGGCCGGGATCAACCATGCTGGCGCCGGTGCGCGTGTAGCGGTGGCCAGAGAGCGCGTCGTCCAGCCGCCAGGTCGCCTGCGCGATGCCCGGCCAGGCGCTGAGGTTGATGAGGGCCTGCGCCTGCTGGTCGGTCAGGTTGGCGACGACCAGGCGGCGGTCGTCATTGTCCTCGGCCCAGCCGTGCGCCACCAGGTTCTCGTGCGAGTGGTTGCTGCCCCAGGCCGGCGCCAGGTTGAACAGCCGCCAGCGCCCGCGCCCGTAGATCGGGTCCTGTACCTCGTTCAGCAGGCGGCGATAAAAAATGTCAAGGTCGTGGTCCACCGGCTCGTCGGGCTGGCGGCCGATCTGCACCGGCAGTTTCACGCGCCGCCCGGTAAACTGGCCGTCATGGAGCAGCGTCGCGCCGGGCAGCGTCAGCACCAGGACCGCCGCCGGGCGCTGGCG
>CAZDVL010000558.1:0-1712 GCA_964508745.1 uncultured Anaerolineaceae bacterium | reverse complement strand
CGCGGCGGGCGCTGGCGGCCCGCGACCTGCTGACGCCGCCGTTTTTCGCCGCGCTCACCGCCCAGCCGGCGGCGCGCCAGGCCGTTATCGAGACGGTCACCGGCGGCAGCGCGGCCTGGGCGCAGCTCGCGGATTACGGCCAGCCGGACGCACAGCGCCGCCGCGCCGCGCTGCTGGCCTACGCTGACGAGTGGCAGACGGCGCTGGCCCTGCTGGACGCGCTGCCTGAGACGGATGTCAGCCCGCGCGACCTGACCGCCGCCGCCGCGCTGGCGCTGGCCCTGGGCGACCTGGACGGCGCGCTGGCGCGGCTGCGCCCCGCCGCCGACCCGGACTGGCGCGCGCCCCGCGCCGCCGTCCACCCGGATCGCTGGGCGCACAACAGCGCCGCCGGGGCGTATGAGCTGCTGCTGGGCGAGCTGGCAGCCCGCGCGGGCCGCGCCGACGACGCCCGCGACCACTTCCGCCGCGCCGCTGACGGCGGCGCGCCGCTGGCCGGGCGCTGGTTCCTGGCCGCCGCGCTGGACGACGCCGGGCGCGCGGACGAGGCCGCGCCCGTGCGCGCTGAGCTGGCGGCGCTGTGGGCGGCTGAACACGACGCGCCGTTCCCGGCGCTGGAGCCGCTGCTGGCGCTCTACGACGCCGGCGCGCTGTTCGCCGTCGGGCCGCAGGTCGAGCGCGGCGGCGACGAGTCCGCGCTGACGCTGTGGGCCGCCTACGCCGACCCCACGCCGCACGGCGCGTACCCGGTGCAGACGTGGCGCGCCGCCGTCCTGGACGCGGCGGCGGGCACAGTCTACGGCCTGACCGACGCCGGCGCGCTGGCCGTTGACGGCGCGCTGGTGCGCGCGTCCGTGGCCGTGACGCTCCGCGCCGACACGCCGGCGCTCACACCGGCGCTGGCGTTTGTCGAGCCGCGCCACAGCCCGCTGCTGACCGCGCCGCCGCTGACCGCGCCGCTGACGCTCAACCGGCCTGAGTCCGCCGCCATCCCGCCGGGGGCGGAGACGCTGGGCTACCGCTTCGGCGATTCGATTGTGCTCGAAGCATACACGGCTGAGGCGCGCACTGACGGCGTGGACGTGACGCTCTACTGGCGCGCCGACACGCCGCCGGCGGCGTCGTATCAGGTGTTTGTGCACGCGGTGTGCGGCGGCGCGCCCGCCGCCCAGAGCGACTCGGCCCCGGCGGGCGGGCGCTACCCCACCGATCAGTGGCGGCCCGGCGCGGTGGTCGCCGACGCGCACGCGCTGGCGTGGGACACGCCGCCCGCCGGCCCGTGCGAGCTGGTCGCCGGCCTCTACCGGCTGGGCGACCTGGCGCGGCTGCCGGTCAGCCCGGCGGGCGCGCGCGTCCGCGGCGACAGCCTGCTGCTGGAAACGTTTACGCTTCCCGCCGCCGGTTCCCCGTAAACTCAGGGTGAGAAAGGCTGCCGCCGCGCGCGCTGCGCGCCGGGGCCTGGTTTGTGACAGCGGTTTTGGAGAACGAATGTGATGCCTTTAACGCGCCGTGACGCGCTGCTGGTCGCCGCCGTGATGGCGCTGGCGCTGGTGCTGCGCGCGCTGCCCGGCCCGCGCACCATTGACGACGCCTTTATCACCTTTCGCTACAGCCGCAACATTATTGAAGGGGCGGGCTTCGTCTACAACCCCGGCGTGCAGACGCTGGGCACGACCACGCCGCTGTACACGCTGCTGATGGCCGCCGCTGGC
>CAZDVL010000557.1:0-1714 GCA_964508745.1 uncultured Anaerolineaceae bacterium | reverse complement strand
TAGAGCGTCATGGTGGGCGCGGGCATCTCGTGCAGCACGTACTGGCTGAGGATCACCGTCCCGGCGAACGTGATCGCGCTGCCCAGCATCAGGCCGACGCCCAGCCAGTCCACCGCTGTGCCGCCGAAGCCGGTCAGCAGCAGCAGCGCCGCCAGCGCCAGCCCCACGCGCGCCAGCGTCCGCCGGTCCAGCCGCTGGCCGCCGATGTGCGTCAGCAGCACGGCGAACACCAGGTAAGTGCCGTTGAGAAGCTGCGTCAGCGAGGCGTCCAGCAGCCCCAGCCCGCCGTAATAAAACAGCGAGCCGATGCCGTTGACCGCGCCGATGACGACGCAGCCCAGCAGGCCCGCCGGGTAGATGTAGATGAAGCGCCGGAACAGCGCCAGGTAGACGGCCCACAGCAGCAGCACCGCCGCCGTCGTGCGCACCGCCGCCACCCCGAACGGGTCCGCGCCGGCGGCCAGCGCCAGCTTGCCGAAAATGGGCGAGACGCCCAGAAACAGCGGCGTCAGAAACGCCGCCAGCAGGCCGCGCGCCAGCGACGGATCACGGGCGCGCACGGCTCAGCTCGCTTCGGTGGATCGTGCGCGCGCCGGCCACAGGGACACCGCGCTCAGCCCAGGTCGTTGACGAGGCTGGCGACAAAATCCTCGTCAATGAACGAGCCTTTTTGCAGCAGCAGGTTGATCTGCCCGCCCAGGCGCGCGCGCTCTTTGGCCGTCAGCTCTTTGGCCGTCACCACGATGATCGGGATGCGGCTCATCTCCGGGTCGGCCTTCATGGCGTCAATGAGCGTGAAGCCGTCCACGCCGGGCATCATCAGGTCGGTGATCACCAGGTCCGGGCGCGTCTGGCGGATGAGGGCGAAGCCGTCCTCACCGTTGGCGGCCAGGCGCACATCGTAGCTGCCGCGCGCCTGCAGGATGCGGCTGATGAGCCGGGCGGCGTCAGCGTTGTCCTCCACCAGCACGATGCGCCGCACCAGCGCGTCCATCTGCTCCAGCGCCGACAGCAGGCCCTCCTCAGGCAGCACCGGCGCGGGCGTGCGCACCGACAGGTCAATCGAGCGCTGCCATTCCTCGTCGAGAATCTGCGTTTCGACCGGCATCGTGTGGCCAGAGCCGTTGATCACCACCACGTCGTCCGGTTTGATGATGCCCTTCTGCACCATTTTGAACAGCCCGGCGAACGTCACGCCGACCGCCGGCTCGACCGACATGCCGTCGTTGCGCGCCAGGATGCGGATGGCGCTGAAGGCTTCCTGGTCGTTGGCGCTGACAAAGTGGCCGCCGTAGTCGCGCACATAGTCGTACAGCAGCTCGTAGGCGCGGCCGGGGTTGCCGGTCGCCAGCGTGGAGATGATCGTCTCCGGGCGCTCGATGGGCGTGGCGATGCGCTGGCCGCGCGCCCAGGCCTCGACCATCGGCGCGCAGCCGGCGGACTGCACCAGGCCGAGCTTCGGCATCGCGTCAACCATGCCGAAATCGAGCATCTCGCGGAAGCCCTTGCCCACGCCGATCGGCCCCATGCCGCCGCTGACGCCCTGCAGGAACCAGTCCGGCGCGCGCCAGCGTCTGCCGCCCTCCAGCTCGTGGCCGAGCTGCTCGGCGATCTCATAGGCCATCGTTTTCATCGCTTCGATGGCCGCCACGCTCTTGATGCCCCGGTCCAGAAAGACGCCTTTGGTGCGGGCGAAGCGCGCCGCCAGCTCTTT
>CAZDVL010000556.1:0-1716 GCA_964508745.1 uncultured Anaerolineaceae bacterium | reverse complement strand
CCTGCGTTAGCGGGGGAAGGGCCGGGGATAGGGGTCAGGGCCGGGGATAGGGGTCAGGGCGGCGCGCGCGCGCCGCTTCTCACCCATTTGATGGGAGAGGTGACCGGGGGTGAGGGCCGCCTGCAAACCCGCACCCGCGCTATTTCTCCGCCCAAAGACTGATGACAACCTGCTTAATGCGGCCTTAATGTCTAAGGTAGAAATTACGGCGGCGATATCAGGCCGCCGTAAGCGCTCTCAGGGAGGAGAGAAGATGTTAAAGAAAGCTTTTGGGCTGTTGTTAGTCGCCGCCTGTCTGCTGGCCGTCGGCGTGCCGGCGCTGGCACAGGAAGGGATGCCGCCGCTGCCTGGCGACGAGGTGCTGGGCGGGCTGGACGCGCCGCGCGGGCTGGCGTTCGACGCCAACGGCAACCTGCTGGTGGTGGTGACCGGAACCGGCGGCGAAGTGGAAATCGTTCTGCCGGGGCCGGAAGGTGAAGCCACCATGGGCCTGGGCATGACCGGGCGCGTGGTCTCGATCGCGCCGGACGGCACCGCGACCGACCTCATCCAGGGGATGCCCAGCTACGCCTCGCCAAGCGAAGTGCTGGGCCTTTACCGGGCCATCCCGCGCGGCGATTCGCTGTGGCTGGTGTTCAGCGGCACCGGCGCTGGGGCCTTCGGCGCCTTCTGGACTGACAGTGTGGTTGAGCTGGACGCGGCCACGCTGGCGACCAAAAATGTGATCAACCTCAACGGCATCGAGCTGGCCCAGGACCCGGACGGCAACGGCTTCGACACCAACGTCGCCGACATCGCCTGGGGGCCGGACGGCACACTGTACATCGTCAACGCCGGGCAGAACGCCCTGCTGTCCTGGACGGCCGAGGCCGGTTTGCAGGTTGTGAACGCCTGGCCCGACAACTCCGTGCCCGATTCCATCGAGATCGCGGAGAACGGCGACATGTACATTGGCTTCCTGGGCGCGGGGCTGGCCCCTGGCGCGGGCAAGATCGAACACTGGTCGAACGGCGCAATCGTTCACACCTACGAAGGTTTGAACGCCGTGACCGACATCCTGTTAGATGGCGACACCCTCTACGCGGTGGAAATGGTCATCTTTGGCGAGCAGGGGCCTGGCCCAGGCCGCGTCGTGATGGTCAGCGCGGACGGCGTCACGCCGGTGGCTGAGGGCCTGATCGCGCCCTTTGCCATCGCCAAAGGCCCGGACGGCGCGCTCTATGTGACGTATGGCACCGTCGCCTTCGCGCCCGGCATGATGGGCGGCGTCGTCAGGCTGAACGCAGGCATGTAAGACGCCCGCCGCTGGCGGAGTTCGGCGCTGGCTTCGCGCCCGCCGGACTCCGCCAGCTCCAGGGCTGCAAGTTGCAAAGGATGCGCGATGTCACCTCTGAGATGGATTTTGCTGCTGCTGGCCGGCTGTTTGCTGGCGGGCTGCGCGAGCGCCTCCGCCTGGGCGGTTCTGCCGGACGCCGCCCCGCCGCCGGCGGTTGTGACCGGCGACCCGGCGCGCGGCGCCGCAGTCTTTCAGGCCGGCGTCAGCGGAACGCCGCCGTGTTCGGCCTGCCACCAGGTCACGCAGGGCGGCTCTGGCTTCAGCCTGGGGCCGAACCTGCACAACATCGCGGAGCAGGCGGGGACGCGGCGTGCGGGTGTCAGCGCGCGCCAGTACATCGAGGACAGCATCCTGCGCCCGCGCGACTTTATCGTGCCCGG
>CAZDVL010000555.1:0-1717 GCA_964508745.1 uncultured Anaerolineaceae bacterium | reverse complement strand
GGCGCGACGAGATCGTGCACGCGGTGCGCCGCATCGTGGCCGACGGCGTGCCGCCAGACCAGATTGACGAGACGCTCATCAGCCGCTACATGTACACCAGCCCCCTGCCCGACCCCGACCTGATCATCCGCACCAGCGGCGAGATACGCTCCAGCAACTTCCTGGTGTGGCAGGGCGCGTACAGCGAATACTACTTCACGCCCGTATACTGGCCAGACTTCGACAAGGAAGAGCTGCGCAAGGCGCTGCTGGAATACAACCGGCGCACGCGCCGCTTCGGCATGGTAGATGAGCAGCTCAACGGGCACACCGCCGCCGAGGGCCGTTCAGGGTAGCCGCACCAAAACAGACGAGCAAAAGCAAGGGCAGCCTTGAGAGAAGAAGGCTGCTATGCGCCCGGCAGCAGGCGCGTTCCACGCGCGTTAACCGGCACAGAAACGCCCCCAACTTCCGCCCCAACCCGGCATCCCGCCGCGACAGCGCCCGGCCACTTTTTCGCAATAGGTTGCGAGAATCCGAAGAACTCTGTATAGTGTGATTAATCCAAAACGTTTTGGATACAAAATAAATGGTCAAACTAAAAGATATTGCGGGAAAATCAGGCTTTTCAATCACAACTGTTTCGCGGGCGCTGGCCGGCTACAGCGACGTAAATGACCAGACGCGCCAGCAGATTATTGAAATCGCCTACAGCCTCGGCTACCAGCCCAACATGGTCGCCCGCCAGCTGCGCGCCCGCAAAACCGACACCATCGGCATGATTATCCCCGCCTATGACCACCAGCTCTCGGAAGATTTCTTCAGCGAACTGCTGATCGGCGCGGGCTATGCGGCCGCCCAACTGGGCTACGATCTGCTGGTCAGCGCGCAAACCTCAGGCGACCAGATGGACGCCTACCGGCGCATCGTCGGCGGCAACCGCGTGGACGGCGTTCTGCTGGCCCGCACCTACCGCCACGACCCGCGCATCGCCTATCTCAAGTCGCTGAATCACCCCTTCGTTGTGTCGGGGCGCAGCTCGCCCGACGAAGACTCGGACTTCCCCTACATTGACGTGGACAGCCAGCTTGGCATCAAAATGATGGTCAACCACCTGACCGGCCTGGGCCATCAGCGCCTTGCCCTGCTGCTGCCGCCGGAGGACGTGGCCTACACGCCGTACCGGCTGGACGGCTACAAGGCGGGCCTGGCGGAAGCGAACCTGCCCTACCGCGAGGACTACGTGATCTACAGCAACCTGCGCCGCAAAGGGGGCTGCCAGGCCGCGCATTACCTGCTGGACCAGCATCCAGAGATCACGGCGATCGTCGCCAGCAACGACCCGATGGCGCTGGGCGCGATGCAGGCTGCCCAGGAACGCGGCCTGCGGGTGGGCACGGACATCGCCATCACCGGGTTCGACGACATCTCCGCCGCCGAGTACGCCAACCCGCCGCTGAGCACCGTGCGCCAGCCCATCCACGAGATCGGGCGGCGGCTGACCGAGATGCTGGTCAAAATCATCCACAACAAACTTCCCGATGAGCCGCAGATTCTGCTCACACCGGAATTGGTGCTTCGCGACTCATGCTGAGTTGTAGACTGGCGCAGAAATCAAGAGGAGGTGATGCCTGACGGGTGGACACAAGCAGGTTTCCAGTTTGCAGGTGCTTAATGAGTATTAAAGAGGTAGACGCCATGTTCAAGAACAAATTTCGTTTAGCGCTGGTGGTGCTCG
>CAZDVL010000554.1:0-1722 GCA_964508745.1 uncultured Anaerolineaceae bacterium | reverse complement strand
CGGCGGCGCGAACGACGGATCGCTTTCTTCTTCTCAATCCGGCGCAGCTCGCTCTTGGAAATATGCCAGCGTTTGCGGCGCACGGTGCTCAGCACGCCGCTGTTTGTCACACGCTTGCGGAAGCGGCGCAGGAGCGATTCCTGAGATTCATTCGGTTTCAACGTGACCGATGCCATTGCCTATCACCTCCTTCCTTCAAGCGCTAAATTTTTCGACAGGGTCATTCCGCTTCAACAGCCGGGGTCAGCTCTTCTGCGGCAGTCTCGGCGGCGCTGGCGGCCTCGGCGGCCACCTCCTCCGCCTGGGCAAATTCAGCTTCACGCTGCGCCCGCTCGGCGCGCATCTTCTCTTCCCAGCGCGCCCGCTCGTCCTCGGTCACTTCCTTGAGGCTCAGGCCCAGGCGCTGCCGGTCGGTCTCGATGCTGATCACGCGCGTCAGCACGCGCTGGCCCTCGTGCACCACCAGCGACGGGTGCTCCGGGGCCGGGTCGCCCATCTGGCTGACGTGCAGCAGCGCCTCGATGCCCAGCTCCAGGCCCACGAAAGCGCCAAACTGCGCCACGCGCGAGACGGTCCCCTCGACAAGCTGGCCCACGTGGTAGGACTGTTCAATCGTCTCCCAGGGGTTCTGCTGCAGGCGCTTCAGGCTCAGGCCGATGCGCTTGCCCTCTTCGTCCAGGCGCAGCACATACACCTCAACCTCGTCGCCCACGTTCAGCACGTCGCGCGGGTGCTTCACCCGGTGCCACGCCAGCTCGGAGATGTGGATCAGGCCGTCGGCCCCGCCCAGGTCAACAAAGGCGCCGAAGTCGCGCAGGCCGCTGACGATGCCGCGCAGCACCTGCCCTTCTTCCAGCCGGTCGAGCAGGCGTTCCTTGCTGGCCTCGCGCCGTTCGCGCTGCGCGTCGCGCTGGCTGAACACCAGCCGCCGCCGCTTCCAGTTGACCTCAATCACCTTGACGGTGATCGGGCGGCCCACCATCGCCATCATCTGCAGCCGCCGGTCGTCCTCATTCAGGCCGCGCGTCAGGCCGACGACGTGGCTGGCCGGCACGAAGCCGCGCAGGTTGCCGAACGGCACGATCAGACCGCCGCGGTTGGCGTCGGCGACGATGCCTTCCCACGCCTGGTCCGCCTCCATGAGCTGTTCGGCCTTCTGCCAGTCCTCGCTCTGTCGCGCCTGGGACACCGACAGGATCAGGTTGCCGTCCTCGTCCTCGGTGCGGACGACGTACACCATGATCTCGTCGCCGGTGCCGAACTCCGGCGCCTGCTCCATGCGCTCCAGGTCGCGGCGCGGCACCAGCCCGTCGCGGCCCAGACCGATGTCAACAATCAGGCCCTGATTGTCGACCGTCATCACCGTCCCCGGCACGATATCGCCCCGCTCCGGTTCCTTGTCGGCGAAGGAAGCCTCCAGCAGCGCTGCAAAATCCATGTCGTCGGCGACGGCGTCTAACGAGTTATGAAGTTGCATATTGATTCAACACCCCCAAGGATAAGATTTTGGTCTTTTGCTGGGGCTACAGCGCGACAAAGCCCGGCACACTCATCGTCGGTATGAGCTTGCCGAGCGCATTACTGGTTTTGTGCGGCACTTAGATCACTAACCAGAAGGAGCGCGGCCAGTCCGCCAGGGTATCAACGCCCGGCCACCCCAGAAAGACCAGTTCAGATTGTACTTGTCAGGAATTTGTTTGTCAATAACAAGTGCCGCCGCCC
>CAZDVL010000553.1:0-1725 GCA_964508745.1 uncultured Anaerolineaceae bacterium | reverse complement strand
CGCACAGCATGGTCGAGCCGAATCCGCTGGTGTTCGCGCGCGTCGCCACAGTCGCTACGCTCACGTATCAGGCGCTGGAGGCCGGGCAGGTGGGCCTGGTCACCGACGGGTCCGGCGCGCCCGGCGGCGTCGCGATGCTCCAGAGCGCGCTTCGAAGCCTCACCTGGCTGTCCGCCAACCTGGCCGAGATGGCGCGCAAGGAACTGTGGGGCGAGCCGCTGAGCGACGCCGACGAGCTGTTCCTCAAGTACCAGCTTGGCTCTGCGCTGCTGGGCATCCGCCACCAGGCCGAGTTCGCGCTGGCGAACCCGCCGGAGCTGGCGGCGCTGGTGGCCGATGTCGCCAGCAACCCCGACGCCGGCGTGGCGCTCCAGGTGGGGACGGGCTACGTGGATGATATCTACGTCGTCACCGGCAGCCCCACCGGACTCCAGCTCACGCGCGGGGCGGTCTACAGCTTCTACGAGTTCACGCAGCCGATTGACGACCGCCTGACCGACCAGACCTGGTGGGCGCTGCTCGCCAACGGCGCAGCCCCGCCGCGCCCGGCCTGGGCCAGCGTTTTCTACGCCGAGTAAGCGCGGCCCGCCCGCACAGCGATTTGCTGCCCCCTGCGCGCCGCGCAGGGGGCGGCGCAAACCTGAACCAAACCGCAGCGCAGGGCAGCCGTGTGCCGCTGGTCGGTGTGCAGGCGCGCTGGGCGTACAACGCGGCGCGGCACAGAAGCGTATAGTGTAGATTGTAAGTGCACACCTACAACATGGTTACAGGGGGAGAAAAAACCATGAAACGCACGCTGCTTCTGCTGGCGCTGGCGGCTCTGCTGCTGGCGCTGACCATCTTCGCGCCGGCGCCGGCGCGGGCCGAAAACGGCAGCGCCCCGGCGGCGCAGCACTGCTGGCAGCCCGCGCGGCTGACGGCGGGCGCGTGGGGCCGTGTCACCACCTGGCCCAGCCTGCCCAACCGCCTGCGCAGCTACCCGTCCTACTACGGCGCGATCGTCGGGCAGATACCCGCCGGCGGCCTGTTCCAGGTGCTCAGCGGCTCGCGCTGCGAGAGCGGCATCAACTGGTGGCAGGTGAACTATAACGGCCGCGTCGGCTGGACGGCTGAAGGCGACGGCGTCACCTACTGGCTGGAGCCGTACAGCGCCGTGCCGCCGCCGCCGCCCACCTGCCAGCTCGCTAACCGGCTGACGGTCGGCGGGCAGGGGCGTGTGACGCCCGGCCTGCCCAACGTCGTTCGCAGCGCGCCCGGCACACAGTCCACCGGCGCTAACAGCGTCGTCATCGGGCAGATCCCTGGCGGCGGCGTGTTCACGGTGCTGGGCGGGCCGCAGTGTGGGACCGACCGCCGCTGGTGGTGGCTGGTCAATTACAACGGCACGGTCGGCTGGACAGGCGAGGGCGAAGGCAGCACCTACTGGGTGGAACCCTGGAGCGGCGGCCCGGCGGCCTGCCCCGGCGCGCTGCCTTCGCGGCTGACCGCCGGCGGCTTCGGCGCGGTCACGCTCTACCCGTACCTGCCGAACCACGTCCGCACCGCGCCCGATTTCAACGCCTACACGGTCGGGCTGATCCCGCCGGGCGGCGTGTTCCAGGTGCTCAGCGGCCCGTACTGCAACCAGAACGCCGCGTTCTGGCAGGTGAGCTACAACGGCATCATCGGCTGGACGGGCGAGGGCGACGCCAGCACGTACTGGCTCGAACCGCGGTGACGCGGCGC
>CAZDVL010000552.1:0-1735 GCA_964508745.1 uncultured Anaerolineaceae bacterium | reverse complement strand
TCGCTGCCCAACTTCGTGCGCGTCATCCGCGAGGCGGTCGAAAAAAGCGGCGCCAGCCTGGGCGATGTGAAGTTCCTGGGGCTGGTGCACATGAAGCGTTCGTTCTTCGTGCAGATCCTTGAGGCCATCGGCCTGACGCCGGAGCAGGCCGTCTATCTTCAGGATTACGGCCATATCCAGAGCGTAGACCAGGTGCTGGCGCTCCAGCTCGGCCTGGAACAGGGCAAGATCAAGCCCGGCGACCTGATCGTGCTGGCCGGCGCCGGAACCGGCTACACCTGGAGCGCCGTCGCGGTGCGCTGGGGATGACAATGAACAGCCGCCAGAACGCCGCCCTGCTGGTCGCCGCCCAGTTTATTCTGCTGGGCGCGCTGGCGCTCAGCTTCCTGTTTCTGCCGCCCGGTCAGGCGCTCTGGCTGCGGCTGCTCGGCCTCGCGGCGGCGCTGGCCGGCATCGCCGTCGCGGCGCTGGCCATCCTCACACACCTGCGCGTCAACCGGGCGCTGGTCAACATCTCGCCAGAGCCGAACCCGCAGCTTGAGCTGGTGCAGAGCGGGCCTTATCACTGCGTGCGCCACCCCATCTACCTCGGCGTCATGCTGACGGCGGGCGGCGCGGCGCTGGCGCACGGCCACGCAGCCGGGCTGCTGCTGGCGCTGGCCCTCGTCGCTTTCTTCGCGCACAAAGCGCGCTTCGAGGAAAGCTGGCTGGCGCGCGTTTACCCGGCATACGCGGACTATCGCGCCCGCACGGGCCGTTTCCTGCCGCCGCTTCGGGGCTGCCGCCGCGCAGAAAGGGCCACATCATGAACGTCGCCGTCGGGCTGGTGGGCTGGGGAACGTATTTTCCGCCGCAGATCGAAACCGCCGCTGAGCTGGCGGCGCGCACCGGCATCCCCGAACAGGTGCTGCGCGACAAGCTGGGCATCCATCAGCGCCATGTCGCCGGCCCCGACGACACCGTCGCGGCGATGGCGACACAGGCCGCGCAGCGCGCGCTGGCGACGGCGGGCGTCCCCGGCGAGCGCGTCAACCTGGTGATCTCGCACGGCAGCGAGTTCAAGGATCATGTGCTGTGGAACGCCGCCGGCAAAATTCAGCACAACATCGGCGCGGTGCACGGCTACGGCTTTGAGGTCTACGCGCTGTGCGCCAGCAGCGTGATCGCGCTCAACACCGCCCGCAGCCTGATGCTGGCCGATGAGCGCCTGGAGTACGTGCTGCTGGCGGCGGGCAGCCGCGAGAACGACCTGATCAACCTGCGCAACCCGCGCGCGCGTTTCATGTACAACTTCGGCTCTGGCGCGGGCGCGCTGCTGCTGCGGCGCGGCGCGGCGCACAATCACCTGCTGGGCGCGTCATATTTCACCGACGGCAGCCTGTCGGAAACGATCCTGTTCAAGCAAACCGACGACGCAGTTGGCGACGGCGACCCGCTGCTGCCGGGCGGCTATTACGGGCGGCTGGACGTGGACCAGTACGAGTGGATGGCCGGGCGGCTGGCGGAAATATCGCTGCCGAACTTCATCGGCACGATCCGCGAGGCAGTGGAGCGCAGCGGCGCGTCGCTGGCGGACATCGGCTTCCTGGGCATCTCGCAGATGAAGCGCTCGTTCTGGCTGGAAATCCTGGACGCGCTCGGCCTGACGCCGGAACAGTCGGTCTACATGGAAGATCACGGCCACGTGCAGAGCGTGGATCAGGCGCTGGCGCTGGAGTTAGGGCTGGCACAGGGC
>CAZDVL010000551.1:0-1736 GCA_964508745.1 uncultured Anaerolineaceae bacterium | reverse complement strand
TCGACCCGCAGCGCCTGATCACCGCTGTGCAGCCGCTGGCCAGCGGCGCGCAGGTTTTTGCAGCGCTGGCCGAAAGCCAGGCGGACAGCATCAAAGTGGTTCTGAGCGCGCGGGAGGACACAGCATGATTGACCTCAGCGGGCGGGTGGCGCTGGTAACAGGTTCGTCGCGCGGCATCGGCGCGGGCATCGCGCGCGTGCTGGCGGAGTACGGCGCCGACATCGCCATCAACTACATGAGCGAGAAAGCGCTGGCCGAAAACGTGGCGGCGCAGCTTCAGGCGCAGGGCCGGCAAACGCATGTTGTTCAGGCGGACGTGGCCGACCCGGACGCGGTGCAGCGGATGGTTGGGGAGGTTGAACAGGCGCTCGGCCCGATCAGCATCCTGGTTAACAACGCGGGCAGGAACAGGCTCAGGAACATCATGGACACTTCGCCCGCTGATTGGGACTGGACGCTCAACCTCAACCTGAAATCGTACTTTCTGTGCAGCAAAGCGGTGCTGCCCGGCATGATCGCGCGCGGACAGGGGCACATTGTCAACATCACGTCGATTTCCGGGCAGCGCGGCGGCCTGAGCTGCGATGTGGATTACTCGGCGGCCAAAGCCGGCATCATGGGTTTCACGCGGGCGCTGGCGCGCTGGGCCGCGCCGCAGGGCGTGCTGGTTAACGCTGTCGCGCCCGGCTATTTCGACACCGGCTGGGAGCAGCAGAGCGATCCCGAACGAATCAAAAAGCTGGTGGACACCATCCCGCTTAAACGCTTTGGGCTGGTCGAGGAAGTCGGCGAGATTGTCGCTTTTCTGTGCGGCCCCGGCGGCGGCTACATCGTGGGCGAGGTAATTACCGCCAACGGCGGCGTGCATATCGCGTGATCGAGGGGTGATGGAACGGGTTCGCGCGGGTTTTATCGGCTGCGGGCGACACGCCACCAAAATACTCTATCCCGGCCTGCATACGACAGGGCTGGAGTTGGTCGCCGCTTGTGCTGCGCTGCGCGCTGGCAGGCCGAGAACCGCTGGCCTGCCGAATAGAAGGGGAGAGTGAACGTTATGACACAGGCCGTCGCTGCATCACAGGCTAAAACCGTGAAGGAGCTTCAGCTCATCTGCGAGCTGGTGCGCTCCGACATCATTGAGACGCTCGGCTATGTCGGCTCTGGGCATTCAGGGCCGTCGCTCTCGCTGGTGGAGGCGGTCGTCACGCTGTACTTCCACGAGATGCGTGTGAACCCGGACGATCCTGGCTGGCCAGGCCGTGACCGTTTTATGCTCTCTAAAGGGCACGGCGCGCTTGGTTACTATGCCATTCTGTCGCGGCGCGGTTTTTTCCCGCGCGATGAGCTGTTCACATTTGAGTCGCTCGGCTCGCGGCTTCAGGGCCACCCGGACCGCCTGCTCACGCCGGGCGTGGAGCTGTCCACCGGCTCACTGGGACAGGGGCTGTCGTTCGCCGTCGGCGTCGCTATCGCCGCGCGGATGCAGGGCAAAGACACCCGCGCCTACTGCCTGCTGGGCGACGGCGAAACCCAGGAAGGCAGCGTGTGGGAAGCGGCCATGTCTGCCGCCAAATTCAAGCTGGACAACCTGCTGGCGATCGTGGACTGGAACGGCCTGCAGGGCGGCGTCACGCTGGACGTGATGCCCAGCATGGAGCCGTATGCCGCTAAGTGGGAGGCATTCGGCTGGCATGTGATTGATATTCCCGGCCACGACCTGCCGATCCTGCTCAGCG
>CAZDVL010000550.1:0-1737 GCA_964508745.1 uncultured Anaerolineaceae bacterium | reverse complement strand
ATCCCCAACACCGGCTTTTACCAGCACCGGCTGCGGCTGCTGCTGGGGCGCTTCCCGTTACAGTGGGTGGTCACGCCGGGCGAGCACCTGCGCTTCTGGACGCGGGCGGATTTCCGCTGGTGGGCGCGGCAGATCAACTTTGCGATCGCGCGCGAAGTGCCTTACGAGGGCACGCCCGGCCTGCGGCGCGCCTGGCCGGGGCTGTTCGCGGCGGCCTTTGTCTACTATCTGCGCGCCGCGCCGGAACAGGTACAATAAACCATGTGCTGGCGCGGTGTCGTCTGAACGGACAGGGCCTATGAACATTCTCATTATTGGTGGGACGCGCAACATTGGCTATCTGCTGGCGCTGGCGCTGCTGGGGCGCGGCCACCGCGTGACGGTGCTCAACCGCGGGCTGACGCCCGACGCGCTGCCGCCAGAGGTGACGCGCCTGCGCGCCGACCGCACCGAGCCGGCGCAGTTGTTCACCGCGCTCAACCGGCGCAGCTTCGACGCGGTGGTGGACATGGTGCTGTTCGCCGGCGAGGAGGCCGAAACCGCCGCCGACCTGTTCGGCGGGCGCGTGGGGCATTACGTGTTTGTCAGCACCGGGCAGGTCTACCTGGTGCGCGAGGGGCTGGAGCGCCCCTTCAGCGAGGACGACTACGCCGGGCGGGTGATGCCCCCGCCCAAGCCCAACACCTACGGCTATGAGGAATGGACCTACGGCGCGCACAAGCGCAGCGCCGAGGACGCGCTGGCCCGCGCCTGGGAGACGGCGCGCTTCCCTTACACGTCGCTGCGCCTGCCGATGGTCAACAGCGAGCACGACCCCTTTCACCGGCTTTACGGCTACATGCTGCGCATCCGGGACGGCGGGCCGATCCTCGTGCCAGAGACGCCGCGCCACCCGCTGCGCCACGTTTACGCCGCCGATGTCACGCGCGCCATCGTGACCGTGCTGGAGTCCGGCGCGGGCAAGGGCCGGGCGTACAACGTCTCGCAGGACGAAACCGTGCCGCTGGAGACCTTCCTGGAGATGGTCAGCGGCGTGATGGGGCTGACGCCGCCGAAGCTGGTGGAGATCAAGCGCAGCGTGCTGGAGGGCAACGGCTTCCTGCCGGGCTGCTCGCCGTTCAGCGAGCGCTGGATGTCGGAGCTGACCAACGCGCGCGGCAAGGCCGAGCTGGGCCTGACGTACACGCCGCTGGCGGACTACCTGGCGCGCATTGTGCGCCACTACCTGGAAAACCCGCCGCCGCGCCCGGCCAGCTACCGCCGCCGCTCGGCTGAACGGGCGCTGGCGCGGGGTTAGCCGCGCGGTATACTTCGGGCCTGCTGCTGCCAGGCCCGCGAAAGGCAACGCCATGACCGACCTGACTGACCTCACGCTGACGCAGGCGCTTGACGGGCTGCGCGCGCGCGCCTTCTCCGCCGTCGAGCTGGCGCGGGCCTACCTGGCGCGCATTGACGCGCTCGACCCGGCGCTGCGCGCCTTCGCGCTATGTACGCCGGAGCGCGCGCTGGCCGACGCCGAGCGCGCCGACCGCCTGCGCGCCGCCGGCGACGAGCGCCCGCTGCTGGGCGTCCCGCTGGCGCTGAAGGATGTGCTGTCCACCAAAGGCATCGAGACGGCCTGCGCCTCGAAGATTCTGCGCGGCTACGTGCCGGTGTACTCGGCGACGGTGGTCGAACGGTTAGAGGCCGCCGGCATGGTGCTGCTGGGCAAGACCAACATGGACGAGTTCGCGATGG
>CAZDVL010000549.1:0-1738 GCA_964508745.1 uncultured Anaerolineaceae bacterium | reverse complement strand
ACTCGACCGTCGTTGACCCGAAGAACTTCTCCACCGAGTCCATGGTGGACATCAAAGGCGACGTGTGCATCATCCCGCCCAACTCATTCGCGCTGGCGCGCTCGGTCGAATACTTCCGCATTCCGCGCAGCGTGCTGACGATCACCGTCGGCAAAAGCACGTATGCGCGCTGTTTTCGCGGTGACACGCGCGTGGCGCTGGTGGATGGAACCAATCCTACGCTGGAAGAAATGGCCTTCCGCGCCGAAAATGGCGAGATGTTCTGGGGTTACAGCGTCGGGCCATTTGGCCGCATCATGGTAACGCTGCTGGAAGCGCCGCGCTTCATCGGGCGAGACGCCCTGACTGAAATCGTTCTCGACAACGATGAGCGTATTTTCTGCACACCTGACCACGAATTCGTCACCCGCGACGGCCTGATGTGCCAGGCCGATGACCTGCGGCCGGGCATGGCATTGATGCCGCTCTACCGTCAGGCGTATCGTGGTTATGAAATGGTCTACCAGCCGCTGAATGGCCAGATGCACCCCACGCACCGGCTGGCCGATGAGTGGAATGTGCGGCACGGGATCTATCAGGATATTCCCGACACGCATCGCCATCATCTGGATTTTGACCGACGCAATAACACGCCGGGGCGCTATCGCAATCATAAAGTGAGCGTCGTCCGCCCTGTCGCCGGCGATCATGACGTGTACTGCCTGACCGTGCCCGAAGCGGGTAACTTCGCGCTGGCGGCCGGCGTATTCGTCCACAACTGCGGCATCGTGACCAATGTTACGCCCTTCGAGCCGGGCTGGGAGGGCTTCGTCACGCTGGAGATCAGCAACACGACGCCGCTGCCCGCCAAAATCTACGCCAACGAGGGCATCGCCCAGGTGGTGTTCTTCGAGGCCGACGAAGAGTGCGAGGTCTCGTATGCTGAGAAAAAAGGCAAGTACCAGCAGCAGACCGGCATCACCCTGCCCCGCCTGTGACCGCTATTGATAAACGGCGCGCCTTGTTGTACCATCGCGCCTGAGGGGTGCATAGCTCAACTGGCAGAGCGCAGTCCTTACAAGACTGATGTTCCAGGTTCGAGTCCTGGTGCGCCCACAGACAGCGGATGCCCGCCCGGCGGCATCCGTTTTTTGTCTGCTCGCAGCGCACTTTTTACGCCGTTGATACGGCGTCCGGCGGCGGCGTGTAACAATTCCATAACCAAACATTTGAAAGTCAGCCGGTTTATACACTATAATCAGGTTAGTTTCGGGTTAGAGTAGCGTACAGGATGTCCATATGCTGACCCCAGATGCCCGGAGCCGACAAATCCTCATCGTCGAGGACGATCAGGACACGTCGGAAATCGTTCGCATCTTGCTGGAGCAGGCCGGCTACGACTCGGTTGCCGTGGAACGGGGCGAGGATGCCCTGGCCGAAATTGCCAGCTCCGCCCCCGATCTGGTGGTGCTGGACCTGGGCCTGCCCGACATCGAGGGCCTGGAGGTGCTGCGCCGCGTGCGCGACCAGTCCTTCCTGCCCATGATCGTCCTCAGCGGCAGGACGCTGGAACAGGACAAGGTCAGCGCGCTGGAAGCCGGCGCCGACGACTTCGTGGGCAAGCCCTTCTCGTCGGAGGAGCTTGTGGCGCGCGTGGGCGCGCTGCTGCGCCGCGTCGGCTGGACGCCGCAGCCGGAAACCCGCCTGAGCATCCGCAGCCTGGAGCTGGACATCCCCCACCGGCAGGCCTTCATTCGCG
>CAZDVL010000548.1:0-1738 GCA_964508745.1 uncultured Anaerolineaceae bacterium | reverse complement strand
TTCTGGCTGGAGGAAATGGGCGTGGACGGCTTCCGCCTGGACGCCGCCAAGCACATCGTCGAGAGCCGCGGGAAGGTCGAAAACACCGACGAGACGCTGGCCTGGCTGGCGGATTTCAGCGCGCACGTTCACGCCATCAAGCCGGACGCGCTGATCGTCGGCGAGGTGTGGTCGCCCGGCAGCGTCATCGCGCGCTACATCCCCGACTCGCTCGACCTGGCGTTCGAGTTCGACCTGGCCGAGGGCATGGTCGCCAGCGCCCGCAGCGGCAGCGCGTCGGCGCTGGATGTGCAGGTCAGGCGCGCGCTGCGCAACTACGCGCCGGGGCAGTTCGCGCCCTTCCTCACCAACCACGACCAGACGCGCGCCGCCAGCGAATTTGACGGCGACGTGGGCGCGGCGAAGGCCGCCGCCGCGCTGCTGCTGACCGCGCCCGGCGTGCCGTTTCTCTACTATGGCGAGGAAGTCGGGATGCAGGGCACCAAGCCCGACCCGCGCATCCGCACGCCGATGCCCTGGACGGCGGACGCGCCCGGCCTGGGTTTCACGGCTGGCGTCCCCTGGGAGGCGGCGTTCGCGGGCTATGAGACGGCGAACGTCGCGGCGCAGGACGCTGACCCTCAGTCGCTGCTCAACCACTACCGCGCCCTGATCGCCCTGCGCGCCGCCCAGCCGGCGCTGACCGCCGGCGACACGCTCCAGGTTGAAACCGGCGCGCGCGCCGTCTACAGCCTGCTGCGCTACACGCCGGACGAGGCGCTGCTGGTAATCGTCAATCTGGGCGCGGAGCCGGTCACGGACTACGCGCTGACGCTCGCCAGCGGGCCGCTGACCGGCGCGCCGGCGGCCAGCCTGCTGTGGGGTGAGGGCGCGGTCAGCGCGCCGGCGGTGAACGCGGCGGGCGGCTTCGACGCCTACCGCCCGCTGCCGGCGCTGGCCCCGCACGGCAGCTACGTCGTGCGGCTGGCCGGATAAGCTCAGGGGAATTTGACCTGCGCCAGGTCCAGCGCCGGGCCGTCCCGGCACACCAGCGCGACCGCGCCCTGCTGCTGGCGGATCATGCACGCCTGGCACGCGCCGGTCCCGCAGGGCAGCAGCGGGCGAAACACGCCAAACAGGTAGTGCCTGGGGATGTCGGCGCGCACAGACTGGAACATCTCCCACAGCCGCTTAAAGCGGCCGATCTCGTCGTCCGGGTGCGTGACGGCGAACACCTGGTCGGCCAGGCCAACGGTCATCACGCGGTCCGCCCAGTTCAGGTCGGCGCCGCCGCGCACCACCTCGACCTCCGCCGGCAGGTGGGTCGCGCTGTAGTCGGCGGCGCTGCCCAGCAGAATCACGGTGACGCCGGTCTGGTTGTCCAGCAGCAGCGGAATCATGGGCAGCAGCGCGGTGGGCGGCGTGTCGTAGGCCAGCAGCAGCACGTTGCGCAGCGTGCGGCGAAAGCGGTATGGCTCGCCCACCGGGCCGAGCACATCCAGCGTCTGGCCCGGCTCGTACACGCTGGCGGCGGGGCGCTCGACCACCACCGACGCGGCGCTGAACTGCACCGGCCACCACTGCTCGCGCAGGTACGGGTCCCAGCCGCTGCCCGTCCGCACCAGCAGCGTCTGGCCCGGCAGCATCTCGACCAGCGCGTCCGGCAGCGCCAGCTCGACGTGCTGCACCTGGGCGTTGATGGCGCGCACGCGCTGGATAATCACCTGGGTTTCGTACATCTGGCAAGCCTCTCGCTGGC
>CAZDVL010000547.1:0-1743 GCA_964508745.1 uncultured Anaerolineaceae bacterium | reverse complement strand
GTCATGATCGGGGCCAGCTTGCCGATAAAATTCACCTCCGCGCCGGCCTGGTGGCGCGCCCACAGCGACCGCAGCAGGCGCGGGTTGAACAGGTCGCGCTGGCTGATCTGCTCGCCCAGCAGGATGTCCTCGCCCCAGGCGCGCAGCTCGCCGCGCAGCCAGTTTTCATAGTCGGCATAGAGCGTGGTGTAGACCGGCCGCTTAAGGCCGATGGTGTCGCTGAGGGCCTGGCGCGTGCGCAGCACGGCTTTGTTGAGCTTCCGGGCGCGCTCGCCCTGCACGATGGGCAGGTTGTCCTTGTCGTAGGGCACAGCGGCCAGCGCCGGCATCTCGCGCAGGATAATGGCGCGCCGCAGCCGGCGGTCCATATCCATCTCGAAGGGCAGCGCGGCGGCGAAGTTGAAATAGTCATAGTCGAAGAACGGGAAGCGCTGTTCGATATGTGAGCGCCCGAAGATCGTGTAATACTGGAACATGCGCCGGTCGGCCTCGATCCAGATGGCGGCGGCGCGCCGTTCATAGCCCAGGTGGTCATAGGCGCGCACTTCTTCCCTCAGCGACTCGAACGCCAGCCCGACCATCCTGGCGGCGTGGCGCGGGCTGTAGAGCAGCCGTTCTTCGCCCTCGTCCAGCGAGGGCCACGTGTTCTTGTTCAGCAGGACGTAGTGCAGGCACGCCAGGAAAGCCTCGTCGTCGCCGGCCGTGATCAGCGGGACACCCATCTGCGCGAGCGGGTCGCCGCCCAGCCCGCTCAGGTTAATGTCCAGCCAGCCCCTGGCCTGCGCCAGCGTGCTGATCCCGTGCGAATGAATCCAGGAATGCGCGCCCTCGGTCAGGTCCATGTGCAGGTCGGCGTATTCCAGCACCCAGCGGCCGTCCACAAATTCCAGATAGTGGTGGTCGCTGCCGGCCCTGCGCGCCAGCCGGGCGGCGAAGGCGACATCGCGGCTGGACCTGACGCCATACGTCACCGTCGCCAGGCCGGGGGCCACCGCCGCCGCGTAGCCCAGCAGCAGGCGCGAGTCCATGCCGCCGCTCAGGTACAGGCCGACGCGGCCAGCGGCGCGTTTGTGAACTGCGGCGCGCAGCAGGCGCGCGCTCTCGCTGACGGCGTCCTCAAACGAGGGCGGCGGGTTCTGCGCCGGGATGTGGCCGAAATCCCAGTAACGCTCCAGCGTGAGGCGGTCAGCGGCGGGCGTGTAGCGCAGCAGCGTGCCGCCGGTGAGCAGCTTGATGGCGCTGAAAAACGTTTTGCTGCCCAGCAGCATCTGGAAGCGCATGTACTCCGCGACCGCGGCCATGTCCAGGCTGCGGCTGACGGCGGGGTCGCACAGCAGCGCTTTAAGCTCCGGCGCGAACAGCAGGCGCTGCCCGACGTGCGCGTAATGCAGCGGGTACAGGCCGAAGCGGTCGTTGGCGATCAGCAGTTCCTGCTGGCGCGCGTCCCACAGGGCCAGCACAAAAGCGCCGTTCAGGTGCTGGACGAAGGCCGCGCCGTGCGCCGCGTACAGCGCCAGCGCGGCCTGCTCAGCGGACATGTCGCCGCCGGTATCCAGCAGCTCGCCCGCCAGCACCAGCGCGTGCGCGCCGTCCGCGCTCCACACGGGCTGCGGCGCGCGGTTAAAGATGCCAATGCCCACCCGCCCCAGGCCGACCGCGCCCGTGTCGTCGGCCCAGTGTTCGACCACGAACCAGTCACGGTGCGCCATCGCGCGCCCCATGCGGTCGAGCAGGCCGTGCGGC
>CAZDVL010000546.1:0-1748 GCA_964508745.1 uncultured Anaerolineaceae bacterium | reverse complement strand
CAGGGGATGCCGTTGTTGTCCGGGTCGAGCGTGAAGTTGCCCGCCGCCAGGCACGCCTGCGCCTCTGCGCAGCTAATGAGCTGGAGGCAGGTGAACGCCAGCGAGGGGCAGACCGCCCCCGCCGGCGGCGTCGGCGTGAACAGCAGGCCTGGCGTCGGCGTCGAGAACAGCGGCTGCGTCGGCGGCACGATGATCAGGTTGCCGGTGGCCGGGTCGCGCTGCAGGCTGGGGCCGAAGGCCGTCAGGCCGGTGACATCGGAGATCAGCACGGCGAAATCGCTGGTGAGCGCGGCGGCGGTGGTGTCGCTGACGATGAACAGGTAGCGGCCCGGCGTGCTGATCAGCACCGGCCCCAGCACCAGCGTCGTGTCCGGCGCGACCGCCCGCCCGGTCGCCAGAAAGGCAGTCGGGTTGTCGAACGGCGTGACCGCCACCAGCGGCAGCGCGTTGCCCGCCACCTGCAGGAACTCGAAGCGCAGCGATTTGCCGGCGTCAATGTCAAAACAGAAGCCGACCGTGCGCTGCGAGCCGTCCAGCGTGCTGCGCACGATCTGGCCGATGGGAATCACCGGCAGGATGTCGCTGGCCCCCTGGAACGTAAACAGGCACTGGTCCGGCCCCACTTCGCCCACCGCCGGCAGCAGCTCGTTGAGGCGGCGGCGCAGCTCAAGGAACTGGGCGTCCGCCGTGTTGATGGTCAGCAGCGCGCCCTGCACCGTCGCCGCACCCACCACGCCGCGCTGCGGCTGCGGCTGCTGGCAGGCGTCAATCCACAGGTCAATAGCGGCGCGCACGTTGGTCATGGCGTCGTTGAACAGCGTTTGCAGCGGGTCCAGCGTGCCGTAAAAGGCCGCCAGCAGCGGGTTCGGGATGTTGTAGTTAGAGGGCCGCGCCGGGAAACCGCCGCAGGCCGATTCCCCGCCCAGGGCGATGTTCGTCCACACGGCGCGGATGGCGTCCAGCGACGGCTGCGCCAGCTCCACGCGGTCGAGCAGCATCCGCAGCGTCGCCTCGTAATCGGTGGCGGTCGGCTCAGAGATGGGCAGCGAATCGGCGACGACGCCGTCCACCGGCAGCGCGACGATGCTGGCGTTGTTGAGCAGCTCGACGTAGCGCACCGCCACCCAGCCGAGCGTGCCCTCAAAGTTGACCTGCACCCAGCCGTTGCTGATGGTGCGCCCCAGCAGCGGGAACACCGTGTAGCGCGGGGCGTTGGCCAGCACCGGGTAGGCGCGCGACGGGCCGGCGCGCACGCGCATGCCGCTGTCGGCCAGCCGCCCGGCCACCGGGCTGGTGGCGCTGGTGAGGCCGGCGCGCGGGCTGGCGAAGCCGCCGTAGGGGATGGTGCGCGGGTCGGCCACCGGCAGGCTGTTGAGGTCGCCAAAGACGTTGATGACCGGGAAGCCGACCCAGCCTTCCTCGCCGTTGAAGTCAATCCGCACCCACTCGTTGTCCGGGCTGCGGGCGGTGGCCGGGGCGCGCCAGCCGGCGTTGACGAAGCCGATCACCTCCGCGCCGATTTCGGGAAACAGGCGCACGTTGACCCCGTCGCGGTTGACAAGGACGCTGACGCCGGTGGGCGAGTTGATCGGGTCGGATTGGGCCGCGGCCAGGCTGGCCGTGAGGACGAGCGCAGCCGCCAGCGCCAGCAGCCAGAACCCCTGTTTACGCATGATGACCGGCCTCCCTGGGTGCGTGTGTCTGCTGCGTAGTATATATCTGCCGCCGCAAACACGCTATTGCGCGCC
>CAZDVL010000545.1:0-1749 GCA_964508745.1 uncultured Anaerolineaceae bacterium | reverse complement strand
CCTTTCATCCGTTACATTACATAACTCATCAGAATTCGCGCAGCCGCTCACAACACAGATGAGAGAACTCACCAGCGCGCGAGCAGCAGCAGTATACTATAGACGTACAGACAGTGAGTAGTGTTCCGTACCTGCGTACCAGGGCTTACGCATGAAATTAGTTTCGAGCTGCTATGAACCAACCAGAACCGAAATGCCCATCCATTGCTGCGATTTTGGCCAGGCTGTGTTGGCGTTTCCGACAGGTGCCCTCACCCCGGCGCTGCGCGCCACCCCTCTCCCGTGGAACGGGCGAGGGGTAAACCACGTCGCGTCCCTGTTTCTCCCCCTCGCCCACTCTGTGGGAGAGGGGGCCGGGGGGTGAGGGCCGGGGGTGAGGGGCACAAGGTTAACAGAGCCTGGAGTTCTGGATGGATTATCAGAGTTTTCATGCGTAAGCCCTGACCTGCGTACTTTTCCCCGCCCGCGCAGCGCCTGTCGCAGCGCCGGAGAACGGGGTGGCGGCTTTATAGAAGGAATAAACTTGATGCAGACCGAAGTTTTCGACTATGTGGTGGTTGGCTCTGGCTTTGGCGGCAGCGTGTCGGCCATGCGCCTGAGCGAAAAGGGCTACCGCGTGCTGGTGCTGGAGAAAGGCCGGCGCTACCGCGACGAGGATTTCCCGCGCACCAACTGGAACCTGCGCAAATACCTGTGGATGCCGTCGCTGCGCTGCTTCGGCTTCCAGGCGCTGACGTTCCTCAACGACGCGCTGGTGCTGCACGGGACCGGCGTCGGCGGCGGCAGCCTGGTCTACGCCAACGTGCTGATGGAGCCGGACGACCGGCTGTTTGAATCGCGCGGGTGGCGCGAGCCGCAGGACTGGAAAAGCATCCTGCGGCCGCATTACGACACCGCCCGCCGCATGCTGGGCGTGACGCCCAACATCCACCTCACGCCGCTGGACGAGGTGGTGCGCGACATCGCCCGCGAGCGCGGGCGCGAGGCCAGCTTCCGCCCCGCCGATGTCGCCATCTTCTTCGGCGCGCCGGGCCAGGCCGGCGAGACCGTCCCCGACCCCTACTTCGGCGGCGAAGGCCCGCCGCGCGCCGGCTGCAACCAGTGCGGCGGCTGCATGGTCGGCTGCCGCTACAACGCCAAGAACACGCTGGTCAAGAACTACCTCTACTTTGCCGAGAAACACGGCGCGCAGGTCAGCCCTGAATCCGAGGTGGTGGACATCCGCCCGCTGCCCGCCGGCCAGCCGGACGGCGCGCGCTATGAGGTCGTCTACCGGCGCACGACGGCGCTGCCCTGGGCGCGCCAGCGCTACAGCGTGCGCGCCGCCAGCGTGATCGTCTCGGCGCACGTGACCGGCACGCTGCGGCTGCTGTTCCACTGCCGCGACGTGGCGCGCTCGCTGCCGCGGCTCTCGCGCCGCCTGGGCGAGACCGTGCGCACGAACAACGAGGCGCTGACCGGCGCGACCAGCCGCGACTTCAGCGGCCGGCCGGACTACTCGGTCGGCATCGCCATCGGCTCGATCTTCGACGTGGACGAGGAAACGCGCTTAGAGCCGGTGCGCTACCCGGCCGGGTCGTCGTTCATGCGCAGCCTGGCCGTCCCGATGCTGGAAAGCGGCGGCAGCGTGCCGCGCCGCGTGCTGAACATGGCGCTCTTTGCGCTGCGCCATCCGACCGAGTTTCTGTCGGCGCGCGTGTGGGGCAAATGGGCGCAGCGCAGCAGCATCATCCTGCTGATGCAGACGAC
>CAZDVL010000544.1:0-1755 GCA_964508745.1 uncultured Anaerolineaceae bacterium | reverse complement strand
ACCTCCGGCGCGGCGGTCAGCGTGACGGCGGCGGTGGGCGGCGCGTCGGTGGGGGCCGGGGCGGTCGCCGTCGCGGTGGGCGTCGGCGTGGGCGGCTCCTGCGCGCGCAGCGCGCCGCTGCCGGGCAGGGCCAGCAGCAGCAGGGCCAGCAGCAGGCTGAACAGCAGCGCGGAACGCCGCGCGCGCTGTGCGGAACGGGATTGACGGGAAGGTTTCATATGTGTTTGCACCCAGGTGATACATTAGACCGGGTAAAAATGACAGCAAATGATCGGTTAGACGCTGCTAACAATGTACAAATGTTATGATACATCACCCGCGATGAGCTGTGTGTGAAGAACTTCCCAAATCCGCATGAACGTTTGATTATTACTGCTTATACCGTGATTTCTAAGAAGTGATTTCGGCGCGAAAGTTTGCCGCCCGGCGCGCCCACTGGCTATAGTATAGGGCCTGAACAAAGGAAGGTGGGCGACGATGACGCAGCTCCCGGTGTTACTGCCTGTGCCGCAGGAAATGAGCTGGAACGGCGGCGCGCTGGCGCTGCCGCAGCAGTTGTGCATCACCATCGCCGACCCGGCGCTGCTGTTCGCGGCCCAGACGGCCCAGGACGCGCTGGTGTACAACGCCGGCGTGCACTGGCCGGTTGTCGCCGCGCGCGGCAGCGACAGCGGCCTGGCGCTGCTGCTCGACGACAGCCTGCCGCACGCGCAAAGCTATTACCTGACGGTGGGCGAAGGCCGCATCGTCATTCGCGGGGCCGACGCCGCCGGCGTGTTCTACGGCGTGGCCACGCTGCGCCAACTGCTGCGCCAGTATAACAACATGCTGCCGCTGGGCACGGTCTACGACTGGCCGGACTTTCGCGCGCGCGGCGTCATGCTCGACATCAGCCGCGACCGCGTGCCGACGCTGCGCACGCTGTACGACCTGGTGGACCGGCTGGCGTCGTGGAAGATCAACCAGGTGCAGCTTTATATGGAACACACCTTCGCCTACCAGCAGCACTCGGCGGTCTGGGCGCAGGCCTCGCCCTACACGGGGCAGGAAATTCTGGAGCTGGACGCCTACTGCCGCCAGCGCCACGTCACGCTGCTGCCCAACCAGAACAGCCTGGGCCACATGGAGCGCTGGCTGAAGCACCCGCGCTATCAGCACCTGGCGGAGTGCCCGGACGGCTTCTACCGCGCGGAGAGGGGCCGGGCCATGCCGCCGACCTCGCTCAACGCCGCCGACCCGGCCAGCGCCGCCTTCGTCGCCAGCCTGTACGACGAGCTGCTGCCGCACTTCACCTGCGACACGCTCAACGTCGGCTGTGACGAACCCTGGGAGCTGGGCCAGTGCCGCAGCCGCAGCGCCGCCGACGCCATCGGCGCGGGCCGGCTGTACCTCAATTATCTGCTGAAACTGCACGAGCTGGTGGCGGCGCGCGGGCGGCGCATGATGTTCTGGGACGACATCATCGTCAACCACCCGGAGCTGATCCCGGAGCTGCCGCGCGACAGCACCGCGCTGGTGTGGGGCTACGAGGCGGACCACCCCTTCGACGCGCGCGGCGCGCTGTTTCGCGGCTCTGGCATCCCCTTCTACGTCTGCGGCGGCACGTCAAGCTGGAACAGCGTCGCCGGGCGGACGCGCAACATGCGCGGCAACCTGCTCAACGCCGCCGAGAACGGCCGCAAACACGGCGCGGTCGGCTACCTGATTACCGACTGGGGCGACAACGGCCACTGGCAGCCGCCGCCGGTCAGCTAC
>CAZDVL010000543.1:0-1761 GCA_964508745.1 uncultured Anaerolineaceae bacterium | reverse complement strand
GGCGAGTTCTTCGGCGAGATGGCGCTGGTGCTCAACGCCCCGCGCAGCGCCGATGTCGTCACCACCGCGCACAGCATCATGCTCGAAGTGGACCGCCGCGCCTTCAAAAAGGCCACGCGCATCAGCCCGCACCTGGCCAGCCTGATGTCGCAGCGCACCATCGAAAACCTGGACGCCAACCGGCACATCGAGCAGAACCGGCGCGGCCCGGCCCGCCGCTTCCGCCTGTTCACCAGCTATTCCAGCTACGACCGCAGCTTCGTCAGCCAACTGGTCGAACACCTGCAGAAGCGCCTGGAAGACAACAACGTGGACATCTGGATTGACCGCGCCGGCATCCGGGGCGGCGACAAGTGGGATCAGGCGATTGAGAAGGCGCTGATGAGCTGCGACGCCATGCTGCTGATGCTGTCGGAACACTCGGTCACGTCGGAAAACGTGGCCGACGAGTACATCTACTACAAAGAGGAAAAGAAGCCGATCATCCCGATCATGATCGAGAAGTGCGCGCGCCCGGTCACGGTGCGCCGCTACCAGTACATTGACTTCTCGAAAGAGCTGTACGCCGACGGCATCGCCCAGCTTCACGCCCGCATCCTTGAGCTGGCGGACGATTAACGGCAGCCCGCGGCCTTAAATCTGCAACAAATAGCCCAGCCGCAGCGCCGCCCGTTCGAGCAGGTCGGCGGCATCGTCGAGCGCGCGCTCCAGCGGCATCGGCCCGCTGACGATCGGCAGCGCCGCCTGCACCCCGGCGCGGTGCAGCGCCGCGTCGTCCAGCTCCAGGCTGCCCACCAGCGCCACCGTCGGCACGCCGTGCTCGCGCGCCAGCAGCGCCGCGCCGATCGGCCCTTTGCCGTGCACCGTCTGCCCGTCCATGCGGCCCTCGCCGGTAATTACCAGGTCAGCCCCCGCCAGCAGCGCGCTGAAGCCGCTGTAAGCCAGCACCAGGTCAATGCCGGATTCGATCCGCCCGCCGACGAAGGCCATCAGCCCGGCGCTGAGCGCGCCCGCCGCGCCGCCGCCCGGCGTGGCGCGCACGTCCACGCCCAGTTGGTCGCGCACCGCGCGGAAAAAGTGGGTCAGGCTGCGCTCCAGCAGCGCGACCTGCTCCGGCGCGGCGCCCTTCTGCGGGCCGAACACCGCCGCCGCGCCCGCCGCCCCCAGCGCGGGGTTGGTCACGTCCGACGCGATCAGCACCTCGACGCTGCGCCAGCGCGGGTCAAGCCGCTGCGGGTCAATCACGAACAGGCGGTCCAGGCCGCCGCCGCCGCGCGGCAGCTCCACGCCGTAAGCGTCGAGCAGGCTCACGCCCAGCGCCTGCGCGCAGCCCGCGCCGCCGTCCACCGTCGCGCTGCCGCCCATGCCCACGATCACGCGCGTCACACCGCGATCCAGCGCCGCCCGCAGCAGTTGGCCGGTGCCGTAGGTGCTGGCGCGCAGCGGGTCAAGCTGGCGCGCGTCCAGCAGCTCCAGCCCGGACGCCAGCGCCATCTCGATCACCGCCGTCCTGCCATCCGGCAGCAGCGCGAACGCCGCCTCCACCGGCCGCCCGACCGGGTCCTCAACCGTGACCGCCACGCGCTCGCCGCCGCCGGCCAGAAAAGCATCCAGCGTGCCGTTGCCGCCGTCGGCGATCGGCAGCAGGTGCAGCTCCGCCTCCAGCCCGGACCGGCGCAGCCCGGCGGCGATCGCCTCGGCGGCGGCGCGGGCCGTCAGGCTGTGCTTGAACGCCCCCGGCGCGACAATAATTTTCTTCAT
>CAZDVL010000542.1:0-1763 GCA_964508745.1 uncultured Anaerolineaceae bacterium | reverse complement strand
GTCCGCCAAACTGGGGTAAGGTCACCCTCGCCCAATTTATGGGAGAGAGGGCCAGGGGGTGAGGGCAGCAGCCCCCACGCCCAACCAAAACGCCCCATCAGCGGGGCGTGTGGTCTGTGCTGCTGTTCTGTGACAGAAGGGCGCCGCTACGACGCTGCGCGGACGGTTTCCGGCGTCACCAGCCGGCCCTGGATCAGGCCGCGGCAGTTGGGCGCGCCGCAGCCGCAGTGAAAGGCGCGGTACAGCACGTCCTCGGTCTGCTCATAGTCCATCGTCACGCACTCGCCCGGCGCGATCGCGCGGACCGCCGTGTAGGTGCGCGTCGCCATGTCGCACCAGGTGTTGGGGCTGCACGAGTGCAGCACCTTGCCCATGAAGAAGGGGTCGTGCAGGTGCAGGCCGGGCGCATACTGGAGCGAGAACTGCGTGATCTCGCTGCTGAAGAAACCGGTGAAGCGAAAGACAATATCGCCCGGCTGGAAGGGGACCAGCGCGACCACGCCCTGCCCGCGGCCGCCGTCCACAGTCTGGATGGCGAAGCGGTCGCCGGTGGGTTCGTACTCAAAGGGCGGCATGAAATCAGGATAGAAGCGCATTGGGTAGTGTCCTCGTCAGAATACACCGCCGCTCACAGGCGGCAGGCAGCAGTTGTCAGTTTGTGGCATTGCGGGCTGCGACAGCGCTCAGCGTGATCAGAAGCAGTTGCGTTTCAGCATAGAGTGCCCTTTCACCAGTCGTCCGTTCTTCCGGGGGTACGCCAACAGCGGGCAGCGCGCCCCAGCGGAAACCTGTTCAAATCGGTTGGTATGCAGTTGTCAAGCGATCAAACTGGCGGCCAGCGTTGGGAGCGCCCGGCCAAACGGAACCAAGAGGCACAACAAAGGGGGGTGAAACTCACGGCTTCAAGGCGTGTTTCCCAATTTCTCCGGGTGGGCCGGAATGAACAGATACGCCGACGATAACATCGTTTATAGCAGGATTCGCGGCCAAACACAATAACTATTTTGTAGGGGATCAGCGGCCCGCGGGCGGGCCATCTTCGGCGACGGCGCGCAGCAGCAGCAGCAGCGCCGCCTCCGCGCTGGCCGCCTTGACCGCCGCCCGGTCGCCATCCCACAGATGTTGTTCGCTGGTGTGCTGGCCGGCCGGCCCGGCCAGCCCGATGTACGTCAGGCCCACCGGTTTCTCGGCCGTGCCGCCGCCCGGCCCGGCGACGCCGGTGATGCTCACGGCGTAGTCGGCCTTGAACAGCTCGCGCACGCCGGCGGCCATCTCCAGGGCGGTTTCGGCGCTCACCGCCCCATGCGCGATCAGCGTGCCCTGTTTGACCTTCAGCACCGCCTGCTTGCTGGCGTTGGCGTAGGCCACCACCCCGCCCAGCAGATAGTCGGAGCTGCCGGCGATGTTGGTCAGGCGGTGCAGCACCAGCCCCCCGGTGCAGGACTCAGCGACGGCGACGGTCAGGCCGCGCGCGCGCAGCAGCGCGCCAACCTGTGCTTCTAACGGTTCGGGCGTCATCAGTTTACCCCCCTCAGCAACGACCAATATCCTAACCAACCGCGGCTGAATTGCCCACCGGAACTGCTGTTATTCTGGGCGGATAGGGCTATAATGTGGGATAACGCCGTGTGCAGTATGGGAAAAAGAGGGATTTATCGGCGCAGTGGGCTACTGGGGATGGCGGCCTCTGCTGTGGGCCGTATGTATCAGCGTGTGGGTGAGCGGCTGCCGCCTGACATCGGAGGCGGCGCTCACGCTGTCGC
>CAZDVL010000541.1:0-1771 GCA_964508745.1 uncultured Anaerolineaceae bacterium | reverse complement strand
ACGCCTCCAGCGTCCGGTAGGCGTTCGCGGCGTAATCCTGCGCCGTGCCGCTGACCGGCATCTGCTCGACGCCGGCGGCCTTCCGGGTTTCGATTTCCTCGTTAATCCGCGTTTGCAGGTCCTTCACATCGCGGTCGGCCGGCTCCAGGCGCAGCGCGTCCTCCACCAGCAGCCGCGCGATCCCCAGGTGGCGCGGGCCGCGCATCAGCAGGCGCGCCAGGTCCACAATCGTGCTGACGATGTTGTCGCGGTCGCCGCTTTCGTAGGCCAGGTGCAGCGCCTGGCGGTAGCGCAGCACCGCCTGGCCCAGGTCGCCGCCCTGGACGGCGGCGTAGCCCAGGTTGCTGAACTGGAGCGCTTCCTCGTCGCGGTCGCCCACCTCGCGGGCGATGTGCAGCGCCGACGAGTGGAAGCGGATCGCCTCGCTCCACTGGCCCATATCGCCGTAAGCGGTGCCCAGCCCGCCCAGGACGCGCCCCTCGTAGGCGCGTTTTTCCTGCGCGCGGAACAGCTTGAGCGCCTGTTCCCAACTGCCCACCGCCCCGGTGGGGTCACTGTTGTCGAGCTGCGCGTAGCCCAGCTTGAACAGGATCAGCGCCTCGTGCTGGGTGTCGTCGGTGCTGCGGGCGATCTCAAGCGCGCGGTTGTAGGCGCGTTCGGCGTCAGCGCTTTCGCCAAGCTGCTGGCGGGCGTCGCCCAATGTGGCGTAAAGCTGAAGCTCGGTCACGCGGTCGTGCAGGCGCTGGGCGAGCTGCACGCCGCGCGCCGCGTGCAGCACGGCGGCCTGGGCGTTGCCGGTGCGCACCATCAGCGCCGCCAGCGTGTCGAGCACGTCAAGCAGCTTGTGGTCGTCACCGCTGTCCTCATAGAGCGAGAGCGCCTCGCCGTAGGTGGCGATGGCCTCGTTGCGCTGCCGGCGCTCGATCTGCAGCGCGCCGATCTGCATCAGCAGGCTGCCCTGGCGGGCGCGGTCGTTGCGCTGCCGCGCCTGCAGCAGGTCCAGGCGCAGGGCGGCCAGCGCGTCCGGCGGGGCTTCGGCCTCGTCCTCGGCTTCGTCAGCGGCGGCTTCAGCCGCCGCGTCCTCGTCCTCAGCGCCGGCGGACGGCGCGCCGGGCTGCGCCGCGACCGCCGCGAACAGCGACTCGACGCTGGCAGCCGCCGCTATCGGCCGGTACGGCGCGGCCGACTCGTCGTCGTCGTCCTGGCCGGCCTCGTCCGGCTCGTCGCCGGCGGCGGCGGGGCTGGCGGTGTCGGTCGCCTCCTCGTCGTCCTCGCTGGCGTTCTCGCGCAGCCAGGGCGGCGTGTCGTCTGGCGAAACCTCGTCCTCGTCCTCGGCGTCGTCCACGACCAGCCAGGGCGGCGGCGCCTCGGCGTCGTCGTCCAGCGTGTCGTCCTCCTCGTCGTAAGCCAGGCCGTCGTCCTCGTCATCGTCGGCGAACAGGCTGCGCATCAGCGCGGCGGCGGGCTGGGCATCGGCCTCTGTCGCGCCCGGCTCGGCGGCGGCGGGCGGCGCGGCCGGCGGGGGGTAGGCGGGAAAGGCGCTGGTGGAGCTGGTGGCCAGCCGGCGCAGGCGCAGCAGCTCGTGCACGCAGCCGCGCTCCTTGACAAAATCGCCGGCCTGCGTCAGCGCCAGCACCAGGTGGCTGGCGGTCTCGCGGTTGCCCTGGCCGGCGGACCACTCAGCGGCGGCCAGGAACGTGTCGAGTTCGGCGGCCAGCCGGTCGTGGTCGGCGCTGGCGCTGCTGGTGTGGTTCTCGGCGTACACCAGCAC
>CAZDVL010000540.1:0-1788 GCA_964508745.1 uncultured Anaerolineaceae bacterium | reverse complement strand
CACGCGCCCGCCGCTGAGCAGCGCCACCAGGCTGTGGCCGGCCTCGTGGACGAACGTCACGAACAGCCGGAACGGGTACAGCAGAAAATCGAGCTGCGGGATGTTCCACAGCACAAACACGATGGCCGCCGCCGCCAGGGTGAACAGCAGGGCCGAACGGCGGGAAAGCGAATGTTCAGGCGTCATGCGCGGGCTGCCAGTCGGTATCCGTCAACAGTCGTCAGCCCCTAGTCTACCGCCAACCGCGCCTTGTCTCCAGCCCAGGCAGCGGGGGGCTGCCCGCGCTCAGCCGTCCAGCAGCGGGGCCAGCGCCGCCGCGATGTCGTCCAGCGACTCGGCGCGCACCAGGCCGTCGCGGACGGTCGTCGCGTCGGGCACGCCGTCGCAGTATCTGATGAGCTGGCCGCGCAGCTCGCGGAGGGCGACAATCGGCTCCAGGCGCGTCGCCGCCAGCGTGAGCCGGGCCTGCCGCAGCGCCATCGCCGCGCGCGCGCTGGCGGTGGGCGCGGGGGGCGGCGCGCCGGTCGCCAGCTCGTGGGCGATCTGCTGGAAGATCCAGGGGTTGCCCAGCGCCGCGCGCCCGACCATGACCGCGTCGCAGCCAGTCTGCTCGAACATGCGGCGGGCGTCGGCGGCGGTCGCCACGTCGCCGTTGCCGATGACCGGGATGTGGCGCACGGCGTCTTTCACGCGGCGGATGATGTCCCAGTCGGCCGCGCCGGTGAAGCCCTGGTCGGCGTAGCGCCCGTGCACCGCCACCGCCTGCGCGCCCAGGTCCTCGGCGGCGCGGGCGAAGGGGATGGCGGTCGGCGCGCCGCTGCGCCAGCCGGCGCGCACCTTGACCGTCACCGGCACGCTGACCGCCCGCACCACCGCCGCGACCACCGCCGCCGCCTTGTCCAGGTCGTTGAGCAGGGCGGCGCCGCTGCCGCGCCGCGCGATCTTCGGCACCCAGCAGCCCATGTTGATGTCCACGATGTCCGCGCCTTCGTCCACCACCAGGCGCGCGGCCGCGGCCATCGCCCGCGGGTCGCTGCCGAAAAGCTGCACCGCGAACGGGCTTTCGTCCGCGCGCCAGTCGAAGCGCTGGACGGTGCGCGCGCGCGGCGCGCCGTCGATCTGCAGCGCCTGGCTGCTGATGAGTTCGGTGCACACCAGGCCGCAGCCGCCCAGCTCGCGGCACAGGGTGCGGAAGGCGTAGTTGGTCTGCCCGGCCATCGGGGCCAGCGTCAGCGGCGGGTCAATCACCAGGCCGCCGATGCGCAGCGGGCGCAGCGCGGCGGGCGCGGGGGGCGTAATCAGCATCGCAAATTCCTGTTAACGGGCGGCGAATCCGCGCTATAATAATAACAAATTTCGCTTATAAAAAGAGTGTGTGAAAGGCCGCCGAACATGGCCGCCCCCTATGTGGAGCGCACTGTTACCGCTGCTGCGCAGCCCGCTGCGCCCGGCACGCCGCCGTATGTCCAGGTGCTGCTGAAAGAGGTCCGGCTGGTGGTGGAGCAGTCCGCGCCGCCGGTGGGCCACGTGGGCGAGTTCTGGTGCCGCCGCCTGACCGACTATGGCCGCGATGTCATGCGCGCCCTGGCGCGCGCCAGCAGCCCCGGCTTCGCCTACCCGGAAACCTTCGCCGGCCCTGAAGACGCCGACGTGCCCGCGCTGGCGCTGCTGGCCGCCGCCGACGCCCAGGTGAACGGCCTGTGGCGCGCCGGCGCCCCGCCCGACGCCGCCGCGCTGGCCGCCGCGCCGTATCTGTGCGCGCAGCGGGTCACAGTGGATGCGGGGCGG
>CAZDVL010000539.1:0-1789 GCA_964508745.1 uncultured Anaerolineaceae bacterium | reverse complement strand
CATCAAGCCGGACGGCCGGCTGAAAGTGGTGCCGCTGGGCGGCATCATGTGGGGCAGCGTCGAGATGGAAGGCGTCACCGTGCGCACCTTCGACGACCGCCGTTTTCGCGGCACGCTCCTGCCGGAAAACCCCAGCGTACACGTGAACGCCGCCATTCAGCGCAGCGAACGCAGCGCCAGCACGATGGAAATCCGCCTGGACGAGCGCACCGCCAGCGCCGCTGAGACGCGCGCCCTGGGCATTGAAGTGGGCGACTTCGTGTTCGTGGACCCGCGCGTTGAAACCAGCGCCAGCGGCTTTATCCGGGGGCGCTTCCTGGACAACAAGGCCGGCATCGCCTGCATCTACGCCGCGCTGCGCGCGCTCTACAGCGCCGGGCAGCAGCCGGCCCAGGACACGGCGGTGCTGATCGCCAATTACGAAGAAGTCGGGCACGGCGGCTACGCGGGCTGGCCCTACGAGCTGGCGGAACTGCTGGTGGTGGACATGGGCGCCCTGGGCCAGGACCAGAACAGCGACGAATTTTCGGTGAGCATCTGCGTCCGGGACGGCGGCGGCCCCTACGATCACGCCATGAGCAGCAGGCTGCGGCGGCTGGCGGCGGCGCACAGCATCGCCTTTAAGCCCGACATCTACATCAACTATTCGTCCGACGGCACAGCTTACTGGCGCGCCGGCGGCGGCGCGCGCGTCGGACTGGTCGGCCCTGGCGTGGACGCTTCGCACGCCTACGAGCGCACGCACCGCGACGCGCTCCAGCACACGTCGCACCTGATCGCGCGCTACCTGCTGGACGCCGGCGAATAAGCGGGCAAGCGCCGGCACTCGTGCTATAATCGAATCGTCATTCGATTATGGCTGCGAGGCTGGACACGTAATGGACAACATTGCTAAAGGCCGCAGCGCGCTGCGCGCCTGGGAAGACAGCAAACCGGACAACTTCTACACCGCCGACGCCAATCTACAGCATGTGCTGCGGCATTACCTGGGCAACGGCGCCTACGACGCCGCCCAGCCGAACCTGGTCAACCTGGGCGCGGAGGCCGCCACGCTGCTGGACGCCGACGCCCGCGTTGAGGATCAGATCGGCAACCACCCGCGCCTCGAACGCTGGACGGGCATCGGCGAGCGCGCCGAGAGCATCGTCTTTCACCCCAACCACGACCGCGCCGGCGAGCTGATCTGGCGCTCAGGCGTGCTGGCGCTGCAGGGCCAGCCAGGGCGCGTGGTGGAACAGATGGGGCTGTACTACCTGCTGGCGCACAACGGCGAAGGCGGCCACCTGTGCGCGCTGGCCTGCACCTCCGGGCTGATCCGCGCGCTGCAGCAGGCCGCCGCGCCGGAAATTCGTGAGCAGTTTCTGCCGCCGCTGCTGCGCCGCGCCTACGACAACATGCAGCACGGCGCGCAGTTCCTCACCGAAGTGCAGGGCGGCAGCGATGTCGGCGCCAACGCCGTGACGGCGCGCCCCGCCAGCGGCGGGACCTGGCGCATCAGCGGCGAGAAGTGGTTCTGCTCCAACGTCAACGCTGACCAGTTCCTCATGACGGCCCGCCCAGAGGGCGCGCCAGCGGGCACGCGCGGCCTGGGCCTGTTTCTGGTCCCGCGCCGCCTGCCCGACGGCCGCGTGAACGGCTTCGCCATCCGCCGCCTGAAGGACAAGCTGGGCACGCGGACGCTCGCCAGCGTCGAGCTTGACTTCGACGACGCCCTGGCCTACCCGGTGGGGCCGCTGGACCGGGGCTTCAAGAACACGGTCGAGCTGGTGCTGAACACCTCGCGCCTGCT
>CAZDVL010000538.1:0-1794 GCA_964508745.1 uncultured Anaerolineaceae bacterium | reverse complement strand
GTGTGGAATTGAATACCTACCCCTGTTACGTCAGGGAGATGAGGGCTGAACTGCCGCGGGATTGAAACGTACCGGCACAAAGCCGCGCGCCGCGCGGCCTCAGCCGGCGCTGGCTTCGTCGGTGGGGAACGGCAGCGGGTCTGGCAGGTGGCGCAGCGCGTCGGCGCTGATGGGCACGTCGTTGACCGTCAGCGACTGCAGCAGGCCCGGCAGCAGCGGGCGGACGCGGCCGCCGTGGCTTTCAGGGACGCTGATGTGGGCGACCATCAGCCGGCCCGGCGCCAGGCTCATCGCCAGCAGCAGCGTGAGCGTGCCGTCGCGGCTGTTGAGCAGGTAATAGGCGGCGTCGTGGTGATCCCAGTCGAAGGCCTGCGGCTCGCTCACCAGCGCGCGGCCCACGTAGTCGGGGTTGCTGATCACCTGCCTGAGCACGGCCCAGGCCACGTTCACGCCGCCGGTGCTGGGCAGCTCGAAACCGTCCATCGGCGGCATGAAGATGTACACCAGGATGCCCTGGAGGTGGCCGGCAGTCGCGGCGGTGCCGATGTGTTCGGTCAGCACGATGCCGCCGGCGGTGTTGTAGCACTGCCAGCCGTCCGGGACTTTGATTTTGAGGGTGATGCCGCCGTTCTCATACGCGATCCAGCCGCCCTGCGCCGAGGTGGTCAGCGCCGTGACGGGCAGCGCGTCCGCTGAATCGCCGGTCGGTGGAAGGTCAGGCAGCGCCTGGCATGCCGTGAGGGTGAGCGCCAGCAGCAGGGCCAGCTTGAGGATCATGGGGTAGGTCGCCATTACAACTCTGACTGCGAAAGGCGCGCCCGGCAGCCAGCGGCCAGCGCCGGGCGCACACCACTGCCCATACTAACACGACCTGGGGGCCAGCGGTTGAAACGCTAAACGAGTTCTCATGACCGGTTAAGCGCCCGCGCGGCTGGGGGCTTATGCTGCGCGGCGCAGGCGCTGGCGCACCATCTCCGTCAGCCAGCGCAGTTCCTCCAGGCGCAGCAGCGCCGCCAGCAGCAGGTAGATGCCCACGCCCATCACGCCGCTGACCGTCACCAGCGCCAGCTCGGCCAGCGCGCCGCGCGCGCCCAGCCAGCGCGTCAGCGGCGGCAGCGCCAGCGCGATCGCGCCGCCCATCGCCAGCGCAGCCAGCCCGGCCCTGGCGATGGTCAGCAGCAGCCGCTGGCCGCCGAAGCCGTTGAGCCGCCGCTGCAGCAGATAAGCCGACACCAGCGCGTGCACGCCGTGCTTAACGCTGTCGGCGATCATCAGGCTGAACAGCCCATAGCGGCTGAACAGCGCCAGCGCCGCGACCATGTACACCGTCAGGCTGAACAGGCCGACCAGCGCCGGCGTCAGCGTGTCCTGGCGGGCGTAGAAGGCGTAGACCAGCAGCAGGTCGAGCGCGGCGAACGGCAGGCCGAACAGGTACAGCCGCAGCGCCAGCGCGGTGATGCTGGTGTCGGCGGCGGTGAACGCGCCGTGCTCAAACAGCAGCGCGACGATCGGCCCGGCGAGCACGAACAGCCCGGCGGCGGCCGGCAGAATCAGCGTGATGGCCAGCCGCAGCCCCAGGCCGAGCGTGTTGCGGAAGGCCGCCCGGCCCGCCTCGGTGACCAGCACCGCCTGGCGCGCCAGCGTCGGCAGGATGGCGATGCTGATGGCGGTGGCGATCAGCCCCTGCGGAAACTGGATCAGCGTGGTCGCCAGGTCCATATAGCTGATGCTGCCCTCGCCGGTCTGGCTGGCGAGGTTGTAGCTGAAGGTGCGGATCACCAGCGTGTCGAGGAT
>CAZDVL010000537.1:0-1795 GCA_964508745.1 uncultured Anaerolineaceae bacterium | reverse complement strand
GTCGGCCCGATCCCCTTCACCGAAAGCACCTTCTTCGAGGAAGAACACCGGCTGGAGCTGACCATAGACCCGAACAACCAGATTCCAGAGACGACCAATGACGATAACACGGGCCGGCACACCTATCGTTTGCTGAAAGGCAGCTGCTGAGCCTGCGCGTGAACTGCAACGCCCCCGTCCGGTGTTTCCGGGCGGGGGCGTTTTTTTAGCCGGCGCGGGCGGGCGTGTCAGCCGCCGCCTTTGCGGGGCGGCGCGTCCTTCTCACTGGCAAAGGCGGTGAAGCGCATAAACGCGCGCTCCTGCGGCGTCATGTCCACCGGGTAATCGGTCTCATCGTAGGCTTCCATGATGCGGTAGCCCTCTTTGATGTAGCCGCGAATGGTGTGCAGGCTGATGCCCATCTCGTCGGCGGCCAGGTACGCGGGCATCCCCTCGACCACGCACAGCTTGATCGCCTGGCGGATGCGCCCCGTCAGTTCGGGGTACTCGCGCTTCTCTGGCAGCAGTTTTGCGTGCGCCACGCGGTGGCTGAGCACGTCCTTCGCCGCCCGCTGGATGCCGCTGGTCACGATAAAGTCGTGGTCCAGGCTGTAGACGATGGCCCAGGCAATTTGCAGCCGCACGTCCTGCTTGAGCAGGAAACCGCTGGCCCCGGCGCGCGCTGCCGCCTCCACCAGCCGCGCGTCCGCGACCTGCGCCAGGCACAGCGCGCGCACGCCCTCGACGCGCAGCAGCAGCCGGGCGACGGTGTCGGCCAGCGCGTCCGGCCCGCCGAGGTGGTCGGCGTCCAGCAGCACGATGTTCGGCTGCTCGGCCAGCGACGTTTTGTCAAGGTAGGCCCACATCTCCTCCACGCTCTCCGAGAGGCCGGTCACGCGCGTGCGGCGGTCCCAGGCCAGATAGCTGTTGACCGCCTGGAGCGCGTAGAAGTCCGTGTCCATCACCAGAACTTTAAGGTTGATGCTGCTGATGCCTGCCACCGGTCAACCCCTTTCCTGCTGTCCTATTATAGTGCGTTTTGCGCCGGCGGCAGAACTCAGCGGCGCCAGTCCGGCGGCCGGTGCGCGCGCCGCCAGCGCAGCCCCGCCGGGTAGCCGAGCATCTTGGCGACATCGCCCACCGCGCGGATAACGGGGATCAGCAGCGCGGCATAGGCCCAGCCCGCCGGGTTCGTGCGCGGCGCCAGGCGCAGCATCAACGGCAGGCGGCGGTACGGCTGGTACAGGTAATAGGCCGCGCCCAGCGCGTACAGCCCCCACAGGTAAGTGTCCACCAGCAGGCCGAGCGCGAAGATGGCCGGGACAACGGCCAGGTACGTGATGTAGCGCGCCAGGTGGCGCCGGCGCCACAGGTCCGCCTTGCCGTCGCCGCGCGCGTACAGGTAGTACTGTTTGAAGAAGGCGCGCAGCGAGCCGCGCGGACGAAAGTAAACCAGCGCGCCCGGCGCGAAGGCGAACGGCCCACAGCAGCGTTTCAGCCGCAGGTCGAACACCAGGTCCTCACAGTAATCCAGCCACTCAGGATAGCCGCCCGCCTGTTCCCAGGCCGCCTTGCGGAAGGCCACGCTGCGGCTGCTGGGCAGGAACGCCGCCGGCTTCACTTCGCCGGCCAGGGGCAGCACCGTCGCGCCCATCGCCGCCTCGAACACGGTGTGCGGGTCCGCCTGGAAGAAGCCGCTGGCGACCTGCGTCTGCGGCTCGTCCAGCAGCGGGCGCGTCAGGTGCTCCAGCCACGCCGGGTCCAGCGTGACGCCGGCGTCGGTCACGGCGATGATGTCGCCGCGCGCGGCGGCGAT
>CAZDVL010000536.1:0-1798 GCA_964508745.1 uncultured Anaerolineaceae bacterium | reverse complement strand
GTGTTCCGTTCAGCCCCGCTCCGCCAGCAGCCAGCTCCAGTAACGCCAGGCCGTCAGCAGCCCCAGCGTCACGCCCAGCGCCGGCAGGCCGGTGTGCAGCAGCAGCGCGGCGGTGGCGTCGGCCGCAGCGCCCGCGCCCAGCGCGCGCGCCACCAGCCCGGCGGCCACCAGCGCCGCCGCCGCGAAAAAGCCGGCGTAGTACGGCGCCACGCGCGTGACGCGCCCCATGCGCCGGCTGAGCAGCGCCAGCACCAGCAGCATGACGACCACGCCCAGCGGCCCCAGCAGGCCGATCGCGGCGGTCATCGCGGCCTGCCCCGCCGCGCCAGCATCGTCCACGCCAGCAGCAGGCTGAGCGCCAGCAGCGCCGCGCCGCCCGCCCCCGCCAGCGCGTCCCCCAGCGGGTCGCCCGCCATTTCGTTGACGCTGGCATAGCGCACCGTCGCCAGGCCGTAAAGCACCAGCGGCAGCAGGTACAGTTGGTAGCAGGTGCGCTCGCCGGAGAAGCGCTGGTAAAAGCGGGCGATCAGCAGCATAAACATCAGCAGCGTCGCCAGCGGAAACCACGTGTACAGCGTCAGTATCTGGTTAGGCGTGACGGCGTTCACAGCCCGGCAGTCCGTTCAGCGCATGGCACGAATGACCTGGTAGATGGCCTTCACCCGGAACTGGCGGTCACTGCAGGCCGCCACAAAGCTGCTCACCAGGTCGCGCACGCTGCGGTCGTTGGTGAGCGCGTACACGTAAACGCCCGACACCCGGTTCTGCTGCAGCACGCCCACGCGCACCAGGCCCTTCAGCTCGGACTCGATGGTGCGCGCGTCGCGCCCGATATAGCGCGCGATGCTGTCCGCCGTGTCGGCCGCGTGCGGGTTGTCGTGGAAAAAGCGCACCAGGTCCCACTTGATGAACGAATTCACCCTGGACTGGATGAACTCAAGCAGCAGCGGATCCATGTCGTCCATCATTCTCGATGTCGTGTTCACAGGCGTCATGAGTGCGTTGTCCTGCTCAGTGTGTATGCAAGTGCCGCGTTTACCCCGGCGCGGCGCGGTGCTTAGCTGGCCTCCTGGCGGTCCTGGCGCAGGTGGCAGTTCTTGTACTTCTTGCCGCTGCCGCACCAGCACGGGTCGTTGCGCCCCAGGCGCTCTTTGGCCGTCTTGCGCGCCGGCTCTGGCTTCGAGACCGCCGTGCCGCCCACGCTGGCCGTGACCTGCGGGCGCACCGCCTGCACGCGGCGCGGCTGCGGCTGGGCCACGTTCACCTGCACGCGAAAGATGTCGCGCGCGGCCTGCCGTTTGATCTCCCCCTGCAAACCGCGCCACATCTCGAAGGCGCTGCGCTTGTACTCCACCAGCGGGTCGCGCTGGGCGATCGCCATCAGGCCGATGCCCTCGCGCAGGATGTCGAGGTCCGTCAGGTGGCGCCGCCAGTACTGGTCAATCGCGTTGAGCATGACCAGCTTCTCGGCGCGCGGCATGATCTCCGGCCCCAGGTCGGCCGCCTTGCGCTCATACGCCTCCTGCACCGCCGCGACCAGCAGCTCCTCAAGCTGCTCGACCGGCTGGCCGTCCAGCGTTTCGGGCGTGACGCTGGCCGGGACCGGGAAGATCGTAAACAACTGGCGGTAGAGCGTGTCCACGTCCCAGGTGTCGGAGTCGCCGCCCTCTGGAAGCTGCTCGTCGAGCATCTCCACCACGGCGCCCTCGATGTCCTCGATGTACTGCTCGCGCAGGTCGGCGCCCTCCAGCACTTCCTGGCGCTGCTTATAGATCACCTCGCGCTGCTTGTTCACCAC
>CAZDVL010000535.1:0-1799 GCA_964508745.1 uncultured Anaerolineaceae bacterium | reverse complement strand
CCGGTGACGTAGGCGCTCATGGCGTCGGAGGCCAGGAAAAAGACCGCCCCCACACAGTCCGCCGGGGTCCCGGCGCGGCGCAGCGGAATCTGCGCGACGCCGGCCTGCAGGCGCGCCGGCGGCGTGTACCTGTCGTGCAGCGGCGTGAGGATCAGCCCCGGCGCGACGGCGTTCACGCGGATGCCGTCGCCCGCCAGCTCCAGCGCCAGGCCGCGCGTGAAGGCGCTCACCGCCGCCTTGCTGGCCCCGTAGAGCACCGAGCCGCCGCCGCCGCCGCGCCGCGCCGAGATCGAGGACATGTTGACGATGCTCCCCCCGCCCTGCGCCCGCATCAGCGGGATGGCCCAGCGGCAGACGCGAAAGAGCGAGGCGACGTTGGCGTCCATGATGCGCGCGTAGTGCTCGTCGGACGTGTCGGCGATTGGGCGGCGCGCGTACATGTCGCCGGCGTTGTTGACCAGCACATCCACGCGGCCGAAGCGCGCCGCCAGCGCCGCGCCGAAGGCCGCCGTTTCCGCCGCGTCGCTCAGGTCCGCCTGGACGATGAACGCCGCGCCGCCCGCCGCCGCGATGTCCGCCGCGACCGCCTCCGCCGCGCCGCGCTGCGTGCGGTAGTGGACGGCCACGCGCCCGCCCGCCGCGCCAAAGGCGCGCGCCAGCGCCGCGCCGATGCCGCCGCTGGCCCCGGTCACAACGACCACGCGCCCGTCAAAGCGCACCTGCATAGCGCCGCCCTCCGCGCACACTGTGTCTGCGTACAAATGTACACGCCCGGCGCAAATCGCACAACCGCCCGGCGCGGTCTGTTGACCGGCGGCGGCGCGCGCGGTATAAACACAGGTCTCTGCGGCTGCACTCAAAGAGCGTGCCACTGTGACCAAAATCTTTAATGACCCCACCGTATTCAAGGACGAAATGATTGACGGCTTCGTCGCGGCCTACGGCCGCTACCTCCAGCGCATCCCGGACGCCTCCGGCGTGATGCTGGCTGGCGGCCCGGTCAAGGGCAAGGTGTCGGTGCTGATCGGCGGCGGCAGCGGCCACTACCCGGCCTTCTGCGGCATGGTCGGCCCCGGCTTCGCCACCGGCGCGGTGATCGGCGACATTTTCACCAGCCCGTCGGGCGAGCAGGTCTACCGCTGCACTAAGGCGCTGGACACCGGCGCGGGCGTCCTCTATTCCTACGGCCACTACAGCGGCGACGTGATGAACTTCGGCATGGCCGAGATGCGCGCCGAGCTGGAGGGCATTGACGTGCGCCAGGTGCTGGTGACCGACGACGTGGCCTCGTCCGACATCATCGAGGAACGGCGCGGCATCGCCGGGGACTTCCACGTGTTCAAGGTCGCCGGGGCCAGCGCCTGGCGCGGCGACGACCTGGACACGGTCGAGGCGCTGGCGCAGCGCGCCAACAGCCTGACGCGCACGTTCGGCGTCGCCTTCGCCGGCTGCACGATCCCCGGCCAGGGGCAGCCGCTGTTCACCGTCGCGCCGAACAAGATGGAGCTGGGGCTGGGCCTGCACGGCGAACCCGGCATCGAGACGGTCGAGCTGCTGCCCGCCGCCGAGATCGCCCGGCTGATGGTTGAGCGCGTGCTGGCCGCCGCGCCGCCCAACGCCGGCAGCCACGCGGCCGTGCTGGTCAACGGCCTGGGCGCGACCAAGTATGAGGAACTGTTTGTGCTCTACAAGGACATTGACCGCCTGCTGGCGGCGGCGGGCATTGACGCCTACCAGCCGCTGGTCGGCGAGTTCGCCACGTCGCTCAACATGGAGGGCTGCTCGCTGACGCTGATGTG
>CAZDVL010000534.1:0-1803 GCA_964508745.1 uncultured Anaerolineaceae bacterium | reverse complement strand
CGCGCCGCTGAACAGCGGGTCGTGGTCGCACAGCCGCAGCGCGTCCAGCGGGCCGTGACGGTCGCCTTTATAACAGCGCATATGCCCCGGCGCAGAGCCTGCCGCCACGAACACGTACAGCGTGTCGCCCTCAACGAACAGCCCCGGCGGCGCGCCCACCAGGCAGTCGTGAACCTCGCCCCGGATGTTCGGGTGCGGGCCGATGCGCTCGATGTCCGAACACGGCGCGAACGAACTCGGCCAGGTGCCGCCCGGCGTGCGCAGAAATGACCAGTCCGACCACACCACGCCGTCCGCTGAACGGCGCAGCACGGTCTGCGCGTGCCACTCATACACCAGGTAGGCGCCGTCAGCGGCGAAGGCCACGCGCGGGTACTGCTGTGCGCTGATGTGGTCACGCTCATCGGTGCAGGGGCAGGCCGCGCACGGCAGCAGGCACAGCGGCGCCGCCGGCGCGAAGCTCAGGCCGCCGTCGGCGCTCTCCCAGATAGTCAGGCAGCCGGGGAACGCCGCCGGCTCGCCGCACTGGTCCACGATGCCCGCCGACTGGTCGCTGGCGTGCAGGTACGAGCGAAACAGGCCGCCGCCCAGGTAAACGGTGTCGCTCTCGCCAACCGGCAGGCCCACGTCGCGCGCCTCCAGAACCCACCCGGCGCGCCCCTCCCAGAAGTCGTCCAGCGTCGGCGGCGCGGCGTCCTGGGCGCGGCCGCCGCCCGCCAGCAGCAGCAACCCAGCCGCTAAGAAAATTGTCCATTTCAACATACGACAGTACCGCTTGTGCGCTTGAGCAGAACAGTGAGATAGTTTATAGTTGATGCAGGCAGCCCGCCAGCGTCCCGCGCCAGGGCAGGCGTAATGCGCGCTGCAAGTAGCTTGTTTCGTGTTATGTTATAATCGTACCAGAGAGCCGCTCACCAGTCCGTCCTGCACACGGGCACAGTCGACTCAGGGGTAACTATGGCGGAAATCAGCCTTAACGAGTACCACGACAAACTGGAAGCGCTGCTCCGGGCTAACCAGGTGGATGAAACCATCCATCACTGCCGCCACATCCTCCAGTATTTCCCGCGCAGCGCCCGCACCTACCGTTACCTGGGCCGGGCGCTGCTGGCCAGCGGCAGCCCCGCAGAGGCGGCGGAGGTGTTTCGCCGCCTGCTGAGCGTCTACCCTGACGACAGCACGGCGCACACCAGCCTGGCGGCCATTTATCGCCAGGCCGGCCGCCACGACGAGGCCATCTGGCATCTGGAGCGCGTCTACGAGCAGGACACCGCCAACCTCGCGCACCAGCAGGCCCTGCGCGAGCTGTACCGCGAGCATCGCGGCGTGGACCAGCCCCGCCTCCAGCTTACCGCCGGCGCGGTCGCGCGCCAGCACCTCGCCGGCGGGCTGCACGACGAAGCCGCCAGGACGCTGCGCGAGGCCCTGGCCGACGCGCCCCAGCGCGTTGATCTGCGCCTGCTGCTGGCGCGCGCCCTGTGGGACGGCGGCCAGAGCGTGGAGGGCGCCGAAACTGCCCTCGACGTGCTGGAGGCCGCGCCCGACTGCCTGGAGGCGAACCAGATCATGGCGCGCTTCTGGCTGGGCGAAAAGCGCCCGTCCGACGCGCAGCGCTACGTTGGCCGCATCGAGGCGCTGGACCCCTATGCCGCCTACCAGGTCGCGCAGGGTGGCCCCGCGCCCGACACCGCCTTTACCCTGCCTGAGCTGGATTACGGGCGCATCGTCAAGCGGCGGCTGGCGACCGAAGCCCCCGACTGGCTGGGCGAGATTGATGCGTCGGCGGCCAGCGCGCTGCCGGAC
>CAZDVL010000533.1:0-1805 GCA_964508745.1 uncultured Anaerolineaceae bacterium | reverse complement strand
TGACATTGATCGAACATCATTAGACTGCGTGATACTTTTGATGCGTTTGCCCTGCCGCGCGGCCCGGGGGTGGTTGCGGCGGGCCGGCTTTTCGTGGTACACTTAAGTGCTTAGTAATGGATTTATTTTGAACCGGGGGTTTTAGTGCCGGTCCTGCTGCTTGCCCAGGGCGATCCTCAGGCGAAAGACCTGCTGCGCCGCGCCATCGAAGCGCGCTACGGCGCGTCCCCGCCGGTTATCGAGAGCCTGGAACTCGACATGCGCGGGCGCGTTCGCACGCAGATCGGCCCGCTTAAGGCCTGGATTCCGCTGGAGATTCAGGCGCGCTTTCGCTTTCCGTCGGCCATGCGCTGGGATTTTATCGCGCGGCCAGCGGGCATCGCGGTGCAGCGCGGCGTTGACACGTTCGACGGCACGGTTTACCGCCGCCTGCGCAGCGGCGACACGCCGGCCATCGTCGAGGATCAGAACCTGGTGCGGTCGGCCCAGAGCCGGCTGTGGGCGCTGGCGGCCCTGTTCCTCACCCCGCTGGGCGAACACTTCGTCCGCCTCACGCAGGCCGACGACCACTGTTTTGAGGCCGCCAACACGCTCATCAACGACGCGGTGCGGCTGCGCCTGCTGCCGGGGTACGGCCTGGAGCGGGTGGACGTGGCCTGCTTCAACCCGGACGCGGGCCTGACCCAGCTTTTCAACCTGCGCCTGTCCGCCGACCAGCGGCCGGTTGACGGCGTGATGCTCCCCTGCAAAATCGGCGCTTTCTGGGACGACGAGCCGCACTATGAGGTGCAGCCGGTGCGCGTCGCCAGCAACCCGGCCATCGCTGACAGCGTGTTCACCCTGGCGAACGAGGCCTGAAGCGCGGCGGCGCGGCGCACGGCGCGCCATTTCCCCTGGTCCAGAAGCCCCTGTCTGCTGGCAAAAGCGCGCAAACACGGTATATTTGACGGTGTCGCGCAGTTATGCTAATCTAGGTTTGCTTATTTGTGTGAATCGTAACAAATCATCGAGGGTGACTCATGGCATTTGAAACTTTCGCGCCGGTGGGGGCGCTGCTGATTATTGCCACTGGTGTCTCGCTGCTGATTATCTTTCTCTCGCGCCTGCTGGGGCCGTTCAACCCCACCTTCCGCAAGACCGCGCCCTACGAAAGCGGCATGAAGCCCATCGGCCCGGCGATGCGCCGGCTGCCGATCAAATTCTACCTGGTGGCGGTGCTGTTCATCCTGTTCGACATCGAAGTCGTCTTTTTCCTGCCCTGGGCCGTGGTGCTGCGCGAGCTGGGCGTCTACGGCCTGGTGACGATGGGCGTGTTCGCCCTTGTGCTGACCGTCGGCTTATTTTATGAGTGGAAGTCAGGAGCGCTGGAATGGGAGTAACGTCGAAGCTGGGCAACGTGGGCGTTGTCGCCACGACGCTCGACACCGCTGTCAACTGGGGGCGCACCGGCGCGATGTGGCCGCTGCTGTTTGGGCTGGCGTGCTGTGCCATCGAGTATATGGCGACCCAGGCCTCCAACTATGACCTGGCGCGCTTCGGTATGGAGCTGAACCGCGCCACCCCGCGCCAGGCGGACCTGCTGATTGTTTCGGGGCGCGTCACGCGCAAGATGGCCCCGGTGGTGCGCCAGCTTTACGACCAGATGGCGGACCCGAAATGGGTCATCGCGATGGGCGACTGCGCCTCGTGCGGCGGTGTCTACAACAACTACGCCGTCGTTCAGGGCGTGGACGAAATTGTCCCGGTGGCTGTGTACGTGGCCGGCTGCCCGCCGCGCCCCGAACAACTGCTGCACGGCATTCTCA
>CAZDVL010000532.1:0-1809 GCA_964508745.1 uncultured Anaerolineaceae bacterium | reverse complement strand
ATCACCGGCCCGACCGACCGCAAGATGGTCATTAACGCGCTCAACAGCGGCGCGCGCGTGTTCATGGCGGACTTTGAGGACGCCAACGCGCCGACGTGGGACAACATGATCGAGGGGCACATCAACCTGCGCGACGCCATCCGCCGCACGATCACATTCACCAGCCCGGAGGGCAAGCACTACCGGCTGAACGACCGCGTCGCCACGCTGATGGTGCGCCCGCGCGGCTGGCACCTGGACGAGAAGCACTTCATCGTGGACGGCCGGCCCGTCCCCGGCGGCCTGTTCGACTTCGGCCTGTACTTCTTCCACAACGCCCGCGAGCTGATCGCGCGCGGCAGCGGCCCGTACTTCTACCTGCCGAAGCTGGAAAGCCACCACGAGGCGCGCCTGTGGAACGACGTGTTCGTGCTGGCGCAGGACACGCTGGGCATCCCGCGCGGCACGATCCGCGCCACCGTGCTGATCGAAACCATCCTGGCGACGTTCGAGGCTGAGGAAATCCTCTACGAGCTGCGCGAACACTCCGCCGGCCTGAACTGTGGGCGCTGGGACTACATCTTCAGCTACATCAAGAAGTTCCGCAGTTACCCGGACCGCCTGCTGCCCGACCGCGCCCAGGTGACGATGACCGTGCCCTTCATGCACAACTACACGCTGCACGTGATTAAGGTCTGCCACCGGCGCGGCGCGCACGCGATGGGCGGCATGGCGGCGCAGATTCCCATCAAGAACGACCCGGCGGCCAGCGAGGCCGCGCTCGAAAAGGTGCGCCAGGACAAGCTGCGCGAGGTGCGCGACGGCCACGACGGCACCTGGGTGGCGCACCCAGGGCTGGTGCCCATCGCAACGGCGGTCTTTGACGAGCACATGCCGCAGCCGCACCAGATCGAGCGCCAGCGCGAGGACGTGCACGTGACCGCCGCCGACCTGCTGACGCCCAGCGGCGGCACGATCACCGAGCACGGCATCCGCTGGAATCTCAAGGTCGGTATCCAGTACCTTGAGTCGTGGCTGGGCGGCAACGGCTGTGTGCCCCTCTACAACCTGATGGAGGACGCGGCGACGGCCGAAATCAGCCGGGCGCAGGTGTGGCAGTGGCTGCGGCACGGCGCGCGGCTCGACGATGGGCGCACCTTCACCGCCGACCTGTTCGGGCAGTTTCTGGCGCAGGAAATGGACGCTATCCGCGCGGAGGTGGGCGCGGAACGCTTCGCGGGCGGGCGCTTCGGCGCGGCCCGTGACCTGTTCGACGAGATGATCCGCCAGCCGCAGTTCACCGAGTTTCTGACGCTGCCGGCCTACGAGCGGCTGTAACGGCCCGTTTCTACCCACAGCAAGCACACGTATCCGTGACGAACCAAAAGGACGAACACAGATGCAGCGCATGAGAAACCCCGAACAGATCACGATGGAATGGAACACCCGCCCGCGCTGGAAAGGCATCCAGCGCGACTACAGCGCCGACGAAGTGGTGCGCCTGCGCGGCTCGGTGCACATCGAATACTCGCTGGCGCGCATGGGCGCGGAGCAGTTGTGGGACCTGCTCAACCGCGAGTCGTATGTCAACACGATGGGCGCGCTCACCGGCACGCAGGCCGTGCAGATGGTCGCCGCCGGGCTGAAGGCGATCTACGTCAGCGGCTGGCAGATCGCCGGCGACAACAACAGCGCCCTGCACACCTACCCTGACCAGAGCCTCTACCCGGTGGACAGCGGCCCGAACCTGGTGCGGCGCATCAACAACGCGCTGCTGCGCGCCGACCAGATTCAGCACATGGAGGGCAAGAAAGGCCCCTTCTGGCTGGT
>CAZDVL010000531.1:0-1814 GCA_964508745.1 uncultured Anaerolineaceae bacterium | reverse complement strand
CGGCGCCTGAGGCCGCCTTCACGATCAACCCGCCCGGCGGCGAGGCCCCGCTGACCGTTCAGCTTGAGGCTGTCCAGGCCCCCAACCTGGCCGCCTACGCCTGGACCTTCAGCGACGGCGGCACAGCCGCCGGCCCCTCCGCCAGCTACACCTTCCTCAACCCCGGCGACTACAGCGTCACGCTGACCGTCACCGGCACGGACGGCCGCACCGCCAGCGCCGACCAGACCGTCGCCGTCAGCGCGCCGGTCCCGCCTGGGCCGGGCATCGCGCTGCAGACGCCGATCCTCCCCGATCTTGACTCGCCCGCCGCCCAGGCTAACCTGCGCGCGATCTACGAGCGCGGGCTGGCGCAGGGCCGGCGCGCGGCTGTCTTTGCCAGGGCCGGCGACGATCTGGCGGTGCAGCCCGGCTACCTGACACCTTTCGCCGACCCCGGCCTGATCCTCTCTGACCCGGCGTTCCAGTCTGTGGTGGACTGGCACAACCTGCTGGATGTCGGCGGCGGGCGCGGCAGCTTTGACTATGTGGGCGCTGCCGCCCGCGCCGGTTGGCGCGTCGAGGACCTTCTCGACCCCGCGCGGGCCGATGTGACCGTGTGCAGCCCCGGTGAAACGCCGCTGGACTGCGAAATCCGTATGCTCCAGCCGGGCGTCATGCTGGTCAGCGTCGGCCTCAACAACGTGTTCGACGGCGACCTGTCCGCCTTCCGCGCTGCGCTGGATACCGCCATCCAGACGCTGCTGAACGGCGGCGTCATCCCGGTGGTCAGCACGGTTCAGCCGACGCCCGCCAACCCGGCGGCGGCTGACGCCGTGAACACGGCCATCATCGAGACGGCGCAGGCCGTCGCCCAGCGCAACAGCACGACTGTGCCGGTCTACAACCTGTGGCGGCGCTACAACGACCTGCCGGGCAGCGGCCTCTTTGGCGACGGCGTTACGCCCACCAGCGCCCCGGCCGGGCCAGGCGACCTCACCCCTGAGTCCGTGAACGGCTTCGGCATCAACGCGCGCAACCGCGACATCCTGACCATTCTGGACCTGCTGCGCGCCCGCGTCTATCCAGACGCTCAACCCTGACTTGCGTCGGGTTTTCCACCCGGAGGGGCCGCCACAACGGCGGCCGCTCCGGGTCTGCTGTAGTCTGCCGCCCTGCTGTGTGTTACGATACCCGCCTATGAAATCACGTTCGTTCTGCGCCCTGCTGTTTATGCTGCTGCTGTTTGCAGCCTGTACACCCGCTGAGGAACCGCCTTCGCTTTTCGTGTCGCTGGTGGCGGATGGCCGCCAGCTTACGTTCGAGTACCGCGTGCCGGTCACTGTGGCGGAGTTTCTGCGCGACGCTGAAGTCGAGATCAGCGAACAGGATCGCGTTGATCCCCCGCTCTACACGCAGATCACCGACGGAATGCGCGTGACGATTGTGCGCGTCAGCGAGCGCACCGAGTGCGAGCGCCAGGAAATCCCCTTCCGCCAGCGGCCCGTTTTCAACGAAGGGCTGCGCCCCGGCGAGGAGCTGCTGGCGCAGGCCGGGCGGAACGGCGTCGAGGAAATCTGTTACAGCGTCAAGATCGAGGACGGCGCCGCCCAGGGCCGGTCCGAAATCAGCCGTGTGGTGGTTGAAGCCCCCCAGGACGAGCTGATCTATGTGGCCCCGACCGGCGAGCTGGACCCCGTGCCGATCACCGGGACGCTGGCCTACGTCAGCAACGGCAACGCCTGGGTGATGCGCGGCAGCAGCACCGCCAAAACGCCCATCACCACCGACGGCGGCCTCGACCAGCGCGTGTTCAGCCTGTCCGCTGACGGCCG
>CAZDVL010000530.1:0-1815 GCA_964508745.1 uncultured Anaerolineaceae bacterium | reverse complement strand
TTCCAGCGCGACCTGCTGGCCGGCGTGACCGTCGCCGCCGTCGCGCTGCCGCTGGCGCTGGCCTTTGGTGTCGCGTCGGGCGCCACCGCCGCCGCCGGGTTGGTCACGGCCATTCTCGCCGGCTTTCTGATTGGCGGCCTGGGCGGGGCGGGGTATCAGATCTCCGGGCCGACCGGGGCGATGTCGGCGGTCCTCATTGTTCTCGCCAGCCGCTATGGGCTGGAAGGGGTCTGGACAGCCGGTGTGCTGGCAGGTTTCATAATTCTGCTGCTGGGCGTGTTTAAGCTGGGGCAGATCATCAACTTCATCCCCTCGGCGGTCATCGCGGGCTTCACCAGCGGCATTGCCGTCATCATCTTTATCGGCCAGCTTGACAACCTGCTCGGCGTTCACACGGAGGGCGCTGAGAACGCGCTGCTCAAGCTGACACAGTATTTCCGCCTCGACTTCACGCCCAACCTGGCGGCGCTGGGGTTAAGCGCGCTGGTGATTCTGATTATGGTGTTCTGGCCGAAACGCCTCAGCGCATACTTCCCCGGCTCGCTGCTGGCGTTGATCGCGGTGACGGTCGCCGCCGTCGCGCTCAACCTCGACGTGCCCGTGATCGGCAGCATTCCGCAGACCATCCTGCTGGATCAGCGGTTGATGCCGGCCGCCATCCCCTGGGAACATCTCGGCGAGCTGTTCATGCCGGCCCTGTCAATTGCCGCGCTGGGCGCGATCGAAAGCCTGCTGTGCGGCACGGTTGCCGGCCGGATGATTGGGGTCAAGATGGATTCCTCGCAGGAATTGATCGCCCAGGGCCTGGGCAACATCGTCATCCCCTTTTTTGGCGGCGTTCCGGCGACGGCGGCCATCGCCCGCACCAGCGTGGCGATCAAAAGCGGCGGCAGCACGCGGGTGGTGAGTCTGGTGCACTCCGTCACCCTGCTGGTGGTCGTCCTGGCGCTCGCGCCCATTATCTCGCGCGTGCCGCTGGCGGCGCTGGCGGGGGTGCTGACGGTGACGGCCTGGCGCATGAACGAGTGGGGCGAAATCCGCGACATCTTCCGCCGCCGCTTCAAGAGCGCGATGTTTGCGTTCGTCAGCACCCTGATCGCGACGGTCGCCCTTGACCTCACCCAGGCCATCATTCTGGGCATCGGCCTCTCCGCCCTCATTTTCGTGTTCCAGAGCAGCCGGGCGAAGGTGACGTTTGCGCCGGTCTCCGTCGAAAAGATGCGCGCTGGCGGTTACGAGATGCAGTACGACGCAGATCGTATTCTGGTCATCTACATCACGGGGCCGCTGTTTTTCGGCACGGTCAACACGTTTAACACGGTGCTGGAGAAGATTGACGGGAATGAGGATATTATCCTCAGCCTGCGGACCGTCCCGCTGCTGGACACCACCGGCATCAGCGCCATCGAGAACCTGATCCACCGGCTCGAAGGCGAGGGGCGGCGGGTTTACCTCAGCGGACTCACTGAGCCGGTGCGGTCATATCTCGAACGGGCGGGCGTGATCCAGCACCTGGGGGAAGATCGCATCTTCTGGAGCGCTTACGAGGCGATTCTGGCCGCCGACCATTACCGGGCGCATGTCAAAAGGCGCGCTGAGGATTGATTGGCCCGCCGCCGCGAGCGGCCGCCCCCCGGCCGCAACCGCCGCCGCGCCGCCGCGTATACATGACAAAAGCGCGCATCATTGGGGGGTCTGGCCCCAACGTAGCTGTCACCGTCAACCCGCATGATGGTACAATGAGTTCGTTGGCGGACCAGGGCGCGGAGGCAAACCGGATTTCATGGCAGTATGGTGGGGAACACGCAGCAACGT
>CAZDVL010000529.1:0-1817 GCA_964508745.1 uncultured Anaerolineaceae bacterium | reverse complement strand
CGACGCCGACCGCAAGGTGTGCCTGGAGAACATCCTGGCGATCAACCCGCTGAACGTGCAGGCGCGTCGCCAGCTTCGCGCTTACGAGGCGCAGGAACAGCGCGCGATCCAGCAGCGGGCGCGGGCGCGCCGCCGCACCGAGGCCTACCGCCGCCAGCGCTGGCGGCTGGTGCGCCGGGCCGTGCTGATGGGGATTTTGCTGGGGCTGTCGGGCGTGTTCTTCGCCGTCGTGCTGCAAATCCTGCTGCTCTACGCGCGCTGAACAGTCGTTAGTCTTTAGTCGTCAGCCGGCAGCTTAAAGACAGGGCTGGCCCAATTTGCCGGCTCTTAGCTGACGGCCTCCGGCGGCGCGTCCTGCTCAATCGCCTCCTGCAGCTCCGTCGAGAGGTGCGTCAGGTTCGACGACACGGTTTCGACCATGCGCGTGCTGGTCAGGCCCTGCTGTGTGATGTGGTCAATCATGTCAATCTTGATGGCGATCTGCTCCAGGTCCTCCATCTGCTGGCGGATGACCTCGAAGATCGACTTGACCGCACGGTAGGACTCGCCCACGTTCTCCGCCAGGTGAACCATCACCTGGTCGGCCTCCTGCGTGAGCGCGACGCCGGCGTCCACCCCCTGCAGGCCCACCTGCGTCGCCTGGATCGTCTCGCGCATGGCGGTTTGAATCTCGCCCAGCGTGACGCGCACCTGCTGCGCCGCCCCGGTAGACTGCTGCGACAGCGCGCGCACTTCGTCGGCCACCACCGCGAAGCCGCGCCCGTGCGCGCCGGCGCGCGCCGCCTCGATGCTGGCGTTGAGCGCCAGCAGGTTCGACTGGGTGGCGATCTCGCTCACCGACATGATGATCTCGTCAATGCGCCGCGCGAGCTGGCTGAGCCGGATGATCGTCTGCGCGATGGCCGCCACCTGCTCGCGCGTGTCGCGCATCCCGGCGATCGCCTGCTGGATGGCGGCCTGCCCGTTTTCCGAAAACTGGGCCGTGTGGCCGGCCATCAGCGTGACGGAGCGCGCCTGCTCGCGGATCTCCTCGGACGATTTGAGGAAGTTCTCCAGCAGCTCGTTGGCGTCGCCGATGATCTCGACCTGCTGCGCCGCCCCGGTGGACTGCTGCGCGGTCACGTCGTTCATGGCCTGCGTGGCGCGCGCCAGGCCGTCCGCCGTGACGCGGACGTGCATCACCAGGTGCGTGAACGCATCGGCGGCGGGGCTGTCGGCAGCGGCGGGCGCGGCAGCCGGGGACGCCGCGCGCGCGGGCCGCGCCAGCAGGATCACCGCGAACTGGCCGAACAGCAGCAGGCCGACCGCCAGCGCCGCCTGCTCAGCGGCCAGCTCCCCCCCGCGCAGCGCCAGCGCCAGCAGCGCCGCGGCCAGGTGCGCGGCAGCCAGCAGCGCCGCCCGCCGCGCCGAGTCCTGCGCCGTCACCAGCGTCAGCAGCAGCGCCAGCGCCACCAGCGCCAGCCACCAGCCGGCGGCGAACAGCAGGCCGAGGGCTGTCAGCGCCGCCAGGGCGACCTGCGCGGGCGCGTCCCAGGCGGCCGTGCGCGCCGGTCCGGCCAGCAGCAGCGCGCCGCCGCCCACCGCCAGATAAGCCAGCGCCAGCAGCAGCTTAAGCGGCTCCGGCGCGAGCGCATAAGCGCTGAGGAACACCAGGCCCGCCCCTAACCCCAGCGCCCCGGCGCGGGCCGCGCCCGGCCAGCGCGCCAGCGCGGCGGCGGCGTTGTGATAGCGTTCGATCATGGCGTCGTCACCTGTGAATGCTGCCTCTGTTTAGAGCATACTGCCGTTAGCGCTGGCTCACAAGCGGGGGCATCTTA
>CAZDVL010000528.1:0-1838 GCA_964508745.1 uncultured Anaerolineaceae bacterium | reverse complement strand
AGCCGCTGTTCTTCGGCAGCGGCTACGCCAACCTGAGCCAGGAAGCGCTGTGGTACATCGGCGGCATCCTGGCCCACGCCGACGCCATCCTGGCCTTCTGCGCGCCCACCACCAACAGCTACCGCCGCCTGGTCCCCGGCTACGAAGCGCCGGTCAACCTGGTGTATTCGATGCACAACCGCTCGGCGGCCATCCGCATCCCGATGTACAGCCAGAACCCGAAAACCAAGCGCATCGAAGTGCGCTTCCCGGACCCCACCGCCAACCCCTACTTCGCGCTGCCGGCGATGCTGATGGCCGGCCTCGACGGCATCCGCAACAGGATTGAGCCTGGCGACCCGGTGGACGCGAACCTCTACGAAGGCCACATCAAGACGCGCACCGTGCCCGGCCGCCTGCGCGACGCGCTGAAGGCGCTGGAAAACGACCACGACTTCCTGCTGGAAGGCGGCGTGTTCACCAAGGACATGATCGAGACGTACATCAACTTCAAGCTGCACACTGAGACCGAGGCCGTCGAGATGCGGCCGCACCCTTACGAGTTCCGCCTGTACTTCGACCTTTAGCGCCCGCGCCGGTCAGCGACACCCGCAGCGCCGCCGGACACACCCCGGCGGCGCTGTGTTTGAGGCAGCGCCGCGCCTTGTGCTATACTGTGCGCGTGCGTTTATGTGTGCTGCCGGGGGCGCTTGCTGATGGAAAACGCGATCCTGTTCGAAGTAAAAGAGTATATGGTGATCCTGCGCCAGCTTGAGGTGATGGATTTTCAGGGCACGCAGATCCGGCTGCGCGGCATCGTGCGCTGCCTGGGCGACGAACACACGCTCGACGTGTACTTCCTGGCCGCCGACAGCGCGGTTCCCGCCCCGCTGATTGACCTGAACGCCAACAAGGGTTATATGTTCATGCCCTTCAGCGACATCAGCACCCTGGTTGACCTGCTGCGCAACGAAGCGCCCATTTACGCGCACCTGCGCGGCGACCACCCGGAATGGACCAGCATCACCACCACCAGAGAGCCAGTCGGCGAAGGCGAATGACCGGGCGCGGCCAGCCAGCACAGGAGGCACAGCAGTGGGCGTACTGATTTTTCTGATCATTCTGGACATCGTGGTCATGGGCGCGGTGCTGTTCTACGTCATCCGCGAGCCGGGGCACCGCCAGCCGGCGCAGCACCCGTACCTCAACGAGCCGGCCGCCGGCGGCGACAGCGGCGAGCCAGCCCAGCCGCCGCAGACCGACGCCGACTAGCGCGGCGGCAGCGCCGTGCCCGCGCATCGCAGCCACAACAGCCGCACGCTGCCCTGGCCGACGGACTGGGACGCGGCCTTCGGCGGCCCGCGCCCGCTGCTTGTGGAGATCGGCTTCGGCTACGGCCAGTTCCTGCTGCACCTGGCGCGCCAGCGCCCCGACGCCGGGGTTATCGGCCTGGAGGTCGCCAACCGCTGCCTGACGGCCGTCGAACAGGCCGTCGCCCGCCAGCAGCTCGACAACGTGCGCCTGGTGCACGCCCCGGCGCACACCGCGCTGCACCACCTGTTCGCCCCGGCGGCGCTCGACCAGGTGCACGTCAACTTCCCTGACCCCTGGTTCAAAGGGCGCCACAGCCACCGCCGCCTGATGCAGCGCGACACGCTCGACCTGATCGTCAACCGCCTGCGGCCCGGCGGCAGCTTCTTCCTGGCGACCGACATCCGCGCCTACGCCGAGCTGAGCGCGGCGCTGCTGGCCCAGACGCCCGGCCTGGCCAACCTGCTGCCGGACGCCTGGGCCAGCGCGCTGCCGGGGCGCATCGTCACGCGCTACGAGGACAAGGCGCGCCGCCAGGGCCGCGCCTG
>CAZDVL010000527.1:0-1847 GCA_964508745.1 uncultured Anaerolineaceae bacterium | reverse complement strand
CGCGGGCGGTGTCCAGGCCGCGATCCGCCATCCGGGCGCGGCGGGCGGGGTCGCGCAGGGCGGCGGCGAGCAGCGCGGCCAGCGCGGGCGCGTCGCCGGGCGGAACCATGTCCTCCGGCGGCAGCAGCTCCGGGATGCCGCCGGCGGTCGAGCCGACGCAGGGCAGGCCGCGCGCCAGCGCCTCAATCATGGCGCGCGGCAGCCCTTCGGTGCGCGACGGCAGCGCGAACAGGTCGGCCTGGTCGAGTTGGGCGCGGACGGCCGCGCCGGCGGTGAGCTGGCCGGCGAACGTGACGCGCCCCGCCAGGCCGCGCGCGGCGGCCAGCGCTGCGAGTTCGGCGCGGTGTTTGCCGTCGCCCACCAGCACAAGGCGCACGTCCAGGCCGCCCTGAACGCACAGCGCGGCGGCTTCGATGAGCACGTCCGGCGCTTTGTAAAGCTGCGCCAGCGAGCCGACCGTCACGACGGTGAACGGCCCGGCGGCGCGCGGCGGGCGCGGCGCGGGCACGAAGGCGGCGTCCGGCAGCTCGACGCTGGAATAGTGGGTCGTGAACGCGCCGGGGGCGGGCGGGTAGCGGCGCTGGAGCGTTTCGCGCGTGACGTAGGCGGCGGCGGCGGCCCCGGCGCACTGGGCGCGGAGCTGGCGGGCGAACGACCAGCGGAAGAACGGGCGCAGCGGGTGGCGCACCGCGCCGGGGGCGAACACGTCGTAGGGGTCGCCGACGACTTCGACGGCGTAGGGGCGGCCGCGCAGGGCGGCGTGGGCGGGGACGGCAAGCTGTGACGGCACGCGCAGGATGGCCGCGCCGGGGGCGCTGAAGGCGGCGCTGACCGCCGCCCAGACCGCGCGGCGTTTGCGGGCGTATTCCAGCGGGCCGAGGTAGTGCGGGACGGCGGCGAAGGCCACGCCGGGGCCGTCGGCGCGCAGCCAGTCCGGCGGGACGGCGGGGACAGCGCGGACGCGGGCGCAGGGGCGCACGGTGTCGAAGGCGTCCAGGTAGCGCGCCCAGAAGGGGTAGGCGAAGGCGACCTGCGTCCAGACCGCGCCGTCCGGCGTGCGGTCGAAGCGGGCTTCAAGCGTGACGGTGAGGTTCATGGGGCGGCCAGCGGCTTGCGCCGGGGTGTGCTGAGCCAGATGACGAGGAACATCACCAGGCCCTGCTGCACGAGAAACACCATCACCAGATCGGAGTCCATCGTCAGCACCAGGAAACAGACCAGCACCAGCAGCGGCAGCAGCAGGCGGCGGGCGTCGTCGGGCGGCCAGACGACAAAGCGCGTCCGCACCCAGCCAACAACCAGCCCCCAGGCAATGAAAGCCAGCGGGACGGCCAGCGGCGTGAAGTTGAGCATGGCCTCGCCAGCCAGCCCATAAATACGCGAACTGCGCAACGTGCCCGACAGTGAAAACGCCGCCCTGCCGTGCTGGGCTTCAGTGCCGGCCTCAACTTTGGTGGGTGGCTTGTTGGGCCAGAGGGCGCTGGGAACCGGCGTGAACAGGCCGCCGAGGTAGGTGCTGCCCCAGCGGTAGCGGTAATTGGAGAGCGGGTCGGCCAGGACATACAGCAGGTAGGGCTGAATCTCGGCGCGGCTGAGGTCAGATAGGATGGCAGCGCGGAACGTGCGGTTGGTTTCTTCCTCAAGGCGCGCCGCGGCGGCGGGGTTTTGCAGCACCTCGACAAAATCGAGGCCGACAGCTTTGTAAAAGCCCATGATGTACATGAAGATGACCGACGCGACCGCGCCGGCGTAGAAGAGGCGGCGCGGAACCGGGCGCAGCCACACGTGAATCGCGGCCAGCGCCCAGAACATGGCAAAGAGCGTGTTGCTGCGGCTGCCGCGCAGCC
>CAZDVL010000526.1:0-1849 GCA_964508745.1 uncultured Anaerolineaceae bacterium | reverse complement strand
GGCGCGGTGAACGAAGAAGTCGGTGATCCAGCTTTCGTCAAAGGCCGGGAACATGCGCTTGAGGTGTCTGAGCCACTCGGCTTTGACTTTTTCGTCGGGCCACTGCGCCAGCTCGCTGCCCGGCGCCAGGTACTTGGGCAGGTAGACCAGATGGTGGCCGTTGACGTGTTTGGGGTCAATCAGGTTGGTGGTGTCCACAACGGCGGTGAACGGGATGGTTTCGTCGGTGATGTTGATGACGTAGTAGGGCGTGATCGAACGGTCGAGGATCAGCAGCGGACACAGCACGCCCAGGTATTCCTGGTTGAGAAGCTGCTGACGGAAGCCCGCCGGGGCCTGCGGGACCAGCGCGCCCAGGATGGGCGATTGCAGCGTGCTGATGATGGCGTCGAACGGCTGGACACCGGCGGCGGTGCGGATGCCGGCGGCGCGGCCGTTTTCGATCACGATCTCCTCGATGGCCGTGTTCAGGCGAATGGTCGCGCCCTGGGCCTCGGCTTTGGCGGCCAGCGCCTCGATGAGCGTGTAGTACCCGTTCTCCAGGTAGCTCATCATCTCTTTCGAGGTCGCGCCCTGGCGCGTGCCCATCATGCGCTTGAGGCGCGACCAGATGTAGGTGGCCGGGACATCGGTGAAGGTGCTGTCGAACTTGGCGCGCAGCAGCGGCTTCCACACTTTGTCCCACACGCCGCGCCCGCTGACGCGCACCAGCCAGTCCTCGACCGGGATCGTGTCCATCTTGCGCCAGTCGCTTTCGAACTGGGCGGTCACCACCTGGAGCGCCAGCCGCAGGCGCTGGACAAGGTTCAGCGGCGGGAACAGCATGAAGTCAACGGGGGTGTTAAACGGGAAGTGCCGGCCGTTGTCGTAGAACCCCTGTTTGGTGGCGGTGAAGTGCAGGCGGTCGCGCACGCCGCTTTCTTCGATCAGCGTCTGCATGGTCATGTCGCTGCTGAGGATGGTGTGATAGAAGCGGTCAATGCGGATGCCGTCGTAGGGCATGAAGCTCGCCAGGCCGCCCAGGTTATCGCCGCGCTCGAAGATGGTGACGTTCAGGCCGCGCTGCGACAGCCGGTAAGCCAGTGTCACGCCCATGATACCGCCGCCAACGATGGCGACACGTTTGCTGTTTGCGTTCGCGTTAGCCGTCATGTGTTGATTTTACGTCCTGTGTTTGCGGGTTAAGTGGTTGCACGCCAGCGCGCTGCTACGGCTGGCCCTGCGCCAGCGGCTTGTGCGAGTTCACCGGGCGGCCGGTGATCGAGGACCACAGCAGCCGCGCCTGGAATTTCAGGTGCGCTTTCGTAACACGCGCGATTCTGATGCTGGACTGGCCGAAGGTGCGCACGTGCAGGGTCGTGGGGAACTCCGCCACTTTGTAGCCGGCGCGGATCGCCTTGACCAGCAGCTCGGTGCCGGCCAGGAAGTCGTCGCTTTCAAACGTAACCGTGTCGATCACGGGGCGCCTGTAGGCGCGGAACAGCGCCGTCCAGCAGTAGATGTCCCAGCGGACCAGCACGCGATAGAGGAAGGACGCGCCGTAGCTGAACAGCAGCCGGTAGCGCGGCACGCCTTCCACCTTGCCTTTGGGGTGGTAGGGCGACGCGGTCACGATGTCCACATTCTCCGCCAGCAGTTTGGCGAGCAGTTGGGGGATCGTGCTGAAGGAATACGTGCCGTCAAAATCGGTGGTGATGATCACGTCGCCGGTGGCGTGGGCGAAGCCGGTGCGGATCGCCGCGCCCAGGCCCCGGTTGCGGTCGTGCGAGACCACCCGCGCGTCGCTGTCGCCGGCAAAGGCCGCCTGCAGGCGCGCTTCGGTGTCGTCCTTGCTGCCGTCGTTGACGAA
>CAZDVL010000525.1:0-1852 GCA_964508745.1 uncultured Anaerolineaceae bacterium | reverse complement strand
GCGCGAACGGCCAGCCCAACCTGGCCCCGTTCAGCTTCTTCACGCCGGTCTGCCCGAAGCCGCCGACGCTGGCGTTCTGCCCCAACATCCACGCGGGGACCGGCGCGCCCAAAGACACCTACAACAACCTGAAGGCGAGCGGCGAGTTTGTGGTGAACTTCGTCACCGAGGCGCTGGTCGAGCAGATGAACATCAGCGCGACCGAGCTGCCGCCGGACGTGAACGAGTTCGAGCGCGCCGGGCTGACGCCCGCGCCGGGAAAAACCGTGCGCGTGCCGCACGTCGCCGAGACGCCAGCCTATTTTGAGTGCCGCGTGCGCGAGATCGTCACCATCAGCGCGGACAGCGGCGGCGGCTATATCGTCGTGGGCACGGTGCTGCTGATGCACTTCGACGAGACGATCTTCCGCGACGGCAGCTACATTGACCTGGCGGCCTTCCAGCCGGTCGGCAGGCTGGCCGGCTCTGGCTACTGCCGCGTGACCGACACGTTCAACCTGGAGCGCCTGCCGTCGGAGATCGCGCAGAAGTAAACAGGCCCTCTAAGTCACCCGTTCAGCTCGACCGTGCCGCCGGCCAGCACGACTTCGCCGCGCTCCGGCACGCTGACGCGGAACAGCACGCGGCGGTCGCCGTCGCGCCACATCTCGGTCAGCAGCGTGTCGCCGGGGAACACCGGCTTGCTGAAGCGCACGCCGATGCTCTTCAAGCGCGCCGGATCATTGGCGCAAAAGTGGCGCAGCACCGCCCGCCCGGCGAAGCCCAGCGAACACAGGCCGTGCAGGATGGGCCGGTCGAAGCCGCCGAAGGCCGCCATCGCCGGGTCCGCGTGGAGCGGGTTCGGGTCGCCGGAGAGGCGGTAGAGCAGCGCCTGGTCGGGCCGGGTGGCCTGGCGCATGGCCGCGTCCGGCGGGCGCGCGGGCGGGTCTGCCGGCTTCTGTGACGGGCCGCGCTCGCCGCCGAAGCCGCCCAGCCCGCGCACAAACGCGCCCATGCGGCTGAAGGCCAGCTCGCGCCCGCGCTCGTCCACGCTCGACGTTTCCAGCACCAGCAGCGCGCCGCTGCCCTTGTCGTACACCTGGGCGAGCACGCCGCTGGTGGTGACGGTGGCGCTTTCCGGCAGGGGGGCGCGCAGTTCGGTGAACTGCTCGCCGTGCACCAGCATCATCAGGTTGAAGTTCATGCCGGGCACAGCGCCGAGCTGGTAGAGGACGGCCAGCGGGAACGTCACCGGGTAGGTGGGCAGCACGCGGAAGCCGTCCGGGTGCAGCTCGTAGACGAAGCGCAGGTCGTCGCGGTCCAGCGGGTCGGCCCCGGCGCCCACGCCCAGCGCGTAGATGATGGCGTCGCGGCTGGTGTAGACCTGCGTCTGCGGCGCGAACCGGTAGCCGACCGCCTGGCGGATATCCAGCGCGCTGGCCCCGCCCTTGTCCTGAAACAGATCGCTCACTTTTAAGTCTCCAGTCGTCAGTTGTCAGTCAGCAGCGGGCACGCCCCGCGCGCGGTCAGCGAATGTCAAAATGGTCGTACTCGCCGGACGCCGCCCGCCACTGCACCTCCACGCGCGTGACGTGCGCGCTGGGCGGGCCGCTGTGCAGAAACGCCAGCAGGCGCTCCAGCGGGCCGGGCGGCCCCTCCGCCAGCACCTCAACGGTGCGGTCGGGCCGGTTGCGCACCCAGCCGGCCAGCCCTAGCTGGCTGGCAGTTTGCAGTGTGTAATAGCGAAAGCTGACGCCCTGCACCCGCCCGTGCACAACGGCGTGAAACTGGCGTTTGGCCTCGGCCATTGGCGCGCCCTTTCGTTGGCTGAGCCGTGCCCGCTGATTGTAACACCGGGGCGGCGCGCTTACCC
>CAZDVL010000524.1:0-1855 GCA_964508745.1 uncultured Anaerolineaceae bacterium | reverse complement strand
GCCGGTCGTGGTCGGCGCTGGCGCTGCTGGTGTGGTTCTCGGCGTACACCAGCACGGCGTCGCGCACCTTCTGCTGCAAACCGTCGAGGCGCTGCGAGCCGCGCAGCCAGGTCTGGGCGAAGGCGTAGGTCGCCTCGTGCAGGCGGTAATAGGGCGCGCCGAAGCGCTCCAGCTTCTCCACCAGGTAGAGCGCGGTCAGCACATTCATGACCTGGCTGAGCGTTTCCTGAGGCACGCCGCTGATGGCGCTGAGCAGCCCGGCCGAGGCCTGCCCGTTGAAAGTCGCGCCCAGCATCAGCACGATGCCCTGGAGGGCGTTGTTGAGGCCGCGGAAAGCGGCCGTCAGCGCCAGCAGCACGGGGTCGGCGCTGGCCGCGCCGGGGATCTGCGCCAGCGCGGCGGCGAACTGGGCGGGGGTCTGCTTGGCGGCGCGGGCGGCGGCCCCGGCCAGGCACAGCGCGAACGGCGTGCCGCGCAGCGTCTCCACCAGCCGCTCGATGTCCGCGTCCGGCGTTTCGGGCAGGCCGGCGGCCAGCCGGAACAGCGCCGCGCCGTGCGCCGTGTCCAGCCCGCCCAGCTCGACAACCGGCCACGACGCGGACAGCTCGGCCCGCGCCGTGAACAGCACGGGCAGGCTGGGGGCGCAGCGGGCGATAAAGGACTGCGCCACCTGGGCGTCAAGCTCGCCGTCGAGCACGATCAGCGGCTTGTGGCGCGTCAGCGTGTTGGCGACCGCGCCAACCATGCCCAGCGGGTGCTCGGTGCTGGTGATCTCGCGCACGCCGTAGGCGCGGCCAACGCGCACCAGCAGGCTGTCAACGCCGTTGTTGTGGACATCCAGCCACAGCACGCCGCCGGGCTGTTCGGTGTAGGCGGCGGCCAGCGTGGCGGCCAGGGCGGTTTTGCCGCTGCCCGGCGCGCCGGTAAGCTGGACAGCGCGGTTCTCTTTCAGAAACGTGTAAACGCGGCCCAGCAGGGCGTCACGGCCGACCAGCCGGGCCGGCACGGTGACCGGCAGGGCGGCAGCCGCGTGGGCCGGTGCTTCGTATGAGAGGGAGTCGGCCATTTGTGCACCATTTTTAAAATCAGGACGCAGGTTATCTTACGGGGCAGTATAACATCGCGGCGGGCTGGCGGCAATCAGCCCGCGGGGGCAGCGCGAAAACCCCGCCTTACGGCGGGGCGGGGGGTTATTCGGCGGCGGGCGGCGGGACTGGCAGATCGTCGGGGGCTGTGTCCTTCCACTTCGCGCCCTCGTCAATCAGCATAATCGCGATGCCGTCACGGATCGGATACTTATAGCCGGACTCCGCGGAGACCAGCCAGCAGCCCTTGACGAGTTCAAGCCGGCCGGGGTCTGGCCCGCGGTCGGTGTATGCGACCGCCACCGGGCAGCGCATCATTTCGAACATCTGGGGGTTGAGGGGCGTTTCTTCGGCCATGGGCTGAACCTCGTGCGTATGCGGCGAAACAGGCGCAAGTATAGCGACGGGCGGGCGGCGCGTCAAACCCGGCGGCGCTGGCCCCTCCCCTAAATCCCCTCCCCGCTGGCGCAGGGAGGGGACTTCCTGCGCCAGCGGGGAGGGGACTTTACAACACCCGCACCGTCTTGCTCCCTTCCCCTGCGGAAGCGGGGGAAGGGCCGGGGATAGGGGTCAGCGCCCCAGCACTCTCACCCCAATCCCTCTTCTGAACGTGCCGGCGGCGCTGGCCGTGGGCGCGCCAGGGCCGCCGCAGCCTTTACAACCGGCGCGTTTCATGTTATATTGTTAACCATATTGATCGAAATACATACGCAGATTCTGCGACGGCACAGCGCAAGCTGTGTTTTTTTGCAATCTGGGCACGCAGTCGC
>CAZDVL010000523.1:0-1863 GCA_964508745.1 uncultured Anaerolineaceae bacterium | reverse complement strand
CGCCTCGAAGGCGGCGGCGGCGCGCAGCGGGGCCTGCAGCGCGGCGGCCTGCGCGCTGTGCAGCCGCTGGCTCAGGCCGTCCAGCGCGCCGTCGGGGTGGGCGCGCCGCTGCTCGCCCAGCGCCGCGCCGAACGCCTGCGCCGCCAGCGCGGCGGCGGTCAGGCTGTGGCCGTAGGCCGGGTTCAGCGCGCACACGGCGTCGCCGGTCGCGGCGATGCCTTCGGGCCAGCGCGCCAGTTGGTGATAGGCGGCGGCGCGGCTGCCGCTGTAGGCCCACGCGCGGGCCGCTTGCAGCGGCTCAGCGGCGCGCAGCGCGTCGCGCAGGGCCGGCGTGGGCAGGCGATCCACCGCCGCCAGCAGCGCGCCGGCGTCGGCAGGCGCGGCGGCTCCGGGCGGCGCGGCCAGCGTCACGGCCCAGCGCCCGCCCTCCAGCGGGTGCAGCAGCGCGCCCAGCCTGCCCGGCGCGGGCGCGACCAGCAGCGCCCGCCAGGCTGGGTCGGCGTTGTGCGGGCGGCGGAACACGCCCAGCGTGTAAACGGCCGGCGCGCTGACCAGGGCCGCCGCCGGGGCGTCGTAATCGGCCAGCGCCAGCCAGCCAGCGGCCTGCGAGCCGCGCCCGCCGGCGTCCACGACAAAATCGGCGCTGACCGCGCGCGCGGTCGCGTCGGCCGCGCTGCCCGTGACCAGCCGCACACCGCACACGCGCCCGCCATCCCACAGCAGGCCAACGGCGCGCAGGCTGCCGCACAGCGTCAGGCGCTCGCCGCCGTACTCAGCCAGGCGGCGGCGCACCGTCAGCGCCAGCCCGCCGCCAGAGACAGCGCGCGTCAGCAGGCCGGAGCGAAAGCGCGCCGCCCAGCCCGCCGGCAGCAGCGCCGGGCAGTCCGCCGTCCAGTCCACCGAGGGCGCGCCCAGCAGCGCCAGCTCCGCGCCCAGGCCGGGGAACAGCCGTTCCAGCGCGCGGAAGCCGCGCACGGCCAGCACGTGGCCCGGCGGGCGCTCGTCCGCCGCGGCGCAGCGCCCGATCACCGTGACGAACGCGAAGTGGTCGAGCAGCACGCGCGCCGCCAGCAGCCCGGCGAGGCCAGCGCCAACAACCAGCGCGTGCTGCGGCGGATAGACATTGCTGCCCACCAGGGGGTGTTTCACGCGGCCCTTCCTCACCGATGTGCGCGGGGGTCTGTCTACAGTGTAGCATAATCTGCGCGCGGGCGGCGCGAATACAGACAATTCTGTATCAACTGTCGAACGGGGACGCGCGCCGGTCAGCGCACCGTGACCCGGCTGCCGCTGCCGGTCTTTTCCACCACCAGGTGAACCGGGAACGAGTCGCGCAGGTCGTCAATGTGCGTGATCACCAGGATGAGGTCGAAGCCGTCCTGCACCGCGGTGATGGCCTCAACCAGCCGCTCGCGCCCTTCGGCGTCCTGTGTGCCGAAGCCTTCGTCGAGGAACAGCGTGCGCAGGTGCGCCCCGGCGCGCCGCGCCAGAAGCTGCGACAGCGCCACGCGAATCGCGAAGTTGATGCGGAACGCCTCGCCGCCGCTGTACAGCTCATACGGCCGCGTGCCCAGCTCGTCGGCGATGAGGAAGTCGAAGGATTCGATCTGGCCGCCGGCGACCTTTTCACGCTGGGTATCTATGCGCAGGTTCATGCGCCCGCCGCTCATGCGGCGCAGCAGGTCGTTAGCCGTCGATTCCAGTTCGGGAACGGCGGCCTCAATAATCATGGCCGGCACGCCGTCCCTGCCGCAGGCTTTGGCCAGGTCCCGGTACAGCCCTTCCTCGTGGCGCTGCTGTTCGGCCTGGGTTTCGAGGCCGGCGCGGCGCGCCTGCTGCGCGTCGAGCGCGTTCACTTCCTGG
>CAZDVL010000522.1:0-1864 GCA_964508745.1 uncultured Anaerolineaceae bacterium | reverse complement strand
AAGGCGGCGGCGAACAGCGTGCTGCTGGTGCGGTGGTAGGCCAGGCCCCAGGTCGTGCCAATCTGGTTGGCCTGCGCGCGCGGCGTGTAGGGCGGAACATCGAAGCGGCCGGTCAGCGGCTGGCTGAAGTCGCTGCTGCCGGCGTTGTAGGCGAAGGTGATCAGCGTCGTGTTCGTCAGGGGCAGCTGGTCGCCGATGACAAAGCAGCTTGTGCCCACGTTCGGGTTGAGCTGGCAGTGCTGGCCGGGGTTGGCCGCGCCGAAATCAAGCGCGGGCGCGCCGGGCGCGCAGGTCACGAAAGTGACCGAAGTCGGGTTCTGCGTGCCCGCCGGGCCGGAGCGCAGGTAGGCCGGCAGGCCGGTGAACTCCACGCGCACTTCCACGCCCTGGGGCAGGCCCGCCAGCGTGTACTGCCCGTCGGCCGCGGTGGCGACGGAGGCGATCACGCTGCCGCTGGCGTCGTAGGCGGTGACGGTGATGCCGGGGACGCCCGGCTCGCGCGCGCCGCGGGCGCCGGTGGCGTCATAATCGCGGAAAACCACACCGCTCAGCGAGCAGGCAGGCTGGGCGACGGCCGTCGGGGCGGCCAGTTCCAGCCCCGCGAGCACAACCGCCAGCAGGCTTAACCACAGGAATAAGCGAGCACCGCGCTGCAACATAACGTTTCCACCCCTTCTCCGGGCACAAATTCCACTGAAGGCTGTGTGCGATAAGCACCAATCATACCTGAAAATGCCTTTGAATATGCAAATTTGCACAGGACGGACTGCGCCTATGGTTATTTAGCGCCAGCGCGCCTAACACCAGCATAAAACGGCGGCCGGCGAAAACGCTTTGGGCGGCGCTCAGGCGCGGCGCGCAAGCTCCCAGGCGAGGTGGTTGATCTCCGGCAGGATGAGCCGCTCCAGCGCGGTGCGGACGGCGTCCGGGCTGCCGGGCATCGAGACGACGAACACGCCCCGGTAGACGCCGGCGGTCGCGCGGCTGAGCATGGCCGCCGCGCCGATCTCCGCGAAACTGATGGCGCGGAACAGCTCGCCAAAGCCGGGCAGCGTTTTTTCCAGGCGGCGGCTGATCACGTCGTAGGTGGTGTCGCGCGGGCTGATGCCGGTTCCGCCGTTGAACAGGACAAGCTGCACGCCGGGCAGCGCGCACAGCTCGTCAAGCGCGGCGGCGACCTGCTCTGGCTCGTCTTTGATGAGGCGGTAGGCGGCGACGACGTGGCCCAGTTCGGCCAGGCGCGCCTCAATATACTGGCGGTTGGCGTCGGTTTCGGGTGTGCGCGTGTCGCTGACGGTGACGACAGCGGCCGTCACCGGCCCGCGGCCGGCGCGCTGGCGGTGGTCATCTGCGCCCATAGGCTGTGCTCCGGGGTTCGCTGCGCCGCGCAGACTGTAACGTATCCGCGCGCCGGGGGCAAGCGCCGGCAAAGCGTAGGGCAGCCAGCGCGCGCCCGGCGCGCGAGCGCTGGTCGCCGTTGGGCGCGGGGCTGTCTATAATTAAGGCAATGACCCGGCTGCGGGAGGTTCTCTGTGTTGGCGAGACGGCTGCTGATGTCCGCGCTGGCCGCGCTGCTGCTGGCGGCCTGCAACCTGGAAGTGCCCCAGGTCACACCGACCGTTGCCCCCACGCGCACCCCCAGCGTCACCCCCAGCGCCGCCTTCACCGCCACGCCCTCGCTGACGCCCAGCGCGACGGCCACGCGCACGCCCGACGCGACGCTGATCGCGCAGCTTCAGGCCAGCGCCACGCCGACGCCCACCGCCACACCGTCGCCGACGCCGACGGCAGCTTCGACCGCCACGCTGACGCCGACGCTGTCCATTACACCGTCACCGACCGCGACAGTGACAGACACGCCGAC
>CAZDVL010000521.1:0-1865 GCA_964508745.1 uncultured Anaerolineaceae bacterium | reverse complement strand
GCGTCGTCGGTGCGCATGTGCCAGAAGTGCCAGGTGTTGACGCGCGAGATGTGGCCGTTGACCATGCGCTTGCCGTGCGTGATGCCGTAGAACTGGAGCGTCTGCGCCGCCTCTGTGCCGACGATGCCCTGGCCGCTGGAGCCGCCGGTCGGGGCTTCGACGACGACATAATCGTAAGGTTCGCGGCCCATCGCGGCGTAAAAATCGTATGGGCGCGGGGCGGGCTGCGCCGGCAGCGGGCTGAACGTCCGCGCCGCGCCGATCACCGCCAGCAGCGCCAGCGCCGGCACGAACAGCGCCGCGCGCGGGCGGGCGCGCAGCGGCGGCGTCAGCGTGAGCGCGGTGAACAGGGCCGCCGGAATCAGGAACACGGGCAGAAAGCGCTCTGGGTAGCGGAACATGCCGCCGAGCGCCTGGTGGAGCAGCGCGTAGGGCAGGGCGATCTCTGCGCCCGCCGCCGTGACCGACGCGCCGAACGACAGCAGCAGCGGGGCCGGCACCAGCGCCAGCCAGAACCAGCGCACCTTCGGCGCGCGGGGCGCCCCCGTGCCGGCTGCGGGGCGAAGCCTGGCGGCCAGGCGCTCGATCAGCAGCGCCGCCGCCGCGCCGGCCAGCGCCAGGTGCGCGCGCGGCGTGCCGTCGGTGACGTGCCACAGCAGGCCATCAGGGAAGCGCAGCGCGACCGCGTCCGCGGCGGGCGTGAGCGCCAGCGCGCCGGTGTCGAAGGCCAGAATCCCCGGCAGCGGCCCGGCGATCCACAGCAGCAGCAGCGCGGCGGCGGCGGCGGCTGCCCCGGCGGCCAGCAGCCCCAGCCGGGCGCGCGGCGACGGGGCCTGCCACAGCGTCAGCAGCGCGTAGGGGCCGACCAGCCAGACAGCGAACAGCGGGTACTGGAGGTCGGTGAGCAGCATAGCCCACAGCGCGACGGCCAGCGCCAGCGCCCACACGGCGCGGCGGCGGGCGCGGGCCACCTGCCCCCAGAGCAGCAGCAGGGCCGGCAGCCAGAACCAGGCCATAATGTTGACGTTGGTCCAGAAGGCGGCGGTGAACATGGTCGGCGCCAGTTCGAGCGCCGCGCCGCCCGCCAGCGCCAGCCCCGGCGCGGCCCCCTCGCGCCGCAGCAGCAGGTAGCAGGTGTACCCGGCCAGCGTGAACGCCAGCAGATAGACGCCGGCCATGGCGACGGTCGTGCCGCCCAGCGGTTCGAGCAGCGCCCACACGGGATACCAGAACGGCGTCAGCGTGTGCAGCGCCAGGCTGGACGTGAACGGGGCCAGCACATAGTTCGTTTCGTAGACGGCCAGGCCGGGCGTGGTCAGGGCGTGGCGCACCCACCAGTAGTTCCAGTGGAAGTGGTAGAAATCGGTGTAGCCGCTGCCGGCGACAAAGCCGGGAAGGTGGAACAGCAGGTTGTAGAGCGCCAGCAGCGCCAGCAGCGCGCAGCAGGCGATCACCAGCGCATGGTGGACGGCGCGGCGGCGCACAGGCGGCCCGCTAACGGAAAAGCTGGTCGTAGAGCATCTGCCCGACGACGCGGTGGAACGCGGCGCTGGCGTGGGCGTCGCGCGGGGACACCACGCGCTCGGCCAGGGGCAGCGCCTCGGCGGTGTCGAACAGCTTCAGCACGCGGTCGCCGTAGCCGCGCGCCTCGAACACGTGCGCGACGCGGTCCACGTAGGGGATGCTGCCGAAGGGGTCGAGCGTGTCGGGGAAGATCACGGCGGCGGGCAGCGCGCCCATCGCCTCAATCTGGTCAATCAGGTTGTTGAGCTGCTGCTCGTGGATGCCCCACACGACCGAGTGGTCGTACATGCTGTGCAGCCAGTCGGTGTAGGTCTGCGTGCCGCGCGCTTCGGGCCGGGCGA
>CAZDVL010000520.1:0-1866 GCA_964508745.1 uncultured Anaerolineaceae bacterium | reverse complement strand
AACATCCGGCTGGAAGCGCCCGAATCCGGCCAGCGGGCGAGCGTCCCGGCGGCAGCCCCCGCCGTTAGCGCGGCGGCGGCTCAGCCCGCGCCAGAGCCGGCGGCTAAACCGGCAGAAGTCAAACCGGCGCCGGCAGCGGTTGAGGCGCAGCCAGCGCCGCCGCCAGCCGAAACCGCGGGCGCGCCCGCGCCTGAGCCTGATTCGGCGGAGAGCAGCGAGGCCGGTTTGAACGATGACTGGCTGAGCAGCTATCTGCGCAGCGGCGGCGACAAGGAAAGCGGCAAAAAAACGGAACAGGGGTAAGCGGGACAAATGACGCGCATGAGCAGCCCTACATCTGTTGCCGGCCAGACCACGCGCTGGGTGATGATGGCGGTGGTGTTCGCCGCGCTGCTGCTGGCGCTGTGGGCCATCAGTGGCATTTTGCTGCTGGCGCTGACGGCCGTGGTGCTGGTCGTGCTGATCACGACGCCGGTGCGCTTTCTGATGCGCCGGGGGGTGGGGCGCGCCGCGGCGACGGTGCTGGCGCTGACGGCGTTTCTGGTCTTTGTCCTGGTGGTTGTGCTGGCGATTGTGCCGCTGCTGTCGCGCCAGTTCATGACCCTGACCGACCGCGTCCAGCAGGGCATTGTCGAGATTGTGGACAGTTGGGTGTTTCTTGACCCGCAGCCCGACAAGGTGTTCCTGGGCTGGTCAATTCCGGTCCCTATCGAGCCGCCGCGCGAGCCGGTTACCGAGGTGCTGCGCCTGCTGCGGGACAGCTTCCAGCTTGACGCGGAGCTGATTCAGCAGGTAGGGACGCAGCTGATCAACGCGCTGCAGCAGCTCAGCGTGTCGGTTGTGCCGGTGGTCAGCGGCGTCGCCTCCACGTTTCTCAACATCCTGATCGTGTTTTTCCTGAGCATCTACTTCATGACCAACCCGCGCGGCTACGAGGACGGCGTGATCCGCTTGCTGCCGATCTTCTATCGGCGGCGCGGACGCGAGATCATTGACCGGCTGGACCTGGCGCTGCGGGGGTGGCTGGAATCGACGCTGCTGGCGATGGTGTTTGTCGGCGTTGCGACGTGGATCGGGCTGGGGCTGCTGGGGCTGCCAGAGGCGGCGGCGCTGGGTGTGGTGGCTGGGCTGCTGGCGTTTGTGCCCACCTTCGGCACGCTGGTGGCGGCGGTGCTGGCCGTGGCGGTCGGCATTATTCAGGAGCCGCAGAACGTCGGCCTGATTATCCTGGTCACCTACTTCATTTCGCTGATCCAGAGCCAGGTGATCAGCCCGCTGCTGGTCGCCGGGCGCATCAACCTGCCGCCAGCGCTGGTGCTGCTGGCGCAGATTATCTTCGGGCTGCTGTTCGGGTTTCTGGGCCTGCTGCTGGCGGTTCCGCTGGCGGCCATTCTGATGGTGGTCGTGCAGGAAGTGTACATCAAGGACATCCTGGGAGATTCGGCGGCGGCCGCGCCTGAGGCGGCGGTGGCTGGGCCGCTGCTGGCCGACGCGCACCCTGACGACGACGGATTGATGACCACCGACCGCGCCTGACGTGATCAGCGGGCCAGGCGCACGACCGCCCAAAGCCGGATCGCAGAATCGGCCTTGACTCTGGGGGTCAGTGGTGTATACTGCTCGACGCTCACGGGATGGCATATCAATATGAGAAGCCTGATCGGCTGGCCGGGCGAAACCGGGCCAGAAGCGTCTGTCTGCGTGGTTCAGACATATCCCAAATATCCCAAGCGAGTTTGGGGGGTGGCTGGAAAAAGGATTGACAGAGCGGGCGCAGGTTTGATAACCTAAACAATACCCCAGCAGGGGCAGACGCAGCTTAACAACAGGATAGTGGGAAGTAAGGAAGAGCGAAAGCCTGAGAAA
>CAZDVL010000519.1:0-1868 GCA_964508745.1 uncultured Anaerolineaceae bacterium | reverse complement strand
AAACAGCCGCGATTATAGCTGATTGAGCGCCTTGCGGTAAGTGTCCAGCGCCGCCTGCAGCCGCCCCTGGCGCATCAGGCCGTCGCCCAGCACGCGGTACACCGCCGGGTTTTCGCCGTGCTGTTCGACCAGCCGCGTCAGGTCCTCCACCACCGTTTCCAGCGCGGTGTTGGCGCGGATGATCTTCTCGTAGGCGGCCAGCCCGGCGCTGACATCGCCGGCGCGGGCGCTGGCGCGGGCGCTGGCCAGCGCCGCGTCCAGGTCCAGGGCGGCGGCCGGGGCCGGGGCCGGGACAGGCGCGGGCGGCTGGTAGGCCGGGGCGGGCGCCGCCGGCTGCGGTTCGGGGCGGGCGGGTTCGCCGGCCTCGATGGTGTCGCGCAGCCAGTCCGGGATTTCGGTGGGGTCAATGGCGGCTTCGGCCAGCCAGTCCGGCACGTCCGCCTCGGCAGCCGGCTGCTCGCGCAGCCAGTCGGGCACGGCGGCCTCAGCTTCGAAAGCTTCGGTGGTGTCGGCGGCGGCCCACTCTGGCACAATCTCAGGCTCGCCGGGCACGAGGTGCGTTTCCAGCGGCAGCGTTTCTGCCTCCGCGGACTCGCCGCGCGCCAGCCGTTCGACGGCGGCCTGCCGCGCCGGATCGCTGAGGTTGCGGGCGTACCAGTCAGGCACGACGCCGCTGTTCACGTCCGGCATCTGCTCTTCCTGCTCGAAAGCCTCGACCCAGGGATCGGACGGGTCAATGAAGCTGGCGGCGGCGGCCAGCGCCGGCTCCTCCGCCGCGAAGATGTCCTCCAGTTCGGGCACGCTTTCCTCGACAAAGTCGTCGCGCAGCCAGTCGGGCAGGTCCTGAACGGCGGGCGGCTCCACGATGTCCTCGACCAGCGGCGGCTGTTCAGGCGCGTCGGCGGCGGAGGGCAGCTGCACCTGTTCCAGCAGCCAGGCGGGGATGTCGCCGGGGACGGGCGGGGCGTCGGGGTCGAAGTCGAAGCTGAAGGACGCCGCGGCCTCGTCCTCCTCGTAGAGCGCCTGGGCTGACAGCTCGCCGGCGTCAATCTGGCGGGCGAGCTGGCGGTCAAGGAAGGCGGCCATCTGGTCGGAGGGGATCTCCGCGCCGGTCTGAAGCGCGCGCTGAACGGCGTCGTCGCTCATCTGCTCGTCGTCAGCGCCGGCCTCGTCGGCGTCGAAACCGGCGTCCGTCGCCATCGACTCCAGCCAGGCGGCGGGGTCCGCGGCGGGCTTCGGCGGGGCGGGCGGCGGCGCGGCGGGCAGGGGGATGTTGGCGGCGGTCGTCAGCTCCTCGGCGCGCGCGCCCTGGCGGCGGGCCAGGCTCTCCAGCCAGAGCATCGGGTCTACGCCGGCGGCCAGCGGGTCCCCGACGCTGGCGGGGGCGGGCGACGCGGGCGGCGGCGCGGCGGCTTCCTCCTGGCCTTCGGCCAGGCTCTCCAGCCAGGCGAGCGGGTTCGCGGCGACCGGCGGCGCGGGGGCTGCCGGCGCGGGCGGCTCCACCGTCAGCGCGGAGAGGTCGATCTGCGGAAAATCGCCACCCTGGTCAGCGGCCAGGCTCTCCAGCCAGGCGAGGCCCTGCGCCGCCGGGCTGGCGGGGGCGGGCTGGGTTTCCTGCTCGTCGTCCTCGAAAGGCAGGCGCGCCGGCTCGGCGCGGCGCACAGGCGGCGCCGCCGCAGCGGGCGGCTCAGCGCGCGGCGGCGCGGCGGGCCGGGCCGGCGGGGTTTCGCCGTAGGGGACGTAGCCCGGCTCGTCAATCACGACGGTTGACGGGTCAATTTCGGGAACGTCCAGGTTGGCGGCGGTGGTAAAACCCTCATGCGCGCCCTGGCGTTTGGCAAGGGTTTCGAGCCATGCCATCACCTCTT
>CAZDVL010000518.1:0-1868 GCA_964508745.1 uncultured Anaerolineaceae bacterium | reverse complement strand
GACCGCCCGACACAGGCCTTTCGCCCCACCGCCGCCCCGCCGCCGACGGCGGTGGCGGCGCAGCGTTTCGAGCCGACGCTGACGCCGTTCCCCACCGTCGAGCCGATCGCGCAGCAGGTGAACGTGCGCACCACCAGCGACCTGTACGCCATTCAGACGCTGCTGGCGGCCGTGTTCGTGGGGCTGGTGCTGTGCGGCGGCCTGCTGGCGCTGCGCGGGTTCCGCCTCCGGCGTTAATTCTGATCGTTAGGCTTTTGTTAGGTCTGCTAACCCGGCCTTTAAGTTCTTCTAAAGGCCGGGTTTTTATACTGGTGAAGATGCGGCGGCATGACCGGGTTTTCGTATCGCTGAACTGCGCAGCAGCACACAGGGAAAGCTGACCTCATGGAGATTGGTGTCATTGGCGGTGGACTGATGGGCATGGCGCTGGCCTACGACCTGGCGCAGCGCGGCCACCAGATAACCGTGCTGGAGCAGGGGCCGCACCTGGGCGGGCTGAACGGCAGCCTCGACATCGAGGACGGCCTGACCATCTCCCGCTACCAGCACGCGGTGATGCCCGGCGACCAGCACGTGCGCGGCCTGTACGCCGAGCTGGGCCTGGCGCCTGAGCTGGCCTTCAGGCCGGCGCGCGCCGGCTTCGTGCACAACGGCGGGCTGCACAGCATGAGCACGCTCAGGGGGTTTCTGGCGTTTGCTCCGCTGAGCCTGGCCGACCGCGCGCGCCTGGGCCGCACGATCGTCGCCGCGCGCCACACGCAGGACTGGGCCGCGCTGGACACCGTCTCCGCGCGCGACTGGCTGACGCGCCTGGGCGGCAAAACGGTGTTCGAGCAGATCTGGGCGCCGCTGCTGGAGGCCAAGTTCGACGGCGTGTACGGCGACATCCCAGCGACGTATATCTGGAGCTGGCTGCGGCGCATGGTGGAAACGCGCAGCCTGCCGCGTTTGCAGGTGTCGCCGGCTGTGTCGCAGCGCGGGCACGGGCCGCTGATCGCCGCGCTGGCGGCGGCGCTGCGCGCGCGCGGCGGCGTCGTCCTCACGCACACGCGCGTGCGCGAGATCGAAGTCGGCCAGGGGCAGCTTCAGCGCGTGCGCACCCACAGCGACACGCTCTGTTTCGACGCGCTGGTGGCGGCGCTGCCCTCGCCCGTTTTCGCGCGCCTGATTCCCGGCGCCGACGAAGCCTACCTCGCGCGCGTCGCGCGCTCGCGCTACCTGGGGCTGATCTGCCCGGCGCTGGTGCTCGACCGGCCGCTGTCGCCCTACTGGACGCTCAACCTGACCGACCCGTCCAGCCCGTTTTCCAGCATCATCGGGGTGCCGCCCGCGCCCGGCGCGGCGCACCACGTGGTTTACCTGCCCAAGTACACCGCGCCCGACAGCGACTGGATGGGCGTCACCGACGCCGAGATCCGCGACGCCTGGCTGCTGCGCCTGCGCCAGATTTTCCCGGACCTGCGGCCCGCCGAGGTGCGCCATTTTGTCGTCAGCCGGGCGCGCTACGCCGACCCGGTGCATTTTCTCAACGCGGCTGAAACGCTGCTGCCGGTCGAGACGCCGTATGAAGGGCTGTACCTGGCCAACTCCAGCCAGGTTTACCCGGCCCTGGCGGCCAGCGACGCTGTTATCGCGCACGCGCGGCGCGTGGCCCAGCTTGTCAGCCAGCAGCGCCCGCGCGAACTGGCCCGCCCCGCTGCCTGAATGTGCCCCCCAGGGAGGAAACATGCGCGTTTTGCTGCTCACCCAGGTTTTGCCCTACCCGCCGGACAGCGGGCCGAAAGTCAAGACGTACCACGTGCTCAGCTACCTCGCGCAGCAGCACGAGATCACGCTGGTGTCGTTTGTGCGCGCCAGCGACAAACCGG
>CAZDVL010000517.1:0-1870 GCA_964508745.1 uncultured Anaerolineaceae bacterium | reverse complement strand
ACTCGTTGCCGAAGCTGCGCACGCCCGGCGGCTGGCTGCCGACGACGTTGCCGCCCGACAGCAGGAACGCCGCCCCACGCGCGATAAACGACATACCCAGCGTGACAATAAACGGCGGCACTTTCAGCCGCGCGATAATCACACCGTTGAGCAGGCCCGGCACGGCGGCGGCCAGGATGCCAACCGCGAAGCCGATCAGGATGGCGGCGGCCTCCCCCATCCCGCCGGCGGACAGGTCGCGGATCACCAGGGCGGAGACGACCGACGCCAGCCCCATCACCCAGCCGACCGACAGGTCAATGCCGGCGGCGATGATGACGAACGTCTGCCCCAGGCCCATCAGCAGCACCGGCGTGATCGCCATCAGGATGTTCTGCGAGTTGCGCAGCGACAGGAAATTCACCTCGCCGTTGGTGGTGGCAAACACCGAAAGCGTAAAAAAGACGATCAGCGAAAAAAGAAAGACCCACGCCCACACCCGGCTGAGCGTAATAATCAGTTGTTTGCGGTTGAACCGCCCCCCCACAGCCGCCTGACTCTCCAGCGCCATGAACAACTCCTTGTGCAGCGCAAATGATCCGGGGGCGCTGGCTGACGCGCCCCCGGAATTCGCAGGATCAGTTGACCGGATCAGGGAACCTGATAGATGAACCGCGCCACCTCAGGGTCGTCCACGTTGCCGGCGTTGATGATCGCGTAGCCGGTGGTGATGCGCGGCGGAACGCTGCTGACACCGCGCCAGTCGGCCATCGCCATCGCCACCGCCAGGTAGCCCATGTCGAACGGCTTCTGCGCGATCACCAGCGTCACGTCGCCGCTGCGCAGCAGCTCGATGGCGAACTGCGTCGCGTCGAAGGCCACGACCTGCACCACGCCGCCCAGGCCCGCGTTGACGACCGCGTTGCCCGCGCCCTGCGCGCTGAACACGTTCACGCCAAAGATGCCGCCCAGGTCAGGCACGCGCTGGAGCACAGCGGAGGTCTGCTCGACCGACGTGTTCGCGTCGTCCAGGTTGTAGTCCTCGCCGACGATCTCCATGTTCGGGAACTCGCCGATGGCCTCGCGGAAGCCCTGGCTGCGCTGTTCGGTGGTGCTCACGCCCACGTTGGTGTTCTGGATGTAGACGCTGCCCTCGCCGCCCAGCACGTCGGCCAGCGCCCGCCCGGCGATGCGCCCGCCTTCCACGTTGTCAGAGCCAATGTAGCTCAGCGGGAAAGTCACCGGGCCGTTCACGTAGTCGCCGTCGCCCAGGAAGGTGTCAACGGTGATGACCCTGATGCCCGCGTCAATGGCGGCCTGCAGCGGCGCGACCATCTGCTCGCGGTCGGTCGGCGCGGTGATGAGGTAGTCCAGGTCGCCGCGCGCGACCAGCGCGTCAAGGATCGGCGTCTGCACGGTCGGCCCCCAGGTCTCCGGGTACTGCGACACCACTTCCAGGCCGAAGTCAGCGACCGCGGCGTTGACGCCCAGCTCCATCACCTGATAGAACGGGTCCACCACGCCGGGGAGGAAGCCAATCTTGGGCAGGTCATCCTGGCTGGCAGCCAGCGGCGCCAGCGACAGGACGAGCAGCAGGCTGATAAAAACGAATACGGATTTCCTGTACATTTTAGTCCCCCACCGATAAGTGAATAGTTGAACGAACTGCTGCGAAACAGGTGTGCGGCGCGGCGGCCTCCTTTCCTCCTGATGCAGCGGCAGGGCTGCGGCTGCTTGCTTAACATAATTATAACTTTAATTTTCCTTTTGACTACTTGTGCGCGCCCGATTCCCGCGCCTCAGCGCCGGCCGGTCGCCCGTATCGCGGAACGCGCTGGCGGCGTTACAATATGCGGCGTGCCGGGCAGGCACAGCTCACTATCCGCCGCAG
>CAZDVL010000516.1:0-1879 GCA_964508745.1 uncultured Anaerolineaceae bacterium | reverse complement strand
AGGTCGCTGCCCAGCAGCCGCGCGATGTGCCGCCCGCTGCGCACCATAAAAGCGTAGCGCTCATCCTCCGGGTAGGCAAACGCCGCGTAGCGCAGCGCCGCCGCCAGCAGGTCGTCGGAGGGCACGTCGGGCGCGTTAATCACCAGCCGGAAGAAGTCGCAGGCGCGCGTAAAGTCGTAGACTTCTTCGGCGGCGCACAGCTCGACATCGGTCAGGCTCATCGGCGGGCGCGGCGGCAGGCTGTGGACGGCGTTCACCACCAGCCCGCGCCCGTCGCGGTAGCCGTAGCCGATGTTGAGCACGTCAATCTCGACCGGCACCATGCGGTTCTCGCGCTGGTCCTGCAGCACGTTGGGGTCAATGCCGTCGGCCATGACCAGCTCGTTGACAAGCTGGTCGTCCTTGATCTCGACGGCGTAGATCAGGCCGATGACGCAGCAGGCCCCGTCATTGGCGACGGGCACGCGCACGAAGGCGCCAAAATCGTGGAGCGTGCCCACGTTCCGGCTGTGTGTGCCGCAGGCAAAGCCGCGTGTGGTGGCGCGCAGCACCCGCCCGACAACTGTTTGCTGTGTGTTCTGCATCCCTGCGACTCCCTCGAAAATGCGGCTGGCCGCGCCAACAGTTACGGGCTGCCCACCTTGCTCATATCGTGCCGCCGTTTGGCGCTGCGCGCCAGCGTTTTGCCCCAGGCTTTGGCCGTGAAGCGCGCCGGCTCGACGCCGCGCCGGCGCAGCTCGATGTTGATCATGTCGTCCAGCTTCTGCCGGTCGCGCCCGCTCACCACCGCCAGCTCATCGGCGCGCGTGAGCGCGTAGGGGTAAGGGTTGCGCCCCTGCATGGCGCACTGGGCCACCAGCAGCCCGTGCAGCTCGTCCACCGCCCGCTTGTCGCGCGCGACCCACATCGGGATGTCCACGCGCGCCAGCGCCGACTGGTAGCCGCTGGACGTTTTCAGGTAGAAGAAGGCAACCTCATAGCTGGGGCCGCCGCCGTCGCCGGCCTTGTACTCCAGGTTGCGCGGGCTGTTCTGCACCATGATCGCGGAGCGCTCGCCGGGGCGCAGCACGCTGTTAAACAGGTGGATGTCCTTGAGGCCCTCCAGGTCGCCGCCGCTGGAAAGGTCGGCGTGCAGCACGTCCTCGTCGCTCAGGCTGAGCAGGTACAGCAGGCGGATCATGACGCGGCTGCGCACCGGGTTGTCCACATAGCCGGCCAGCAGCGCGCCGGAATCGTGCAGGTGCACCAGCGCGCCTTTATACGCGCGCATGATCGCCTTGTGGCCGACGACATCGGCGTTGACGCCGAACAGCAGGTGGTTGTCGTACAGCGTCACCAGCGGGCGCGCCTCGCCGCGCTTTTCCCACGCCAGCTTGCCCAGCTCCTGCATCTCGCGCACCGTGCGGCGCGCGTCCACCGTGCGCGCGCTGATGACACGCCCGCGCACGTCGTGCACGTGATCCTTGTGGAACGCCAGCCGGGGGATGGTGAACTGTTCCGGCACGCGGCTGGCCCCGTGATGATAGACGAACAGCCCGATGTTGATCAGGTAATAGTGGAACGGCATCTGCTCATTGGGGTAAATCTGCGAGCCGTCGGCGGCGATGATCGTGGCCGAGGGCGGCGGCGGCGGGGCTGGGTACACCGCGTTGATCGGCTCGTAGGCGTCGCCCTCCAGCGGGATCGCGCCGCGGTAGCCGCTGACCTCCGGGCCTTGCACCAGCGCCACGCGCTCGCGGATGACGCGCAGCGGCGGCGGGCTGGCGAAGCGCTCGCGCGCGACTGCCAGGCGCGCGCCCAGGTCGAAATCGAGCGCGTCGAGCATGTGGCTCATCTTCTGCACCTGCTCGACCACCTTGTTAAATTCCAGCGCCACGCG
>CAZDVL010000515.1:0-1886 GCA_964508745.1 uncultured Anaerolineaceae bacterium | reverse complement strand
ATGTTGCGCCAGGTGGCCACGCGGAACATGAAGGCGTCGCTTTCCTCGCCGGTCACCACAGCGCGGCCCTGGTCCTCGCCGCCGTGGCGGAAGGGCATGAGGACGCCGAGGGACAGCATCGGGCCGTTGTGGCAGGCGATGCAGCCGATCTGCGTGATGATCTCCATGCCGCGCTTGGCGTCGTCTGACAGCGCGCTGTCGTCGCCGCGCAGGTATTGATCCAGCTTGTCGTTGGGCGTGACCAGCGTGCGCTCGAACGTGGCGATCGCCTTGGCGATGTTGGTGAACGTGATCGGGTCGGCCTCGTCGGGGAAGGCGGCCTGGAAGTACGGCAGGTAGCCCTCGATGGCGGCGATCGCCTCAACCGCCAGGTTGGCGGGCATCGCCATCTCGACGCCGGCCTGAATTGGCCCCTGCGCCTGTTCCTCCAGCCCGGTCGCGCGGGCGTCCCAGAACTGGAGGTTAAAGAAAGCGGCGTTGAGGACCGTCGGCGAGTTGCGCCCGCCGGTCAGGAAGTTGTGGCCCAGCGCCGTCGGCAGGCGGTCGGTGCCGCCCAGGCTGAGGTTGTGGCAGGTGTGGCAGGAGATGATGCCGCTGGCCGACAGGCGCGGCTCGAAGAACAGCAGCTTGCCGAGTTCGATCTTCTCAGGCGTCATCGGGTTGTCGGCGGGGATGGGCGGCACGTCGGGCAGCGTGCTCAGCATCCCCAGCGTCACCTGTTCGCGCCCCGCGTCGGGCGGGGCGTCCTGGGCGACGACGGCGGCGGCCAGGCTGAACAGCGCGAGGCTCGCCAGCAGCAGGGTGAGAGAGAGTGTTTTTTTCACAGCGCATCCTTAAAGTATTGGGTCAGCGGAACACAAAATAAGCGCCGGACGGTGCGATCATGCCACAATGGTATAAACGGGGCGGGCGAAAATGATATGCCGTTGTTCACGTCTCTTGCGTGCACAAGCTCATCATTTAGCGCCTGACAGCGGCGGCACACGCCGCGCGCTGCCCCCGCCCCCGCCCACCCATGTTACAATGTGCGCAACGAGCGAGTGAGGCGGCGCTATGATCGCACCGGGCGTGCAGCAGGTCACACAGGCAGACTTTGAGGCGTTTATCGCCCTGCCGGAAAACCGCGAACGGACGTTTGAATTCAGCAACGGGGAGATTGTGGAAGTGCCCTCAAACCCGTTTGTGTCGGTGATCGCCGGCCTGATTCTCTACGCCATCCGGCGCTGGTTAGAGCAGACAGGTCGCCCCGGCTACGTGACCGGCGCAGGCGGCGGTTATATCGTGGACGGCCAGGTGTTCGCGCCGGATGTGGCCTATATCCCGACCCTTCCCTCCAGCCAGGGCTTTGAACCGAACCCACCGGAACTGGCCGTCGAGGTGATCTCCGACCCGCACAACAACGTGGAACAGACCGACCTGCGGCGTAAGCTGGCCTCGTACCGGCGCGCCGGCGTGGTGGTGTGGGTGGTGGATTACGTCGCCCGCACGGTCGAGGCACATCACCCGCAGGCCGGGGTGCAGCTTGTGCGCGTGGACGGCACGCTCAGCGGCGGCGACGTGCTGCCCGGCTTCAGCGTGCCCGTCAATGACATTTTCCCAGAGGCGCCGGCCAGCAGCACCAGCCCGGCCTGATACCCATTCCCGCCCCGACTAGAGACTAAAAACTTACCCGAAAGGCTGTTGCTTTATGACCACCGCACGACAGGCCCTTCTCGACGCCGCCCGACAGCACCCCGACGTGCCGGTGCTGATCGTCGGCGCGGGCATCAACGGCATCGGCGTGTTCCGCGAGCTGGCGCTCAACGGCGTGGACGCGCTGCTGGTGGACCGCGGCGACTTCTGCGCCGGGGCCAGCGCCGCCTCGTCGCACATGGCGCACGGCGGCC
>CAZDVL010000514.1:0-1890 GCA_964508745.1 uncultured Anaerolineaceae bacterium | reverse complement strand
CGCCGGGCGAACTGGTCGTGGCGTTTCTGGTGGCGCTGGCGGCGGCGCTGGCGGCCGGGCTGTACCCGGCCTGGCGCCTGGGCCGCACGCTGACGGCCCGCGCCCTCCGCAGCGAGTAAACGCCGGGGATGTGCTACAATTGGCGGCGTACAGGCGTGACGCCGCCCGTGGTCAGCCAGGCGCTTTGCGCGGGCAGGAGGCTCTCAGTGGCATATCAACAGTCCGTGTTGTTTCCACCGCCGCCAATTGTGGAATCATTCGACACGGCGGCGCAGATCGTCCTGCACACTGGGGACACCTGGGCATTCCTGCAAACACTGCCTTCGGATTTCGTGAATCTGGTCATCACGTCGCCGCCCTATAACCTGGGCAAAGCCTACGAAACGCGCCAGGGATTAAAACAGTACCTTCGCGAACAGGAGCGCGTCATTGATGAGCTGGTGCGCGTGCTCAGCGAAACCGGCAGCATCTGCTGGCAGGTGGGCAACTTCGTGCAGGGCGGCGAAATATTTCCGCTCGATGTCTATTACTATGATCTGTTCAAGGATCGAGGGCTGAAGCTGCGTAATCGTATCATCTGGCACTTCGGCCACGGCCTGCACGCTTCAAAGCGCTTTTCCGGGCGCTATGAAACGCTGCTGTGGTTTACCAAAAGCGACACGTACTATTTCAACCTTGACCCGGTGCGCGTGCCGTCGAAATATCCCGGCAAGCGGCACTACAAAGGCCCGCGCAGGGGCCAGCCTTCGGGCAACCCGCTGGGCAAAAACCCATCGGACGTGTGGGAGTTTGTGGCACAGGAGTGGGACCGCGAGCTGTGGGATATCCCGAACGTCAAAGCCAACCACCCGGAAAAGCTTGACCACCCCTGCCAGTACCCGGTCGAGCTGGTCGAACGCTGCCTGCTGGCGCTCACAGCCGAGGGCGGCTGGCTTTTAGACCCGTACAGCGGGACCGGCACATCGCTGATCGCCGGTTTGCGCCACAACCGCCGCGTGATCGGCTGTGACTGGGAACCCGCATACACCCGGCTGACCCGCGAACGCATCGCCGCTTTTTACGCCGGCCAGCTCAAACTGCGCCCGCTGGGCCGGCTGGTGCACACGCCGTCGGGCAGCGAGAAAGTCTCGCAGATCCCCGACGAATGGAAAGACAGCGAGTAATGGAGATTGTTGGGCTTTATTCCTTCAACAACGGCGAAGCCTATGTCCGCCAGCGCTATCCCCATTTGCTGGCCGAGGTGCAGCAGACGGTGCGGGCGCTCAGACATGGCGACCATAAGACCAAAATCAGCCGCGAAAAGAGCATGCCCGACCGCCAACTGTATAACCCGCGCTCACTGAACGCGGCTTTCAAAACAGCGCTGCTTCATTACGGCTGGACAACCGGCGTTCGCATTCTCTGTGATTACCCGACAGCGTATTATGTTGGCGGGTATCAGCCCGCCCACGCGGCTCAAGGGGCTTTTCGGGAGCTTGATTTTGTCAAAGAACGGCTGGGCGTCGAGGTGCAGTTCGGCAAATACGCTTTTATGGTTTACAACGTGTGCGCCAAAATGACGATCTTCAGCAATCACGGTTTTATTGATGCAGGCATTGAGATTGTGCCGGTCAAAGAGTTCGCTGACCAGATGTCTACCGGCGTTTCTTACTTTGAACAGTTCGTGTGGGACCTGGAGCAGCGCGGCGTTTCCGACATTGACATTCCTGTCCTGATATTAGGCATCAGTTAGGACACACACCCTATGTTCACCATCAGGCGCGTTGGCATCGCTTCGGCCTTTCGGGTGGGGTTGGTGGGCGGCGCGGTCATGGCCGCCATCAGCGGGCTGCTGCTCATCCTCCTGCAGGGGCTGCTGCTGAGCTTCGTCAGCCAGATCATCAACCTGGC
>CAZDVL010000513.1:0-1892 GCA_964508745.1 uncultured Anaerolineaceae bacterium | reverse complement strand
GGCTCGTCCATAATCAGCACGCGCGCGCCAGAGAGGATCACGCTCAGCACCTCAACGACCTGCTGCGTCCCCAGCGAGAAGTGGCCCAGCGGGCGCGTCACATCGAGGTCGAAGCCCAGGTTGTGCAGCTCCGCGCGCGCGGTTTCGTTCATCCGTTTCCAGTCAATCGCGCCCCAGCGCGTGTAGGGCTGGCGGCCCAGGAACAGGTTCTCGGCCACCGACAGTTCGGGGATGACGCTCAGCTCCTGGTGGATCATGCCGATGCCCCGGTGCAGCGCCTCGGCGGGCGTCTGGAAGCGCACCGGCTGGCCGTCGAGGGTGTACTCGCCCTCATAGTCCGGGTAGATGCCGGCCAGGATGCGCATGAGGGTGCTTTTGCCCGCGCCGTTCTCGCCCACCAGGGCGTGGCTTTCGCCTTCGCGCAGGTCGAAATCCACCTGGCTGAGCGCTTGCAGCGCCAGGAAATTTTTAGAGACATTTTTCAATTCAAGGATGGTTGGCGCGCCGTTCATTGGCATAACGCTCCTTCGGCTCTCACGACGACCCTCAGCCGGCGGCTGAACCCCGCCTGAACCCCGTGGGGGAACAGGGGGGGATGAACCGCCCCGCCCCCCGCGCGGGCGGGGGAACGGGGCGCAGCAGCGTGCAGACGGCGGGGCACGGCGGCGCGACACAGCCGCCGCGCCGGGCCGCCGCTGTTTTTAGAACGTCAACTGATCCTGCAGCCAGCGCAGGCCTTCGGCGGTGGAACGGCCGTAGCCGCGCAGCTTCCAGGGTTCGGCGGCCAGGTCCGGGTTGCTGTCGATGCTGGAGGTGATGGCCGGGCCGTCCGCCAGGATGAACGTCGGGATGCTGGCGCGCGCCGCGTCCACGCCGATGCTGGCCGCGACCCAGCCGGCCAGCACGCCGTTGCCGTGCACGCGCGGGGCGCTGTTGCGGGCGGTGGCGACCAGGCGGCCGCTGATCACGGCGTCAATGGCCGGCGACATGGCGTCAATGCCGCCGATGGCCACCTGCTCGGACAGGCCGGCGTTCTGCACCACCTGGCTGGCGGCCAGCGCCATGTCGTCGTTGTGCAGGAAGCCGCCCTTGAGGTCCGGGTGACGGTTGAGGACGCTCTCCCAGATCGAGGCGACCTTGGTCACGTCCCAGTCGCCCGGCTGGTCGTCCACCAGCTCGATGTCCGGGTAGCGGGCGAGCACGTTGTAGAAGCCCTGGCCGCGCCCCTGCGCGCCGGTGTGGCCGACGGAACCCCAGGTGTGCGCGACTTTGCCCGCGCCGCCCATCTTGCGGAAGACTTCTTCGACGACGGCCTCGGACATAAACACGTTGTCCGGGGCGATGAAGGTGAGGATGCCCATCTCGTCCATCTGCGGGAAGGGGGCAAAGAGCGTGTCCAGGTCCACCACCGGCACGCCGGCGTCAATGAGCGCCTGCAGCGGCTCAATCAGCGAGCCGATGCTCAGCGGCTGGATGGCGACGAAGTCCCAGTCCTGCGTGGCGATCTGGTCCACGACGCCGCGCTGAATGGCAGTGTCGAGCGCGCCGTCAAACCAGACGATCTCGACGCCGAGGAAATCGCCCCACATTTCGGCGGTGTCCTTGCCCTGGGCGCACCAGGTCACGGCCAGGCCGGCGTTCGACATGGCGGCGCGCAGCGGCTTGTCCTGGGCGCTGACGCGGCGGTGTTCCACCAGCTTGAGGACGGTGGGCGCAGCGATGCCCATGCTCAGCAGGGCGCTGCTCATCATAAACTCGCGGCGGCTCAGTTCTCTTTTCTTACCCATGATTGACACTCTCTCCTGAAAGCAGCTAAAGAACACCTGACGGAACTGCTTGTCTGCGGGCCGGGACATCACCACCTTTCGCCGCTAAGTCTGCCCTCACCCCTG
>CAZDVL010000512.1:0-1897 GCA_964508745.1 uncultured Anaerolineaceae bacterium | reverse complement strand
AGCTGCGGCGGCTGCAGGCGCGGGCGCACATCCTCGAAGGGCTGCTGAAGGCGCTCTCCAGCCTTGACCGCATCATCCAGGCCATTCGCGCCGCCGCTGACGCCGAGTCCGCGCGCGCCCAGTTAATGAGCCGCTTCGGCCTGTCCGAGATTCAGGCCAACGCCATCCTTGAGATGCAGCTTCGCCGGCTGGCCGCGCTGGAGCAGCAGAAGCTGCGCGACGAGTACGACGAGGTGCAGGCGCGCATCGCGTATCTGGAGGACCTGCTGGCCTCGCCGCAGAAGATTCTGGCGCTGATCCGCGCGGACATCACCGACCTGGCGCAGACGTTCGGCGACGACCGGCGCACGGAGATTCAGTACGACGTGCTGACCGATTTCAACGAGGCCGACCTGGTGGCGGAGGAAGAGGTCGTCATCTCGCTGACCAGCCGCGGCTACATCAAGCGCGTGCCGTCCAGCGCCTACCGCGCCCAGCGGCGGGGCGGCAAGGGCGTGATCGGCATGGCGACCAAAGAAGAAGACGTGCTGGTGGAGATGTTCGCGTGCAGCAGCCACGACAAGCTGCTGTTCTTCAGCGACAAGGGCAAGGTCTACAGCGAGTGGGCCTACTACATCCCGGAGACGGCGCGGGCGGCCAAGGGCACACTGGTACACACCGTCCTGGCGCTCGACAGCGACGAGCGCATCACCGCCGCGCTGCCGGTGGACACGTTTGACGGGCGCGAAGGCTACTTTGTGATGGCCACGCGCTACGCGCGCATCAAGCGCGTTCACCTGGATGATTTCAGGGATGTGCGCCCCAGCGGGCTGATCGCCATCAGCCTGGACCCCGGCGACACGCTGCACTGGGTGAAGTTTACCAACGGCGACCAGGATGTGGTGCTGGCGACCGACACCGGCCAGAGCATCCGCTTCCACGAGTCCCAGGTGCGCGTGATGGGCCGGCCCGCCTTTGGCGTGAACGCCATCAAGCTCAGAGACGCTGACGCCGTCGCCGGCATGGATGTGATCGAGCCGGAGGACACGCACCTGCTGGTGGTGACGCAGACCGGCCTGGGCAAGCGCACCCCACTGGACGAATACAACGCGCGTGGGCGCTATGGGCTGGGCGTGCGCACGCTGGCCCGCAGCGACAAAACCGGCCCGATTGTGGCCCTGCGCTGCGTCAACGCGCAGGACGACATCATGCTGATCACGCGCGAGGGCGTCGTGCTGCGCACCAGCCTGGACGAGATCCGCGAGACGGGCCGCAGCACGCAGGGCGTCACGGTCATGCACCTGGCGCCGGGCGACGCGGTGGTGAGCATGGCCGTCATGGAAGGCGAGCCGGCGGCTGAGCCGGGCGGCGCAGGCGTCAACGGCGGCTGAGCCAGGCGGCGCGCGGGCGCAAAAAAATAACGGGCGGTCGCAAACCTGCGGCCGCCCGTTTTCTGTCTGGCAGGAAAGCGCCGGGCGAGGTTATCCCTCGTCCTCGTCGGCCTTGCCGCGGTGGATCACTTCTGGCTCGGCAGCTCCGCCGGTTTCCTCTTCTTCTTCCTCGGCGCGGATGGCGGCCGACGGGGCCACGCGCACGATCAGGTCGTCGGTGTCGTTAAGGATGGCGATGTCCGGCCCCAGGTCCAGGTCGCGCACGTGGATGGCGTCGCCGATGTTCTTCAGCACGGAGATGTCCACGCGGGCCGCGTCAACCAGCTTGCTGGGCAGCGCTTCGATTGTAATCGTGTTGATCCCGGTGGACAGCATGCCCGCGCCGGTTTCGACCACCGGGCTTTCGCCTTCCAGGTGGATACGAATCTCGGCGGTGGTGGTTACGTTCAGGTCAGGGGCGAAGAAATCCACATGGAGGATGCTGCCGCGCAGCACGTTGCGCTGCACTTCGCGCGCCAGCACGGTGA
>CAZDVL010000511.1:0-1903 GCA_964508745.1 uncultured Anaerolineaceae bacterium | reverse complement strand
GCGATCAGCCGGTCGTCCACGCCGCCGTAATTCAGGCCGTCAGGGTACTGGCCGATGTGCCAGAACGCATACACGTCAGGGTCGGCGCTGCCGGCCAGCGACAGCTCGACCAGCGCGGCGTCGAAGTCGCCGGCTTCAAGGCGGCGGCGGTAGTCGTCGCCGCTGGCGGGGGTGACGGTCACGCCGATGTTGAGCTGGCCCCACTGGGCCGCGAACTCGTTCACCAGGCCGACCAGCGCCGGGTCGTCGGGCGTGAGGATGTCGAAGCTGAACAGGTAGGGCGACGGCTCGGCGGTGGCCTCGTCGTCGGCGTCCGTGCGCAGGTTGGCCGTGTCGAGCAGGGCGCGCGCCGCCGCCGGGTCGTAAGGCGGCCAGGTCAGGCCGGCGTCGTAGGCCCAGGAACCGGGCAGCAGCGGGCTGTCGGCCTGGACGGCGCTGTTGAGCAGCCAGCGCTCGATGGCGGAGGACCGGTTGATGCCGGTCTCCAGGGCGAGGCGCACGCGCTGTTCGCGGAAGAAGCGCACGGCGGCGCGCTGCCAGTTGAAGATGACCGCGCCGAGCGCCGGCTCCAGGCTGGTGTGGATCTGAAAGCTGCCGCCGCTGGCGGCGCTCAGCAGCGGGCCGCGCTCGCGGCGGCTGCGGGCCGCCAGCCCGTCAATTTCGCCGGCCTGAAGCGCGTTCAGCGCGGCGTCGAAGGTGTCGTACAGGCGGAAGCGCACCCGGCTGATCGCGTAGCCGCCCTGGGCTTCGGGCCGCTGCCGGTAGGCGGGCGCGGCGCGCAGGTCCACCTGGCGCACCTGGCCGCCGTCGGCGTGCAGGGCTTCAAGCTGGTAGGGACCGGTGCCAACCGGCGTCAGGTTGAAGGGGTGGGTGGCGAGCTGAGCGGCGCTGATGCCAGCGAGGGCGTGCTGCGGCAGAATACCGATGCGCAGCTTGTCCAGGAAGCTGCCCAGCGGCTGTGTCAGGCGGAAGCGGACGAGGTGCGGGCCGAGCTGTTCCGTCTCGACGGTGCGCCAGAACGCGCCCAGCTCCGCCGGGCCGGGAAAATCAGGGGCGCGCAGCAGGGCCATCGTGAGGGCCACGTCGTCGGCAGTGAACGGCGTGCCGTCCTGCCAGAGCACATCCTCGCGCAGGTTCACGATATATTCCAGCCCATCGGACGAAATGGACCAGTCGCGCGCCAGCGCCGGGACCGGCTCGCCGTACTGGTTCAGGCGGGCCAGGCCCTCAAAAATCAGCGTTGTGATGTCCTGGTCAACCGGGTTGAGGCCGGCCAGCAGCGGGTTGAGGCGCTGCATCTGCCCGACGAGGCCCTCGGCAAAGGTGGCGGCGCTGGCGGGCAGGGCCTCCGGGGGCAGCGGCGCGACCGGCGCAGCGGCTGGCGGCGGGGTAGGCGTGAGGGTAGGCGGCGGCGCGGCCGGGGTTGGGGTCGGGGTGGGCGCGCCGGACAGCCGCGCCGACAGGGCGGCGGCAAACAGCACGCCCGCCATCACCAGCGTTAACAACTGCCACCGATAGCCGCGCAGCATCAGCAGACCTTAAAGCTCAGCGGGAGAGGCTGAAACATGAGTCACGCCGGGCGCAGCGCGAAAAACGGCTTAGCGAAAGGCGACAACTGACAGAATCGAGATGCCCAGGAACAGCGCCGCCATGATAATGGTGATCTGAAAGAGCGTTTTTTCCAGGCCGCGCCGGGTGCGGCTGATGCCCGCGCCGGGGTCGCCGCCCAGCAGGCTGCCCAGGCCGCCGCCTTTTACCTGGAGCATGATGAGCACGATGAGCAGGATCGACACGATAATTGAAGCAATTTGCAGGGCGGCTTGCATCCCTTAGACTCCTATCCACATAAAATGCGCAGGCAGTATAGCATCCCGGCCAGCGGCGGTCAACCGCGCGGGCGCGC
>CAZDVL010000510.1:0-1907 GCA_964508745.1 uncultured Anaerolineaceae bacterium | reverse complement strand
CCCCCCTGCCCTAGCGGTCCTCGTCGTGGCTGGGCGGGATCAGCTCGTTGATGTTGTGCTTGACGGCGTAGGCGGCGGCCTCCGCCCGGTTGCTGACGCCGATCTTGGTCAGCACGCTGCTGACATAGTTGCGCACCGTCCCCTCGCCCAGGTACAGCTTGACGGCGATCTGCCGGTTGGTCATGCCCTCCGCCACCAGCGCCAGCACCGCCAGTTCCTGCGGCGTGAGGTCGGCAAAGGCGGCGGCGTGCTGCGCCTCGGTGGCCTTGCGCATCTCGGCAAAGACCGTCGCCGTCATCGCCGGGTCCAGCATCCCCTCGCCCCGGCTGATGCGCTCGACCGCGTGCACCAGCTCGTTGTCGCCGATGCGCTTGAGCACATAGCCCGACGCCCCGGCCTGGATGGCGGCGAACAGCAGCTCGTCCTCGGCATACGACGTGAGCATAATCACGCGGCAGGTGGGCACGGTCTCGACGATCTGGCGGCAGGCCTCGATGCCCGACAGGCCCGGCATGCGGATGTCCAGCACGGCCACGTCCGGCTGAAATTCCTGCGCCTTGATGATCGCTTCCTCGCCCGTCGCCGCCTCGGCCACGATGCGGAAGTTGCCCTGGCGTTCAAGCAGGGCGCGCAGGCCGGCGCGCACCACGCTGTGGTCGTCGGCAATCAGAAGCTGTACGATCTTGGTCATATTCTTTTAGCGTCCCGCGGGGTATCATAGGGGCTGACAATAGGCGCACACTTAATCTTAAGCGATTCTGACGACCATGCCCAGTGACAATCCTCACGATAACAGCGTGCCTGACATCCTCGCCAGCCTGCAAAGCATCACCTCGTCGGTGATGTACGCCGCCGAAGCCGGCAGCCTGGAGCAGACGCTGGAGCGCATCGCCCAGGTGGCGCAGGAGCTGGTGCAGGCGCGCTACGCCGCCCTCGGCGTCCCCGACGGCCACGGCGGGATGCGCTACTTCAAGGTCGCCGGCATGACGCCAGAGCAGGTGCAGCGCGTCGGGCACCTGCCCGTCGGGCGCGGGCTGCTGGGCGCGATCATGAGCGAGCAGCGGACGCTGCGCCTGGCCGACATGCACAGCGACCCGCGCGCCGCCGGCTTCTGCCCGGTCCACCCGCGCATGACCTCGCTGCTGGGCGTGCCGATCCAGGTCGGCGGGCAGCTTTTCGGCTCGCTCTACCTGTCCGACCGCGAGGACGGCCAGCCGTTCGACGACACCGACCAGCGGTTGATCGAGGTGCTGGCCGGCTACGCCGCCCTGGCGATCGCCGGCGCGCAGTTGGGCGAGCAGCAAAGCCGCCTGGCGCTGCTGGAGGAGCGCGAGCGCATCGGCATGGAGCTGCACGACGGCGTGATCCAGTCGCTGTACGCCATCGGCATGCACCTGGACCTGCTGCGCAGCGCCGACAGCATCCACAAGGCCGACCTGCACAGCATCATCAGCGGCCTCAACGGCGTGATTGACGACATCCGGCGCTACATCTTCAACCTGAAGGCCGACCAGCACCACACGATCTACAGCTATTTCAGCGACCTGGTGACGCGCCTGCACGTTCCCCAGCACATCACCGTCGAGATCAACGCGCCTGACCAGCCGCCGCCCTTCATCTCGGCCACGTTCGAGGCCATCTGCCAGATCGCCAACGAGGCGCTGAGCAACGCGGTGCGCCACGCGCACGCCCGCCACATCACCATCAGCACGCAGCTTGACCAGCGCCTGTTCCAGATCGTCATCGCCGACGACGGCCGGGGCTTCGACCTGGCGGCCGTCCGCAGCCACAACGGGCTGGGCCTGCGCAACATCCACCAGCGGGCACAGCTCTACGGCGGGCAGGTCAACATCGAGACCGCGCCGGGCGCGGGCACGCGCCTGACGATCACGATCCCCGTCCGCATG
>CAZDVL010000509.1:0-1911 GCA_964508745.1 uncultured Anaerolineaceae bacterium | reverse complement strand
CGCGCGTTTGTCGAGAGCGTGGCCATCAGCTCCCCCTTTCCAGAAAGCGCAGGTTAATGAGCGAGAGGACCAGGGTGAACGCCGTGAAAACCACCGCGATCGCCGCCGCATAGCCGATGTTCAGGAAGTTGAACGCCTGCCGGTACAGGTAGAAAATGGCCGTCAGGCCGGCGTCGAGCAGGCCGCCGGTCCCGCTGGTGAGGATGAAAATTTCGTCGAAGGCGCGCAGCGCCGCGATGGACGAGATCACGGCCACGAACGTGATCACCGGGCGCAGCATGGGCACGGTGACGAAAAGGTGCTGCTGGAAGCGGCTGGCCCCGTCAATGGCCGCCGCCTCATATAATTCTTCGGGAATAGACTGCAGGCCGGCCAGAAACATCACCATATAATAGCCAATGCCGCGCCAGATGGTAACGCTCATGATCGAGGGCAGGATCAGGTCCGGGTCGGTCAGGAAGTGGATCGGGCGCTCGATCAGGCCGAACTGGCGCAGCAGGCCGTTAATCAGCCCCGCTGGCTCGGCGAACACAAAGTCAAAGATCATGCCGATGGCGACGGCTGAAATGACCACCGGAATGTAGTACAGGGCGCGAAAGACCGTGATGCCGCGCAGCGGCCGGTTGACCACGATCGCCAGGACAATCGAAAGCACGATCAGGATCGGCGTCACGATCAGGTAGATCAGCGAGCGCAGCATTGACTGCCAGAACAGCGGGTCCTGCGCCAGCTTGACGTAATTGTCCAGGCCGATCCAGACCGGCGGCGTCAGCAGGTTGTAGCGCGTAAAGCTGAAATAAATGACCTGGATCAGCGGGATGAACATAAAAACAACCATGAAGACGACAGCGGGCGTGAGGAACAGATAGGCTGCCCGGTTGCGCCGCCGCTGCATTGCGGTTGCGCCAGACGGCACTGCCTGCGTCACAGCGGGGGCATGCGCATTGTTGACCATAGGTGACTCACCTTATTGGGAAAACCAGGGGGAGGGGCCGGTCGCTGCCGGCCCTCCCCCGAAACGGTTGCGGGCGTTGCTTAGTTGGAGGCCTCGGCGATGAGCGTGTTCATCTGCGCGACCATGTCGTCCAGCGCCTGCTGCGGCTCTTTCACACCCAGCAGGGCGGCGTTCTGCGCGTCCACGATGACCTGCTGCACCTCAGCGTCATTGGGGAAGGTGGGGGTGCGGTTCTCAGCGTTGGTCACATAGTCCAGCGCCAGCGGGCGGATGATCGAAACCGGGTCGGCCGGGTCAACTGCCTGGAAGAAGGGGTCGGCGTAGCTCAGCAGGTTGGAGGGGAAGATGTTCACCTCTTTGCTGAAGGCGGCCTGGACTTCCGGGTTGGTGACGAACAGCGACAGCGCCAGGGCAGCCTTGGGGTACGGGGCGCTGGCCGGCACGACGAGCGACTGCACGTCCATCGCGTTCTTGCCGCTGCTGCCGGTCACACCGGGGGCAACCGCGACCTGCGCGAACACTTCGGGGTTGGTTTCCTGGACCAGGCGCAGCAGGTGCGGCGCGATCATGATGAGCACCGTTTCGCCCTGGCTGAAGCGCTCCACCATCTGGCGGTGGTCGTCGGTCAGGCTCTGGCGCGGGATCAGGTCGTTCTGCACCAGGTCCACCCACAGCTGCAGGTTCTCGGCGGCGGTGCCGGTGTTGAGGCCAACGGTCCCGTCCTCAAGGAACGCGGGCACGTCGTTGTACAGCAGGTAGGGCAGCAGGTTCAGCTCGATGCCGGGGCCGAAGTTGAGCGAAATCGCGTAGTAGTCGCTGTTGATCTCGCGCACGCGCTCGGCGAAGGCGTACAGTTCCGGCCAGGTGGTCGGCAGGTCGGCCTCGGTCAGGCCCAGTTCTTCCAGCAGGGCCTTGTTGTAGCCCAGGAAGTTGGACAGGCCCAGATACCAGGGAAC
>CAZDVL010000508.1:0-1921 GCA_964508745.1 uncultured Anaerolineaceae bacterium | reverse complement strand
TGGTCGTGCCGCTGCCCAGCGCGCTCTGCACGCTCAGGCGGCCGCGCAGGCTCTCGACACGGTCGCGCACGACATCCATGCCGATGCCGCGCCCGCTGATGGCCGTGACTTCGGCGGCGGTCGTCAGGCCGGGGTGGAAGATCAGGCTGCGCGCCTCGTCATCGCTGATGAGGTCGGCCTCCTGCCTGCTCAGCAAATGCTGGCGCACCGCCGCCTGGCGCACCAGCGCCGGGTCAATGCCGCGCCCGTCGTCGCCCACGCGCACCAGAATCTCGCTGCCGCGCTGCTCCACGTCAATCAGGACGCGGCCGCCGCGCGGCTTGCCCTGGCGCTCGCGCTCGTCGGGCGCCTCGATGCCGTGATCCACCGCGTTGCGCAGCAGGTGCATCAGCGGGTCGCGCAGCACGTCCAGCACCGTTTTGTCAATCTCGACCGCCGCGCCGCTGACATCGAGGTGCACCTGTTTGCCGGTGTCGCGGGCCAGGTCGCGCACGATGCGCTGAAAGCCGCCCAGCAGCGTGTCGAAGGCCACCATGCGCATCCCGCCGATGTCGTCCTGAAGCTGGTCGGCCAGCGTGGTCAGGCGCAGGTTGTCCTGCCGCAGCGCCTGCACCAACTGGGTCAGCCCCTGGTTGGTTTCCTGCAAACGGCGCTGGTTGGTTTCCAGAAACTTGAACAGCGTCGCCAGGTCATCGCGCAGGTCGTCCTGGTCGCTCTGGAGGCGGCGCGCCAGCCGGATATACGCGCCGCGCACGCCCTGCCATTCGCGCCGCCAGCGGCCATGAACGCGCCGCAGCTCCTCAACTTCCTGCTGGCGCTCCTCGCTCTGCATGCGGGCCACCAGCAGCTCGCTCACCTCCGCCATCAGCCGGTCGAGCTTGCTCACCGGCACGCGGATGCTTTCCTCGGCGGTGCGAATCAGCACGGTCGTGGTGTCCAGCGCCGGGCTGACGGGCGCGGGCGCGGGGTCAGCAGGCGGCGGCACAGCGGCAGCGCCGTCGTCCACCGGGGCGGCGGCGGCGCCGGCGGCCACCACCTGTTCCAGCCGGGCGAGCACCTGGGCGAGCGTGTCCGCGTCGTTCTCCGCGCCGTCAACCGCGTTCTGGATCAGGTCGAGGCCGTCGTAGAGCAGGTCACACACGTCCGGCGAGAGGCCCAGGTGGTCGTTCAGCGCGGCGTCGAACACGTCCTCCATATAATGGGCGATCGTCTCGATCACCTTCAGCCCGACCGCGCGCGCCGCGCCCTTCATGCTGTGGGCCACGCGGTTCAGCTCGCGCATGGCCTCGGTGTCCACCGCTGAAGTCTCCAGCTGAAGCAGCGTGCTGTTGAGCGTGGACAGGTATTCGCCCACTTCGTCGCGGAAGATGCTCAACAGGTCAGGGTCGGCGGCGTGGCTCATGGGGCTGCTACACCCTCAACTCGTCCAGAAGCTGGTTGACGCTGTCGGTCACGCGGCGCAGGCGCTGCACGCTGGATTCGACCTGCATGGTGCTGGTGACCATCTCGGCGGTCGAGTGTTTGATGGTGCGCATGGCCTGGGTGAGCTGGTCCATGCCGATCGTCTGCTGGCGGGTGCTGGCGGCGATCTGCATGGCCGCCGTCGCCGCCTCCTCGATCGCGTGGGACAGGTCGCGGATGGACTCGCCGGCACGGTTGACCAGCAGTTGGCCGGCGTCCACGCCCTTGCTGCCCTCCTCGGTGACCATCACGGCGGCGTTGGTGGCGCGCTGAATCTCGCTGAGGATCTCGCGCACCTGCACCGTCGCGTCGCGGTTCTGGTCCGCCAGGTTGCGCACCTCCAGCGCCACCACGGCGAAACCCTTGCCCTCCTCGCCGGCGCGCGCCGCCTCGACCGAGGCGTTCAGCGCCAGCATTTTCGACTGGTCAGCGAGGCTGTTCACGGCGGCGATGATTTCGC
>CAZDVL010000507.1:0-1925 GCA_964508745.1 uncultured Anaerolineaceae bacterium | reverse complement strand
ACCACCGCGCCCAACTGGGCCAGCGCCGACCTCAGCAGCCTGCGCTTCTGCACCAGCGGCGGCGCGCCGCTGCCGGTGGCGCTGGTGGAACGGTTCCGCGACGAAAAAAATGTGCAGTTCAAGCAGGGTTTCGGCATGACCGAGTTCGGCCCCGGCATCTTCGCGCTCGCGCCAGAGGACGCTATCCGCAAGGCGGGCAGCATCGGGCGGCCCAACTTCTTTGTTGACGCGCGCATCGTGGACGACCACAACCAACCGCTGGGGCCTGGTGAGGTCGGTGAGCTGGTGCTCAAAGGGCCGTCACAGGCCTCCGGCTATTTCAACAACCCTGAGGCCAGCGCCGCCGCCGTTGACGCCGACGGCTGGTTCCACACCGGCGACCTGGCGCGGCACGATGACGAGTGGTACTTCTACATTGTGGACCGCAAGAAGGACATGTTCATCAGCGGCGGCGAGAACATTTACCCGGCGGAGATCGAGCAGGCGCTTTACCGCCATCCGGCGGTGCACATGTGCGCCGTGATCGGCGTGCCCGACGCCCGCTGGGGCGAGGTTGGCAAGGCATGCGTGGTGCTCAGGCCCGGCTGCCACGCCACCGAAGCGGAGCTGCTCGAACACTTACAGAAGCACCTGGCGCGCTACAAAGTGCCGCGCACAGTCGCGTTTCTGGACGCGCTGCCGATCTCAGCGGCGGGCAAAATCCTCAAACGCGAGCTGCGGCAGCAGTTCACGGGCGCGGGTTAGACCGTTGGCCTGCCGCGCGGATTGGGGTATACTGGGGCCGAATTAACGCGCGTATAAAATCGCTATAACAGTTTTCTTAATACAGAGGAGTGCATGAATTGGTTTTAGAGATCGGTGCGCGCGCCAGCCGCACAAAGTCAATCACCGACGAGGACGTGCGCGCCTTCGCCCAGGCGTCCGGCGACACCAACCCCGTCCACCTCGATGACGCCTACGCCGCCACCACCCAGTTCGGGCGGCGCATCGCGCACGGCATGCTGACCGCCAGCCTGATCTCGGCCATTCTGGGCAACGATCTGCCTGGCCCTGGCACGATCTACCTGGGCCAGGACCTGAAATTCAAGGCCCCGGTCTACCTGGGCGACACTGTTACAGCGGTCGTCGAACTCATTAAGTACCGTGAGGAGAAACGCATCGCTACCTTTCGCACTACCTGCACGAACCAGGATGGTACACTCATCTTTGAGGGTGAAGCGGTGGTCATTGCGCCAGAGCGCGCCTGACACGCCGCCGTTTGTGGTTCTACCGCCCTGCCCGTCTATCGTTCAAGACCGCTTGAGGAGGCAATATGGTTAGGAAAACACTGCTCGTACTTTTCATCGCAGCGCTCGCCCTGGGTATGCTGGGCGGCGCGGCGGCCCAGGATGAGCCGATCCGCATCGGCCTGCTCCAGGACCTTTCAGGCTGGCTCGCCGTCTACGGCGTCGAATCGGTCAACGGCTTCGAGCTGGGCCTGCTGTACGCTGCCGGCATTGACCCGACCGAGTATGACAGCATTGACGCGGCCCTGGCCGACGTGACCATCGCCGGGCGCCCTGTGGAAATCATCGTCAAGGACTACGGCAGCGAGAACGCCCAGGCCGACGCCGATAACGCGGCGGCCCGCGCCCGCGAGCTGATCGAGTCCGACTTTGTTGACGTGATCTACGGCGTGCCCAACTCCGGCGCGGCCATCGCCCTGCAAGGCGTGATCGCCCCGGAAAACTACGACATCCTGCTGATGGCCGGGCCGACCGCTTCGCCCACCATCACGGGCGCCAACTTCAACGTGAACACGTTCCGCGTGTGCCGCAACACCAACCACGACGCCCTCACCCTGGCGAACATCGCCGACCAGGTGGGCAACAAGTGGATTCAGATCGCCAACGACACCGACTTTGGCCGCACCACCGCGACCGCCT
>CAZDVL010000506.1:0-1926 GCA_964508745.1 uncultured Anaerolineaceae bacterium | reverse complement strand
GGCCAGATTGTGTTAAGCGTCTGCCTGTGCCTGCACCTCGTCCAGCGTGCGGTCAAGCAGGCTGCGCTGGCCCGCGCTTTCCGCGCCCATCTCGACCGCCATCGCCAGCCCCAGCAGGCTGACAGACGGTGGGAAACGGGCGCTGTCTGCCAGGTTCATCGTCAGAAACGGGCAGCAGAACAGCGCCGCCTTAAGATAACGCCGCCAGTCAGGCCGCAGCCAGCCGCGCTGTTTCAACTCTATCATCAGCGGGATCAGCACAGCCTGCACCTTGCTCCCCCAAAAAAGCTGGCGAACAGGGTGCAGCGGATAGTCGTATTCGACCAACCACCTGCCCTGTTCGACGCGGAAGGTCACGGATACCTGCGCCGCTTTTTCGTGCGGGAAGTACATCCACATGGCAAAAACATTGTGGAACAAAGGCTTGGCGAGGTCGAGCAGCGGATCGTGGCGGCCAGCAAAGGCCGGGTCAAAATAGATGAGCGATCGCGCGGCGCTGTCGAGAAACACGTTGCCGTTGTGGGCGTCGCCGTGACCAATCACAGACGGCCCCGGCTGTGTCGGCAGCAGCGCCGCCAGGGCGTCGGCGATCAGCGCGTCCAGCGTCGTGTCGTAGCGCTGGCCGTTGATCTCCCAGGTGGCGGCCCGCGCCGCCTGCATACTGTGCGCGCCGCCCGGCAGTTCGATCTGCGGGCCGCCCTGCCCCGCCCGCCCCGGAAGCGGGCCGTAGAACCGCTCCAGGCGGCCCCGCGCCAGCCGGTGATGAAACAACTGGTGGACAGGCGCAGCGGCGGCAGCGTCCGCCGGCTGCCATTCCAGCGTGTGCAGGTAAACAGCCAGCAGGTGTTCGTCGGCCTGCCGCTGCGCGCGCGTCAGCGTGTCCAGAACGGCGCTGTCGCCATTTTCCACCGCCCAGGCGGCATCGAACACCGACGGCCATTCGACAGCCTCGTAGATCAGAAGCTGGCGCCCTGCCGCGGTCGAGGCGTACACGGGCTGGATAACCGGATACCCGGCGGCGGCCAGCGCGGCGGCGTTGTAATATTCCCCAATCACGTTGTCAGGCTCAGTGTGCGTCTTGAAAAACAACTGCCGCCCGCCCTCAAGCCACAGGAAGCCGTTGAACGAGTTGAGCGAGACCGCCAGCGGCCTCAGCGCGACGCGCTGCACAGCCAGCCCGAACGTCTCGCCGATAAACGCGCAGAGCAGCGCCTCGGCCTCGGCCTGATCGGTGAACTGAAGCGCCTGGATGCGCTGAAGCGGGCCGCCGTCGCTCACCGGCTACAGCCCCAGAATGGCGCTGCGCTTGCGGATCGCCATCGCGTGCGCGGGGAAGCCCTCATAGTCCGCCAGCGTTGTGGTGATGGCTTGCAGCCGCTGATACCCCTCCAGGGAGAGGTAGCCCACGCCGCTGCGCTTGAGGAAGTCCTGCACGCTGACAGATGAGAAGCTGCGCGCGAAGCCGCCTGTCGGCAGGATCGCGTTCAGACCCAGGCAGTAATTCGCCGTGGGGATGGGCGTGAGCGACCCCAGCAGAATTTCCCCGGCGTTCCTGATCTTGTTGAGCGTCGTGAACGGGTCGGCGGTCATGATTTCCAGGTGTTCCGGGCCGTAATCGTTGACAAACTGAACCGACTGCTCAAGGCTGGCGGTCAGCAGCACGCCGCCGTAGTTCGAAAGAACGGTCTCGACGAACCGGCGGCGCCATTCGGGCAGCTCGGCGATATAGCCGGGCAGCAGCGCCAGCGCCTGTTCAGCCACGGCGCGGCTGTGCGTCACCAGCAGCGCGGCCGAGTCCGGGCCGTGTTCGGCCTCAACCAGCAGGTCGAGCGCCGCCAGGCGCGGGTCCGCGTGTTCGTCGGCGAGGATGATCGCCTCGCTGGGGCCGGCGGGCAGGCCGACATCCACCGTGCCGTACAGCAGCCG
>CAZDVL010000505.1:0-1928 GCA_964508745.1 uncultured Anaerolineaceae bacterium | reverse complement strand
TCAAGCTGAAGCGGCCCGTTAAACGGCGCGCGCGCCGCCAGCGTGAAGCGCACGCCCGGCTTCAGCCCCAGCGCGCCGAGGTATTTCAGCTTGTCGGTGTCGTGGGTGCTCACCCGGCTGAGCGCGTAGGTTTCCCCCGGCTCGGCGGTGTTCAGCGGCCAGTCGTGCAGGCGCTGCATCTGGCCGTCGGCGGTCGGGATCGGCTCGCCGTGCGGGCAGCGGCGCGGGAAGCCGGCCATTTCCTCCATGCGGTTGACCAGCCGGTCGCTGACGGTCATGCCCAGCGCGTCGGCGGCGTCGTGCACCTCGTGCCAGCCGAAGCCCATCACATCCACCAGGAAGCGCTCCGCCAGCCGGTGGCGGCGGATACTTAACAGCGCTTCGCGCTCGCCCGCCGGCGTGAGGACGATGCCCTGGTAGGGTTCGTGGTCCAGGTAGCCGGCCTCGCGCAGGCGCTGCACCATGCGCGTCACCGCCGGGGCCGACACGTTCATGACCTCGGCCAGCGCCGACGTGGACACGTGCGCGCTGCTGTCCTGATAGTAGGCCAGCCGGTAGGCCTCAGCCAGATATTCCTGCATTGCGGTGCTGATGTTCATGCGCAGCCCTAGTCACAGCGGCGTAATTTCGCTTATTTCTATTGGAAATAATAGCGACCGCGCCGGGTTTTCGCAAGCGTTAAATTTTTATTTTCCAGGCAGTACACTTTCGCTACCGGCTGAGCAGATACGCCACCAGCGCCTCGAGGTCCTGCGGCGCGACGGTCAGGCTGAGAAAATGCGCGCCCGGCAGGCTGAAGATGTCGCGCAGCGTGGCCGCCGAGCCGTCGTGCAGGAAGGGCGCGCTCAGCCACAGGTAGCGAAGCTGCGGCGTGTCGAACGGGCCGCCGGTGCCCACGTCGTTGGCGGCCGGGCTGCTGCCGGCCGTGCCGAGGTGGCACTCAGCGCAGCCCTGTTCGCCGAACACCTGCTCGCCGCGTGCGATCTGCGCCGGGTCGCCCTGGGTCGGGTTGGGCGGCGGCTGTAAGCTGGCGAGGTAGGCCGCCAGCGTGTCGAGGTCGGGCGAGAGGCCGGCGTGGGCGGTGTCTAACGGGGCCGCCAGCGCCGGCGGGAAGCCCTCGACCAGGCCGGTTCCGCCCTGCAGGCGGCGGATCTTCAGCTCGACATCGGCCAGCTCATCCCAACTCGCGTCCCAGTTATAGGGCGCGGTTTCCACCAGGTTAAACAGCGGCGGGGTGTTGCGCGGGCCGCCGGGGAAGCCGGCCCAGGTGCGGCCGTCGGGCAGGCCGTCGAAATGGCAGTTGGCGCAGCTTTGCCAGCGGTCGGCGCTGAGGCGCGGGTCGGCGGCGCTGTGGAACAACTGCGCGCCGATGAGGATGTCCACCGGGACGGTGAGGTTGCTCACCGGCAGCACGTCCACCACCGCCAGCGCGTTGGTGTTGATGATCGTGACGGTTCCGTCGAGCGCGTTGTTGACAAAGGCAAACGTGTTGTCGCGGTTGAGGACGATGGCGCGCGGGTTGGCCCCCACCGGGATATTGGCGCGCAGCAGCCCGGTGTTCAGGTCAACCACCGTCACGTCGTTGCTGCCGGCGTTGGCCACGTACAGCCAGTTGCGGAAACGGTCCAGCGCGGCGGCAAAGGGCATGTTCACCGGGCGGTCGAGCGTGTCGAGCGTGAGGCGGCGGCTGAACTGTGGGCTGAGGCCGCGCAGGTCCAGCACGTTCACCACCGGAAAAACCACCGTGTCGAAGGTGGGGAAGCGGTTCTGGGTGTTGCTGCGCGTCTGCGGCAGGTACGCCAGGCCGCGCGTCGTGTCCAGCTCGACCGCCTGCGTGGCGCCGGTGTCGGCGCCGGTCGCAACCACGTCAATCACGCGCGACTGCGGCAGGTACACCAGGCTGAGGTCGCCGCTCCAGAAATGGGTGA
>CAZDVL010000504.1:0-1931 GCA_964508745.1 uncultured Anaerolineaceae bacterium | reverse complement strand
TCCAGCGCCAGCGCCAGGCGGTCAGCCACCGCCTGCATCACCGCCTGCTCGTCCTCGCTGAACGGCTGGCCAGGGGCCGGGGCGGCGTCCAGCGTGCCCACCACCTGCGCGCCAACGCGGATCGGCACGCTGACGGCCAGCGGCTGCGGCGCGGCGGCGGCGTTCACGGCGCGCAGGTCATAGCTGTAGACGCGCTCCAGGCCGAAGCGCGCGTCCGCGCCTGCCCAGGCGTCGCGCGCGCGCTGGCGGTTGAGCGCGGCCACCTCGCGCCCGTGCTGTTCGGCCTGCATCATCAGGCGGGCGCTTTCCAGCGCCAGCGTGAGCTGCCCGGCCAGCAGCGTGAACATCTGCACCTCGAACTCGCCAAACGGCCGCGGCGCGGCGCTTTGAATGTCGAGCGCGCCGGTGATGTCGGCCCCGGCGTACAGCGGCGTGATCAGGCGGGCGCGCATGTCGGGCAGCAGGCCGTCGTCGCTGCCGCCGCCGTCCAGGTTCTCCAGCGCCGCCGTCCTGCCGTTCAGCAGCACCCGGCCCACCGCCGTCGCCGCGCTGGAGCGGACCTTCAGGCCGGCGTCCAGCAGGGCGGCCCCGGCGCGCCCCTGGCTGTAGACCAGGACCGCGTTCAGGCCGGCGTCGTCCAGCAGGAACACCTGGGCGTGGTCGAAGCCGTATTCGTCGCACACCAGCGCCAGCACATAGCTGACCAGGGCGTCCAGGTCGCGCAGCATGGCGGTCTCGCGGGCGACGCGGGCGGTCAGCTCCATGTTGTGCGCCAGCCGTCCGCGCTGGCGCTCCATGTCGGCGCTCAGGCTGCTGAGGCGCGCCGACACGTTGGCCAGCGCGCCGGTGAGGGCGCTGGCGTCCTCGACGCGCTCGCCGGGCGGCGGCGCGTCATCGCCCGCCGCCAGCGTCTGCGCCAGCCGCCCGGCGTGGGCGTAAGGCGTCAGCGAGCGGCTCACCAGCCAGCCGACCAGCGCTGCGATGCCCGCGCCGGCCAGCAGGCTGAGCATGAACACGCCCAGCGCCGACTGGTACGTGCCGCCCAGGGCCGTGTCGGCGTCCTCCAGAATCACCAGGCGCAGCGGCGCGTTGGGCGAGGCGATGCCGCTCAGGCCGCGCGCGGACAGCACATATTCGTCAAATTCCTGGGCCAGCGCGCCGGCCATCAGCGGCCCGACCATGCGCTCGATGCGGGCGTCGCCGTCGTCGGCGTCAACCACCGGGGTGAAGTCGGCGGCGGAGTCCGGCGGCACTTTGTTCAGGTTGCTGCGGCGCAGGTTGGTGCTGTCGGCGATAATGCGCGTGGGGCTGTCCAGCAGCAGCACGCGCTGCCCGGCGGAGCGGGCGTTGTTGACCACGTCCGTGATCGCGCCGGCGTTGACATCCACCATTACCACGCCCAGCGCGTTCTGGGCGGTGTCGAAGAGGCGCACCGGCGTCGCCAGGCGCAGCAGGCCGCGCGGCGGGTCCAGCGGCTGGCCGCTGTCGTCCACCTGGCGCAGCAGCGTGCTGATGTATACCTCGCCGGGGCGCGCCTGCAGCGCGCGCTCCAGCAGCGGGTCGCCGGCGAAGCTGCGGCCCGCGTCCATGTCCGTCACGACGCTGCCTTCCAGCACGTTGAGCGTCTCGATCAGCGACTGGCCGTCGGGCGTCACAAAACGCGCCGCCAGGTACAGGTTCGGGCTGCGGTCCAGCAGGCGCAGAAACTCACGCGTGACATCGGCGCGCCCGGTCACGCTGCGCATCGCGCTCTGGCTGGCGGTGGCGGCGTACTGGCGGGTGAGGTTCAGCTCGCTCAGGGCGCGCGTGTCCAGCGTGAGGCGCTCGACGCGCCCGCTGATCTGCGTCTGGAGGCTGTCCAGCGCGAAGCGGTGGCTGTCGCCCAGGCGGAAACGCGCGGTTTCGCGCACGCTGAGCGCGCTCAACAGGCC
>CAZDVL010000503.1:0-1932 GCA_964508745.1 uncultured Anaerolineaceae bacterium | reverse complement strand
GCAAACCTGCCGCCGCCGGGGTACGCCGCGCTGACCGTGCGCGCGCCCACCGTGCCGAACACGATGGCGCAGCTTCCCGCGCCGGCCGCCAGCGGCCCCGTGCAGGTCTCGCCGCTGCTGGCCGTCACCGTCACATTACCGGTCGGCGTGCCAAACCCTGACGCCACCGTGAAGTTGTACGTCACGCTCTGGCTGGCCAGCGACGGGTTCAGCGCCGAGGCCAGCGTCACCGTCACCGGGGCCGGGTTCACCGTCACCGTGGCCGTGTTGCTGTTCACGGAAGGCACTCCAAAACGGCTTATGCGCACCCAGTAGCGATAGGTGCCGGGGGTGTTCATGGCGGGCGTGGTGTAGCTGCTGCCCGTCGCGCCGGTAATTGGGCTGCTGGTGTCGCCGGAAACGCCGGCGTACCACCGGTAGGTGGTGGGAGGGAAACCACCAAAGGAAGAGGCCGTCACGCTCATGGTCGCCGTCTGGGTGGCTGTGATCGTCTGATCCGCCGGTTGGCTGTTGATGGCTATCCCGTTGCAGTTCACCGTGACAGTGCCGCTGGCGGTAAACGGCGGCCCGCCAAAACCGGCCGTAGGCCCGTCGCCGGTTGCCCGCCAGGGGATGCTCCAGGGCGCCCCACTGCAGCTCGCGACGGTTACGTTGGCACGAAACGTATAGTTCCTGCCCGATTCCCACGCCCCATAGCCGTTTCCTGCCGTATTTACCGTTTGCCAGAAAACAGTCTGCCCACTGGAACCCTGCGTGGCGCCCTGAGGAAGGTACGTCCGCGGCGTGTTGTAAACTGTGTTGATTGTCCAGCCGGCGGGCAGCGTCGCCTCGAAGCGATACAGCCATTCATCATCAATGTTGTTGAACCGCACGTTGAATGTGAAGTCGAACGTCGCGCCTCCCGTCACCGTGTTGGGTGTGACGCTGGTCACGCTGAACCCGGACATGTTCGCCAGCGCCGGGGAAATCCCCAGCGCCAGCGTCAGGCCGATCACCGCAAGGATTATCGCCGACAGCCTCAGTTTACGTGTTGTCAATGTCGCCATATCGTATCCCACCCCCAATAAAAGCATTGTCGCCGCAAAAATACTCTGGCAACCAGAGGTCTTGATATTCCGTAATAATCCTAACTTAACAACCTTGCAAAAAGCGTAAATCTTTTCTCGAATGTAACAAATATATATTTTTCGGTTTTGTGAGGTTTTTAGGGGCAAGCGGGGCGTTCAGCGCAGCGTGTGCGAAATTCGGTTGAGCACGGCCTCCGCCGGGGCCGGCTCCTGGCCGGCGAGCTGGACCTGCGTCAGCAGCAGCGCGCCGTCGCCGGTGAGCACGACCGTGCCCGCGCCGGGGCGCACCTCCGCCACGCGGCCCGCCACGCGGCCCACATAGCGCCGCGCCAGCCGCAGCCGTTCCGCGCGCCAGACGGTCAGCCGCTGGCCGTCCAGCGTCGTGTGCGCGCCGGGGTACGGCGCGGTGACGGCGCGAATCAGGTTGTGGATGCGGGCGGTCGGCCAGCTCCAGTCAATGCGCATATCTTCCGGCAGCAGCTTGCAGGTGTAGGTCGCGTAGCTGCGATCCTGCGGCGTGCGCGGCGCTGTCCCGGCCAGCAGCGCCGGCAGATGCGCGTCCAGCAGCGCCAGGTACGCCTCGGTGACGCGCCCGGTCACCTGGGCGATGGTGTCGTCCAGGCCGATGTCCACGCGCGCCTGGCCGACGATGTCGCCCTCGTCATAGCCGGCGGCCATCGTCATCAGCGTGGCCCCGGTGTGGTCCTCGCCGTTGATCATCGCCCACACCGTCGGCGAAAACCCCAGATACCCCGGCAGCAGCGAATCGTGGAACACATACGCGCCCAGGCGCGCGCGCGTGTACACCGGCGGCGGGACGACATAGCGCCAGTTCACCGCCAGCAGCAGGTCCACCGGCGCGGCG
>CAZDVL010000502.1:0-1935 GCA_964508745.1 uncultured Anaerolineaceae bacterium | reverse complement strand
CGCGCCCCAGCGCCAGCGGCAGCACGATCAGCAGCGCCGCCAGCAGCAGCGCGATGGCCAGCGTCACGAGCAGCGTGCGCGTCGCCTCCGCGCCGAAGCCGTAGATGGCGCTGCGCGCGAACTCGTCCTTGCCCAGGTCGCCCAGGCGCACCACGTTGAAGAAAAACGGGCGGTTGTCGGTGGACGGGCTGATGTCCACCGGGTAGGCGCTGATGAAGGCGGCGCGGTCCGCCGCCAGCGCCAGCGCCGCCACCGGGCTGGCGTCCGGCCCGGTGATGCCCGGCGCGAACAGCACGGCGAAGCCCAGCCGTTCGGCCTGCTGCGCGATGATGTCGAGTTCTTCCGGCGTGAAGGGCGTCTTTTTGAGCAGCATCCCGGCCAGCCCTTCGGCGGTCACGCGGTCGGGCGTGAGGTTCGCCAGCACGACCATGTGCTGCGCGGCGTCGGCCACGCCCCGGTTTTCCCACGCCTGCAGGCCGACCGCCGCCAGCCGCAGCGTCTCCGCCGGGCCGTCGGCATAGTACCAGCGCGAGAAGTTGACCAGGCCGCCGGGGTTGAGGTGGTCATAATACGACTCGAAGGCTTCGACGGTGTAGATGCCGTTCTCCGAGAGCGCGAAGGCCCCGGCGGAGGTGGCGGCGAAGGTGTCAATCAGCGACGCCTGGATGATGTCGAACGTGTCGGCGCGCGCGGCCAGGTAGGTGCGGGCGTCGTCCACGTGAATGTCCACTGCGGGCCGGTCGTAGATGCGCCCGGCGTAGTCGGCGTAGTCGCCGCGCACCAGCTCGACGATGATCGGGTTGAGTTCGACGCCGGTGATGTGGCCCGCGCCGAAGCGCAGCGCCGTCAGCACGTCGCGCCCGCCGCCGGGGCCGATCACGAACACGTCCGGGCGCTGGTAGAGGTAGTAGGGCAGGGCGGTCACGTCGTAGTCGAGGAAGCTGACCGCCTGCCAGTCGTCGCCGTCTGCGGTGACGGCGTGGCGCTGGATGGGCGTGCCGGCCTTCTCGTCAATCATAATCATCATGTGGCCGGGGTCGGGCGCGGGGTCGGCGAAGTAGACCTGGCTGATGCCCCAGCCGAAGGGGATCAGCCAGTTGTCGTTGTAGAGCGTGATGCGCGAGAAGGCGTTCCAGCGCTCATAAACCGGCGTGTCGTTGTTGTACGTCTGCTGTGGGACGAGCGTAAACCAGGGGCTGAGGGCGTGCAGCGCCAGCGCGCCCGCGGCCAGCGCCGCCGCCGCCCCGGTCGCCCAGCGCGCCGGGCGCGCGCCGCCGTCCAGCGCCAGCAGCCAGGCCCCCAGCGCGCAGACCGCCGCCGCCGCCAGCACCGCCCCCGCGCCGCCGAAGGCGCTGACCGCGCCCACGCTCAACAGGCAGCCCAGGCTGGCCCCCAGCAGGTCGGCGAAGTACAGCCGGCCGGCCTGCGCCTGGTAGTGGCGCAGCGCCAGCGCCACCGTCGCCCCGGCGAAGATGAAGGGGACGGTCAGCAGCGCATAGGTCAGCAGCAGCCAGCCGGCGTCGGCCAGGTCCAGGCCGTCGCGCAGGTTGTTGACGGTCAGCGGAATCTGCATGTAGAGCGCGAAGGTGAGCACCAGCGCGGCGGCGGCCCCCAGCGCCAGCCAGGGCAGCGCCCGCGGGGCGCGCTCCCCGGCGAAGGGGCGCGGCAGCACATACAGCCAGACGCCCGCCGCGCCGCTGCCCAGCAGCGCCAGCGAGATCACCAGGAAGGCGAAGTGATACCACAGCGTCACCGAAAACACGCGCGTGAACGCGATCTCGGCGGCCAGCACCGCCGCTGTCACGCAGCCCACCCCCGCCATTGTTCGCAGCCGTGTCGTTTTCATCAGCCGTCGTGAGCAGTCGGCCGTCCGCTGTCGGCCATCCGTTGCCCGCTACCATAAAGGCAAACGCGCGCTTTGTCCACTTTTGGGGG
>CAZDVL010000501.1:0-1937 GCA_964508745.1 uncultured Anaerolineaceae bacterium | reverse complement strand
TTGAGCAGCGGCTGGGGCTGGACCTGGTTGGCGGGCTGCGGGTGCTGCTGCGCGCCGACCTGCCGCCGGGGTCGTACAGCAGCGCCGACCTGCAGCAGGCGGCGAACAATGTCCGCCGGCGCATTGACGCTCTCGGCGTGACGGAACCGACGATCGAGGTGCTTCAGGGCAGCGGCCGCATCCTGGTTGAGCTGCCGGGCGTGACGGACCGCGAACAGGCTATCGAGACGATCCAGCAGACCGCGCTGCTTGAGTTTGTGGATTTCGCGGGGTTGCGCGGGCAGGCCGGCCAGTTTATCGGGCGCTCAATCCTGACCAGCGAGCAGGTGATTATCAACGACCAGCGCCGCGCCAGCCAGGGTGAAGGCGCGGCCGAGGCCACGCCTGAGCCGGGCGCTGCCGGCGAGGATGGCGCCCCGGCGGAGGCCCCTCTCGTTAACCCGCTCACCAACCAGCCTTTCCACACCGTGATGACAGGCTCAGGGCTGCAGGCGGCGGCGGCCCAGCTTGACCCGCAGGGCGGCGGCTGGCTGATTCAGTTTGAGCTGACGCCCGCCGGCGGTGAGGTGTTCGGCCCTTACACCGCCGCCAATATTGGCGAGCCGATGGCGATCGTGCTGGACGGCGTGGTGCTGTCGGCGCCGACCATCCAGGCTGAGCTGCCCACCGGCGGCGTCATCACCGGCCAGTTTACCGAGGAGGAGGCCAAAACCCTGGCGCTTCAGCTTCGCTCTGGCGCGCTACCGATCCCGCTGAGCGTTGACAGCGCGGAAACGGTTGGCGCCTCACTGGGGCAGGAGTCGATTTCGCTCAGCCTGCGCGCGGGCATCATTGGCGTGGCGGTCATTCTGACGTTCATGCTGCTCTATTATCGTATTCCGGGGATAGCGGCCAACCTGGCGCTGCTCGTGTTCATTCTGCTGAACCTGGCGGCCTACAAGCTCATTCCGGTCACGCTCACGCTGCCAGCCATCACCGGTTTTCTGATCGGCATCGGCACGGCGGTTGACGGCAACATTCTGATCTTTGAGCGCATCAAAGAGGAGCTGCGCGCGGGCGCAGACATCAACAGCGCCCTGGATGCAGGATTTCACCGCGCCTGGAACTCAATCCGCGACTCGAACCTGTCAACCATTATCATCTGCGGCATTCTGTTCCTGTTCGGCCAGACGCCTGGGGCCAGCGTCGTGAGCGGCTTCGCTGTCACGCTGGCGCTGAGCCTGGTGATTAACCTGTTCACGGCCGTAATCGTTACCCGCACCTTTCTGCATATCATCGTTGCCGTGCTGCAAAGGCCGCTGGCGCAGCGCCAGTGGCTGCTGGGTGTGTAACCGAGGATTTCTGACCGATGTTCAATCTGATCCAGAAACGGCGCTACTTTTTTCTGCTGTCAGCGGCGGTCATCGTGCCGGGGCTGATTATCATGCTCTACTCAACCATTACCACCGGCGCGCCCTTCCGCCTGAGCATTGACTTTATCGGCGGCAGCATCTACGAACTCGCGTTCACTGAAGCGGGGGCCACCGAAGCGAACATCAGGGACGCCTTCGCGGCGCAGGGCGACGAAACGGTGGTTGTGCAGCAGCTTGGCAGCCCGGACGAGCACCGGTGGTCGGTGCGCTCGCTGATCCAGGATCAGGCGACTTCGGACCTGGTGCTGGCGGAGCTGGAAACCATCGCGCCGATTGACCGCACGCTGCTGCGGAGCGAGAGCGTCTCGGCGACGGTGGGGCAGGAGGTGGCGCGCGCGGCGGTGGTGGCCGTGCTGGTGGCGGGCGCCGTGATTATCGGGTTTATCGTGATCGCGTTCCGGCAGGTCCCCAGGGCGTTTCGCTACGGCGTGTGCGCGGTGGCCGCGATGCTGCACGACGTGCTGGTCGTGTGCAGCCTGATTTCGCTGGCGGGGCTGGTGCTGGGGTGGGAAGTGGACACGCTGT
>CAZDVL010000500.1:0-1938 GCA_964508745.1 uncultured Anaerolineaceae bacterium | reverse complement strand
TATCTGATTTAAGAATAGGGCAAAACGGGCGGCCTGTATTTAAGCTGGGTGAAGTTGAAGCAAAACTGCTTGCAGAGGCCAGGCGGACGCATTTAAAATCTCGCCCAGTTCGGATTTTCTTGGCCACATTCGCAACACGGACGCGCGAAATGCGTACTGCCAGGTAAAAGGGCCAGCGTTTACGGAGGCAAAATGAAACAGAAAAGGTTTCAGCCGCCCAGAAGCTCGCTGCTGAGGTGGCATCTCATAGGGTTTACCCTGCTTGTGCTGCTGGCAACCTACAGCATGGTCGCAGAAATCACCTACCCCGGCAACGCGGACATTCCGTTTGCAATCCTCCGCCCGTCAATCATGGAACGGCTGTCGCTCATACTGCTCGTCGGCGCGACCGTCGTTGTGCATTTCATCGTTCAGCAGTCCTACGCCTACCTGCGATTCCGCGCCTACCAGGATGTTCAGCGGTCCATGATGCACCTGCCGGACGCTGATGACCGCCCGTGGCTGGAAATTCAGGATGGTGACGCCGAGGTGCCGGACGACAGTTTCCGCACAGAAAAGCGGAAGCGGCGTTATTAGCCGCCCCCGGCCGCGGGCCGGCGCACCGAGGATTTTCTGACGATGAGCTGCGGCTGAAGAATGACCTTCCGGTACGGCGCGCCAGGGCGCTTGATCCGGTGCAGCAGCAGCTCCAGCGCCTGCTGGCCCAGCTCATAGGTGGGCTGCGCCACCGCGGTGAGGGGCGGGTTTAAGTCCTCCGCCCAGGGCATATCGTCGAAGCTGACGAGCGCGACCTCGTCGGGGATGCGGACGCCGCGCTCGTGCAAAGCGCGGATGCAGCCCTGCGCCATCAGGTTGTTCGAGGCCAGGATCGCGTCCGGGGGGTCAGGCGCCGCCAGCAGGTCGTGCGTGAGTTCGTAGCCGCTGTCGCGCTTGAACGTGCCGATCTTCACCAGCGCCGGCACAGGCTCAAGGCTGGCCGCGCGGTGGGCGGCGTAGTAGCCCTGCAGGCGGTCGTAGCCCGGCGTCAGGTCCTGCGGGCCGGCCAGAACCGCGATCCGCTGGCAGCCCTCGGCGATTAAATGGGCGACCGCCAACTGCGCGCCAGAGACGCTGTCAACGATCACCGTGTCGGCCCTGAAGCCCGCGATTTCACGGTCAACAAGCACGATAGGGATGCCGGAAGCCTGCACCGGGGCCAGCATCGCGGCGTCTTTGGGGTGGGTCGGCACGACGACGATCCCGGCGGCCTGCTGCGAGCGCATAATGTCCAGGTACGACCTTTGTTTCTCCGGGTTGTCGTCCGTGTTGCACAGGATCACGGTGAGCTGGTGCGCATACGCCAGGTCCTCGACCGCGCGCACCAGCGAGAGAAACAGGGCGTTCTGAATGTCGGGAATCACCAGCCCGATTGTGCTTGAACTTTGCGCGCGCAGATTTCGCGCCATCCAGTTCGGCTGGTAATTTAACTCCTCGACAGCGCTCAGGACGCGCGCGCGAAGCTGCGCGTTGACGGACGTGGCCCCCGCCAGGACGCGCGAAACGGTCGCGCTGGACACGCCCGCTTTGCGCGCCACATCCAGAATATTCGGCTTCTCCGACTGCATAGCTTCGACATCCTGACTGCGACAGCCCCAAACGATAGCCCTGCGCTGCTGCTGATTGAACCGCGCTCGCTCGCAGCGGCCCTCAAACCTCCGGGAGCGGCAGCCGGTCCGCGACAGGCGGGTACGCGGGAAACGGCTTGTGCGGCTCAAGCTGATACCAATAGGCGGTGCTGGAATAGTCGTCGCTGCGGCGGTTGGCGTGGCCGTGCTCAATCGTCACTTTGATTGACTTCTGGAAGCACACCGGGTCCTCGATGTGGAAGCGGTACAGGGAAATCCTGCCCGACCAGTTCGGCCCGCCCGGCAGCGTGATGCCGTGATAGGGCGCGCTGTA
>CAZDVL010000499.1:0-1939 GCA_964508745.1 uncultured Anaerolineaceae bacterium | reverse complement strand
CGGACTCTGGATATTCTTCGCCGTTGCCGATCGCCCAGCCGACCGACGGGTCATAGCCTTCTGCCCACCAGCCGTCAAGGACGCTGCAGTTCAGGCCGCCGTTGTAGATGACTTTCATGCCGCTGGTGCCGCTGGCCTCTTTCGGGCGGCGCGGGTTGTTCAGCCACACGTCCACGCCCTGCACCAGGTAGCGGGCGATGTTCATGTCGTAGTTTTCGAGGAACACGATGCTGTGGCGCAGGTCGGGGTCGCGGGCGTAGTTGATAATCTGGCGGATGAACTCTTTGCCGGCGGTGTCGTGCGGGTGCGCCTTGCCGGCGAAGATGAACTGCACCGGCCGGTCGGGGTTGTTGACGAGGGCCTTCAGGCGCTCCATGTTGCGGAAGATCAGCGTGGCGCGTTTGTAGGTCGCAAAGCGGCGGGCGAAGCCGATGGTGAGCGTGTCCGGGTTGAGGCATTCGAGGGCGGCCTCGACCTCGCTGCGCGGCGCGCCCCGGTTCTCCAACTGCATGCGCAGGCGGGTGCGGGTGAAGGCGGTAAGGCGTTCGCGGCGGCGCTCGTGCGTGCGCCACAGCTCGGCGTCGGGGATGTCGGCGATGCCGTGCCAGACGTTCGGGTCGGCCTCCTGCGCGCGCCACTCTGGCCCCAGGTAGCGGTCCAGCAGCGTCTCCATCTCCTGGCTGATCCAGCTCGCGGTGTGGATGCCGTTCGTGACCGACCCGATCGGAATTTCGTTTTCGGGGATGTTCGGGTAAACCCACTGCCACATTTTGCGCGAGACGACGCCGTGAAGCTGGGCCACGGCGTTGGCCGCCGCCGAAAGGTTGAGCGCCAGCACGGCCATCGAGAACAGGTCATAGTCGCCCATGCTCTCGCGCCCCAGGTCAATAAACTCGTTGCGCGACAGGCCCAGGCTTTGGTAGTACTGGGTGAAATGCTCGTCAATCAGGTCGAAGCCGAAGCGTTCCAGCCCGGCGGGAACCGGCGTGTGGGTGGTAAAGAGGATGCCCGCGCGCGCGATTTCGCGCGCCTCAGCGAAGGGCAGCTTTTTCTCGACCATCAACTGGCGGATGCGCTCCAGCGCCAGGAAAGCGGAGTGGCCTTCGTTAATGTGGACGACATCCGGGCGCAGGCCCAGCGCCTCCAGCGCGCGCATCCCGCCGATGCCCAGCAGCAGCTCCTGGCGGATGCGCGTGCGGCGGTCGCCGCCGTAGAGGCGGTCGGTGAGGTTGCGGTCCTCGCTGCGCGCGTTCTCCTTAATGTTGGTGTCCAGCAGCAGCAGCGGCACGCGGCCCACCTGCACGTGCCAGATGACGGCGAACAGGTCGCGCCCTGGCAGCGGCACGCTGATTTTGACCGGCGCGCCGCTGGCGTCGCGCTGGAGCGTGACGGGCAGGTTCGCATAGTCATTAATCGGATAGGATTCCTGCTGGTAGCCGTCGGCGTTCAGGTATTGGTGGAAGTAGCCCTCCTGGTACAGCAGCCCCACGCCGACCAGCGGGATGCCCAGGTCGCTGGCGCTTTTGAGGTGGTCGCCGCTGAGGACGCCCAGGCCGCCGGAGTAGTTTTGCAGGCACTCGGTGATGCCGAACTCCATCGAGAAATAGGCGATGCGCGGCGGCGCGCTGTCGCCGTACACATCGCGATACCAGGACGTGCTGGCGGCCATATAGGCGTCAAACGACTCACAGACGCGGTTGTAGTGGGCCATGAAGGCCAGGTCTTCGCAGGCGGCCTGCAGGCGCTCCTGGCTCACCAGGCCCAGCATCCACACCGGGTTGCGCCCGGTCGCCTTCCACAGGTCGTTGTCCAGGCGGCGGAACAGGGCGATGCTCTCCTGATCCCAGGCCCAGCGCAGGTTCAGCGCCAGTTCCTGCAGGCGCGCCAGTTTTGGGGGCAGGTTGGGGATGACATTGACGGTTGCGACTGGTCGAATCAT
>CAZDVL010000498.1:0-1948 GCA_964508745.1 uncultured Anaerolineaceae bacterium | reverse complement strand
ACGTATGAGCTGGTGGCGGCGGAACAGCGCGCCGACCCGCGCGTTCGTGTGGTGCGCAACGCCGGGCGCAGCGGCTATGGGCGGGCGGTGGCCTGCGGGCTGGAGCATTTCACCGGCGACGCGGTGGTGATCTACATGGCCGACGCCTCAGACGCGCCGGAGGATGTGGTGCGCTACTACCACATCCTGCGCGACGAAGCGGACTGCGCTTTCGGCTCGCGCTTTCTGCGCGGCAGCCGGGTCTATGACTACCCGCGCTTCAAGCTGGTGATCAACCGGCTGGCCAACGCCGTCATCCGCGCCATGTTCGCCATGCCCTACAACGACACGACCAACGCCTTTAAGGGCTACCGCGCCAATGTGATCGAAGGCTGCCGCCCGTTTGTGTCGCCGCACTTCAACCTGACAATTGAGATTCCGCTGAAGGCCATCGCGCGCGGCTATTCGTACAGGGTCATTCCCATCTCGTGGCGCAACCGCACGGTTGGCGAGTCCGCGCTCAAGCTCAAAGAGCAGGGCAGCCGCTACCTGTACACGCTGCTGACCGTCTGGTTCGAGTGGCTGCTGGTGCGGCACGACACGCGCCGCGCCGCGGGCGAGGTGTTCGAACCCTGGCCCGCCGAGCAGCAGCCCGCCGCGCCTGAATCTGCCGGCAAGCCGCTGTGACGCAGCGTGTGCTGGTCACGGGCGGCGCCGGGTTCATCGGCAGCCATGTGGTTGATCTGCTGCTGGCGCGCGGGCAGCGGGTGGTGGTGCTGGACAACGAAAGCACCGGCGCGCGCGCCAACGTACACCCGGACGCCGAATTTGTGTACGGCGACGTGCGCGACGCGGCGGCGGTCGCCGCGGTTGTCGCGCGCGGCGTGGACGCGGTCTGCCACATCGCCGGGCAGGCGTCCATCCGCCTGTCGTACATGGACCCGGCGGCAGACCTGAGCGTCAACACGCTGGGGACGGTCAATGTGCTGCAGGCGTGCGTGCGCAGCGGCGTGCCGCGCCTGCTGTTCGCCAGCTCGATGACCGTTTATGGCGACGCCGCCGCCGTCCCCACGCCGGAGGAAACGCCGCCCGCGCCGCTGTCGTACTACGCGGTGACGAAGTGGGCCGCCGAGCGCTATGTGCATCTAACGGCGCAGCGGCCCGATTTAAGCGCGCCGCTGCACGTCACGTCGTTTCGCATGTTCAACGTGTATGGCGCGCGCCAGAGCCTCACCAACAGCTACCAGGGCGTGCTGGCGATCTTCATCGGCGCGGCCCTGCGCGGCGAGCCGATCACCATTCACGCCGACGGCGAGCAGACGCGCGATTTCGTCCACATCTCCGATGTCGCGCGCGCCTGGGCCGACGCGCTGGCCGCGCCGGCGGCTTACGGCCAGGTGATTAACCTGGGCACGGGCGTGCCGTGCAGCATCAACGCGCTGTGCGACACGGTGCTGGCGGCGCTGGGTCGCAGCCGCGCCACCCACACCGTGCGCTACGCCCCGGCGCAGCCGGGCGATATGCGCGCGTCGGCGGGCGACATCGCCCGCGCGCGGGCGCTGCTGGGCTGGGAGCCGCGCGTCACGCTGGCCGACGGCATGGCGCGGACGGTGGCCTGGGCGCGGGGCGCGGGCGGCTACTGAGCCTGCGCCGGGATGAAGGTTTCTTCGTTGATATTTTCCGCCGGGCAGCCGGTGAAGCGCACGACGTAGACCTTGCCGTTCTGGTCTGGCCCGGCGTTCACCTGGTACTCGCCGGTGGTCAGCTTATAGAGCGCGACCTCGTAATACTCGTCCACCAGCAGGTTTTCCTCCGGCTTTTCGGGCAGGCCAGCGCGCTCAGCGGCTGTGATGCGGAACGCCGGGCGGCCGATACCGCGCCCCTGGTTGCTGATCAGGTACACGTCAATCGTGCAGGTCGTGCGCGACTCGCGCGCGTAAACGGCGTAGAACTCGTTGCCGAGGCAGTT
>CAZDVL010000497.1:0-1956 GCA_964508745.1 uncultured Anaerolineaceae bacterium | reverse complement strand
CGGGGCTGTTCACCATGCTGCGCGGGCGCGACGACCGCAGCGCCGCCATCGCCTTCTCGATTCTGGCGTTTTTTAACGCGGCCACGGCGCTCAGCATGTGGCAGCGAAACATCCTCGGCCCCTGGGTTGTGCCGGCAGCCTGAGATGCGCCTGGCCTGTCTGCTGCTGGCGGCGGGGGCTGTGCTGGCGGCCTGCGCGCCGCCGCCAACGCCGTTTCCGGTAGATGTCCCCGCCGCGCCCAGCGCGACGCCCGCGCCCGGCGGCCCGGCGGCCCCGGCCGGCGTGCGCTATGCGCTGGGGGCCAGCGCTGCCGCCGCCCCGATTGTTGACCAGGCGCGCGCGCAGTCCCTCCAGATCGAACCACTAAGCGGCACACCTGACCCCGCGCAGGCCGGCATCAGCTACGACATCGCCGCCGATTACGGCCTTTTCGCCGGGGCCGCCGCCGCGCCCGTGACCACGCATGTGGCGCTGGTGCTGAACACGGCGCTGGGGCCGCTGGACGACCCGGCGCTGGCAGATATTGTTCGCGGCGCTATCGCCCCTGCCGCCGCCGCGGCTGTGCGCGGCCTGCCCGGCGCACAGCCCGCCGCTGGCTCATCCGCCGCGCCGGCCGCCGGCCTGCACGCGCGCCTGGCGAACGCCGGCTGGCCGGACGGTTTCAATCTGGCCGCCGCCGCCGCGCCGGTTCCCGGCACAGAGACGCTGCTGGCGCCGCTGCGCGCGCTGGGCATCGAACTGCGCCCGCTGCAAACTGCGGCCGTGACCGAAGATTTATGGGCTGCGAGCCGGCTGCACCTGGCGCTGGTTGTCTGGCACACGCCGGAGGCGCGCCAGCGCTGGGCGGCGCTGGCCGGCGCTGACAACGTGATTGACCTGTACAGCGTGCCGGTCGGATATATCGCCGCGCCGGGCCTGGAGCTGACGTTCACGCCTGAAGGCTGGCCCCTGCCCGCTAACCCGTAATCGCCCCGGCCATTCGCGCTATACCGCGCGCCGGCCCGCGCGGGTATAATCGTCAGACAATCACCGCTGGCGGACGCACCCTGTGAAATTAATTCTCACGCATTCCAATGCCGATTTTGACGCTGTCGCCGCCCTGCTGGCCGCGCACCGGCTCTACCCGGACGCCGTGCCGGTGCTGCCAGACCGCGTCAACCGCAACGTCGAACACTTCCTGGCGCTGTTTCGCAACGGCGTCACGTTTGTCAACCAGGCTGAGCTGCGCGCGCGCGGCGTCAAACAGGTGATTCTGGTTGATACCCAGCGGGCGCCGCACCTGCGCGGCGTGAAACCCAACACACCCACCGTCATCATTGACCACCACCAGCCGTTCACCCGCGCCGACCTGCCTCGCGGCACGACGTTCATCAGCGAACCGGTGGGCGCGGTGACGACGCTGCTCGTCGAACGCATCCGCGAGCACGGCCTGACGTTAACCTCAATGGAGGCAACGCTGCTGACGCTGGGCATCTATGAGGACACCGGCGCGCTGTCCTACAGCACGACGACGCCGCGCGACCTGCGCGCCGCCGCCTGGCTGCTGGAGAACAACGCCGCGCTCGACACGGTGCGGCGCTTCCTGGCACATCCCCTCTCTGAGGAACAGCAGCAGTTGTTCGAAAAGCTGGTTGTCAGCGTAGACAGCCGCAGCGTGCAGGGGCACACCGTCATCGTCAGCGCGGCGCGCATGCCCGCCTATGTCCACGAGATCAGCTCCGTTGTCCACCGCCTGCGCGATATGCTGGAGGCGTCGGCGCTGTTTGTGGTCGTTGAAATGCCGGACAACCTGCTGCTGGTGTGCCGCTCAACCAGCGACGCGCTCGACGTGGGCGAGGTGGCGCGCCTGTTCGGCGGCGGCGGGCACAGCCGCGCCGCCGCGGCCACGCTCCACGACCGTTCGCTGCCCGATGTCGTGGCCGCGCTCTGGCGCGCGGTCGAGCAGCGCGTGCGCCC
>CAZDVL010000496.1:0-1963 GCA_964508745.1 uncultured Anaerolineaceae bacterium | reverse complement strand
GAAGGCAGCGTTGGCCGCACCATTCTCTGGAACCTCATCAGCAGCCAGTTCGGCGGGACGGTGTTTCCGGTCAACCCCAAGCGCAGCAGCGTGCTGGGCATCCGCGCCTACCCCAGCATCGCCGCCATCCCGGAGCAGGTCGAGCTGGCGGTGATCGTCACGCCGGCCCCCAGCGTGCCCGGCATCATCGGCGAGTGCGTGGACGCCGGCGTCCACGGCGCGATCGTCATCTCCGCCGGCTTCAAAGAGCGCGGGCCAGAGGGCGCGGAACTCGAACGGCGGATTATGGAGCAGGCGCAGCGCGGCAATCTGCGCATCATCGGCCCCAACTGCCTGGGCGTGATGATGCCGCCCACCGGCCTGAACGCCACCTTCGCCAGCTCGATGGCGCGGCCCGGCAGCGTCGGCTTTATCAGCCAGAGCGGCGCGCTGTGCACGTCGGTGCTGGACTGGAGCTTTCAGGAAAACGTCGGCTTCAGCGCGTTTATCTCCATCGGCTCGATGCTCGACGTGGACTGGGGCGACCTGATCCACTACCTGGGCGACGACCCGCGCACCAGCAGCATCGTCATCTACATGGAATCGGTGGGCAACGCGCGCTCGTTCCTCTCCGCCGCGCGCGAGGTGGCCTTCACCAAGCCGGTGATCGTCATCAAGGCCGGGCGCACCGAGGCCGCCGCGCAGGCCGCCGCCAGCCACACCGGCTCGCTCACCGGCAGCGACGAGGTGCTGGAGGCCGCCTTCCGCCGCGTGGGCGTGCTGCGCGTCAACAGCATTTCCGACATCTTCCACACCGCCGAGGTGCTGGCCAAACAGCCGCGCCCGCGCGGGCCGCGCCTGACGATCCTCACCAACGCCGGCGGCCCCGGCGTGCTGGCGACCGACGCGCTGATCACGCAGGGCGGCGAGCTGGCCCAGCTCTCCGACGAGACGATGGCCGCGCTTAACGCGCTGCTGCCCGAACACTGGAGCCACGGCAACCCGGTGGACATCCTCGGCGACGCCGCGCCGGAGCGCTACGCGAAGTCGCTGGAGATCGCCGCGACCGACCCCAACAGCGACGGCCTGCTGGTGATCCTCACGCCGCAGGCGATGAGCGACCCGACCCAGACCGCCGAGCTGCTGCGGCCCTACGCGCAGATCGAGGGCAAGCCGGTGCTGGCGAGCTGGATGGGCGGCAGCGATGTCGCCGCCGGCGTCAGCATCCTCAACCGCGCCAACATCCCCACGTTTGAATACCCCGACACCGCCACGCGCCTGTTCAACTATATGTGGCGCTACAGCTACAACCTGCGCGGCATCTACGAGACGCCCGCGCTGGCCGACGCCGCCGACCCGCAGCAGCACGACAGCGCGCACACGCGCGAGATTATCGCGCGCGCCCGCGCCCAGGGCCGCACGATCCTCACCGAGTACGAATCGAAGCAGATCCTGGCCGACTACGGCATCCCCACCACGCCGATGGTCGTCGCCACCACCGAGGACGAGGCCGTGATGGCCGCCGAGCAGCTCGGCTACCCGGTCGTGCTCAAAATCCACTCAGAGACGATCACGCATAAGACCGACATCGGCGGCGTGCGCCTCAACCTGGGCGACCCCGAAGCCGTGCGCGAGGCCTTCTGGGCCATCAAGGGCGCGGTGCGCGACCGCGTCGGCGCGGAGCATTTCGACGGCGTGAACGTGCAGCCGATGGTCAAGCTGAAAGGCTATGAGCTGATCGTCGGGTGCAGCGCCGACCCGCAGTTCGGCCCGGTGCTGCTGTTCGGCACGGGCGGCACGCTGGTCGAGGTGTTCAAGGACCGCGCGCTGGCGCTGCCGCCGCTGAACACCACGCTGGCGCGGCGCATGATGGAGCAGACCAAAATCTACACGGCGCTGCAGGGCGTGCGCGGCGAAAAGCCGGTGGACCTGGCCGGGCTGGAAAAGCTGCTGGTGCGCTTCAGCCAGATCGTGGCGGAGCAGC
>CAZDVL010000495.1:0-1968 GCA_964508745.1 uncultured Anaerolineaceae bacterium | reverse complement strand
CTGGCGCTCGGCCTGCTCGCGTGGTGGCGTCAGTGCCGCCGCTGCGCGCTGCTGCTGCTGCTCCTGGGGGCGGTCCCGCCCCTTCTGCTGACGCTGGTGTCGCTGCGTCTGGATGTGTTCACGCCGCGCTATGTGCTGGCGTCCACGCCGGCCTACACGCTCATGCTCGCCGGCCTGGTGGTTCTGGCCCCCGTGCGCGTGACGCGGACGCCGGCAGCACGGCGCGCGCTGGCCTCTGGCCTGCTGGTGGCGCTGGTGGCCGCCAGCAGCGCCAGCCTGGCGGTGTATTACTTTGACTATGCGAAAGCGCCCGACTGGCGCGCGCTGGCCGCCTACCTCCACGAGCGCGTGGACCCTGACAACAGCCTCGTTATCCAGACTGCGGCGGACGAAGCCTTCACCTACTACTTTCGCGGCTGGTCCGACCTCCAGCGCCTGCCGGCCAACCCCGGCCAGCCCGACCGCGAAATCGCGGCCGTCCTCGAAGCCGACCGGCAGCAGTATCAAAACATCTGGCTGGTCGCCAACCCCTCCCCCGACTGGCCCAACGCCAGCACCAGCGCCGAGTGGCTGGAAAGCCATATGCAGCTCATCCGCGCCGACAGCGTCGCCGGGCTGCCCGCGCGCCACTTCATGCCCTGGCAGGTGGACCCCGCGGAGCTGGCGGGCGGCAGCGTCCAGTTCGGCTCTGCCGCCGAGCTGCTCGGCGTGCGCCTGCTTGACGAGCCAGCGGACGCTGGCAGGCTCGTGCTGCTGGCCTACTGGCAGCCGCTGGCCGACACTGACTCTAACCTGAAGGTGTTTGTGCACCTTGTGCCGGCGGCCACACCAACAGCAGCGCCCGCCGCGCAGGACGATCAATTCCTGCAGGACGGGCGCATCAGCACGCGCCGCTGGTCCGGCGCCGAACGTTTTCGCGATGTCTATACGCTGGCGCTGGAGCCGCTCCCCGCCGGGACCTACAGCCTGTTCATCGGGCTGTATGACCCGGCAACCGGCGCGCGCACGCTGCTCGCTGACGGCAGCGACCGCTACCACATCGGCGACATCACGCTGCCCCAGCCCTAAAGCTGGCTCAGGCGCTCCTGCCATTTGGCGACCAGCCGGTTGTAATTCTCCTCAGACAGCTCGCCGTTCGCCAGTTTCATATCCAGGCTGTCGATCATCGCCTGAATCTGCTCTTTCGTCTGCGGGGCCTGCGGGGCCGCCGGCGGCGCGGCCTGCTGGCTGGCGGCGGCCTGCTGGCTCTGCTGCGCCATCTGCTGCATCATCATCTGCTGCATCATCATCTGCTGCTGCTGTAACTGCTGCTGCAGCGCCGCCGCCTCCGGGTTCAGCGCCGCGCCCACCTGCTGCCCCACGCCCAGGCCGACGCCCGCGCTCGCCAGCGCGCCGCCCGCGCCCGTGTTGGCGGCGGCCGTCTGCGCAATCGAGAGCCGCTTGACGCGCTCCCACTGCTCCAGGCTGACGTAATCGCGCAGCTCGTCCTCCGTAACCTGCTTGGCGGTGAACGGCTTGGCATCGAACGCCTTAATGCGCAGGCCCAGCGCCTGGAACTGCTCGTTCAGAACGGCCAGCGCCGCGCCCTCCAGCTCGCCCAGGATGCGGTTCGCGTCAGGGATGCTCTGCGCGCCCGACTTCAGCAGCAGCGTGCTGATCTCCCCCAGCAGCATCGCCTGGATGCGGTCCTTGATGCTCTCCAGCCGGGTGATTGGCTTGCCGACGGCGTACTGCTTGACAAAGCGCACCGGGTCGTCAATGCCGATGTCAATCACCCCGTGCGTCACCAGCAGCGCCACGCCCAGGCCCCGGCCCGGCGTTTCCAGCACGATCGGCGGGTTCGTGCCCCACCCAACCTGCGGCATGTCCTTCAGGTTAACAAAGTACAGGTCCGCCGTGAACGGCGTGCGCCCGCTCGTCGCCAGGCCGATCAGCCCCGACAGCAGCGGCAGGTTCATCGTGGAAAGC
>CAZDVL010000494.1:0-1972 GCA_964508745.1 uncultured Anaerolineaceae bacterium | reverse complement strand
ATCTTCGACATGGACGGCGTGATCGCCGACACGCTCAGCCTGCACTACCGCGCCTGGCTGCGCCTGACCGAAGAAGAAGGCATTTCCTTCACGCCCGCCGACAACGACGTGCTGCGCGGCCTGTCGCGGCGCGACAGCATCGCCTATGTGTTCCGCCAGCGCCCGCCGGACGCCGCCCACGCTGAGGCGCTGATGGCGCGCAAGAACGTCTACTTTCACGAGCTGCTGGCGCACATGACCCCGGCGGACCGGCTGCCGGGCGTCACGGCGCTGATTGACGAGGCGCGCGCGGCGGGCCTGGGCGTCGGGCTGGCGTCGTCCAGCCAGAACGTCTACCCGGTGCTGGACCGGCTGGCGATGACCGGCCTGTTCGACGTGATCGTGGATCGTCACCGCGTGGCCCACAGCAAGCCGGCCCCGGACGCCTTCCTGTGGGCCGCCGGGCGGCTCAATGTCCCGCCGCTGCGGGCCGTCGTGTTCGAGGATTCGGCGGTCGGGGTGCAGGCGGCGCGGGCGGGCGGTTTTCCGGTGGTGGGCCTGGGCGACGCGCAGATCGTCGGCGCGGCGGACGTGGTGCTGCCGTCGCTGGACGGCGTGACGCTGGCGGCGCTGCTCAGCCATCTGGCGAGCGCCAGCCCACCGGCAGCGTCGGCGTGACCTGTGGTTCGATGGGCTGCGCGGGCAGGGCTGGCAGCGCGACGGTCGGCGTGACCGTGGGGGGCAGCGTGGGCGCTTCGGTCAGCGCGCCCAGCAGGCCGCGCCGGGCCGCCTCGCTGGTCAGGTCCAGCGTCGGGATGATGTCGTCGCCCGTGTAGACCGTCAGCTCCAGCGGCGCGCCGCCAGCGGCAGATTCCGCCGCCTGCAGGCTGCCGATCACCAGCGCGGCGATCACCACGATCAGCGTCAGCAGCCCGCAGCCGATCAACCCGCCGACGGCGGCGCTCATCAGCAGGCCGCCCTGGCGGCGCAGCGGCCGGCGGCGCGCGGCGGGCCGCCCGGGCGGCGGGGTGTACGCCGGCGCCGCGTACACCGGCGGCGCGTAAGCGGGCGGCGCAGCGGCCGGCTGGGGCAGCGGCGCGGTCGGTTGGGGGACCGGGTTGGGCCGCGTGGGCCGCGGGATGCCCGGCTGCGTGTCGTGGACGCTGGCCGCCGGCGGCGTAATCGCCCGGCGCAGCGCCTCCGCCAGGGCGAGCGCGCTGGCGTAGCGCTCGTCCGGCTGCTTCTTCAGCGCCCGCAAAATCACCTGTTCGACGGGCATCGGGATGTTCTTGTTGATGCTGCGCGGCGCGGGCGGCGGGGCCGTCACCTGCAGCACGGCGATGCTGTAGGGCGTGTCGCTCTGGAACGGGCGCTGGCCGGTCGCCATCTCGAACAGCATAATGCCCAGCGCGTACACGTCGCTGCGCGCGTCCAGCGCCAGGCCCTGCGCCTGTTCGGGACTCATATAGCTGGGCGTGCCGACGACGCCCTGCGTCGTGATGGTGGGCGCGCGCTGCTCGCCCAGGATGCGGGCGATGCCGAAATCGGTCAGGTAAGCGCCGTCGTCGTCGTCCATCAGCACGTTGCTGGGCTTGAGGTCGCGGTGCAGCACGTTCTTGCTGTGGGCATAGTCGAGCGCCGGCGCGATCTGCTCGATCACGTTCAGGTAGGCGTCGCTGTCCAGCGGGCCGCGCGCCAGCAGGTCGTCCACCGACCCGCCGGGCATGTAGCGCATGACGATGTACGGCTGGCCGTTGAAGTCGCCAAAGTCGTGCACCGGCACAATGCTGCGGTGCTCCAGCCGGGCGACGATCTCGACCTCGCGGTTAAAGCGCTGGAGATAGGTGTCGTCGTTGATGAACTGGCGCGGCAGCACCTTGAGCGCCACGACGCGGTCCATCGTCAGTTGGCGCGCGCGGTACACCGTCGCCATGCCGCCGCGCCCGACGATGTCGAGAATCTCGTAGTTGCCGATGCGCTTGCTGATCAGGTC
>CAZDVL010000493.1:0-1977 GCA_964508745.1 uncultured Anaerolineaceae bacterium | reverse complement strand
GGGACGATGGCCACCACACCGGGATTTACACCTGGGATTATCTTAAGCGGCTGTGCCCGAAGCGCGAGGAACGCAGATGATGGACGATTTTGGCGCCGCCGGCCTCTCGGCGATGGCCGAGCTGAACTACCTGCGCCTGGAGGCGATGGACCTGTTCGAGCGCTGCCTGACGGAAGGCCGGCCGGCCTTTCTGGAGGCGTTCATCGAGGAGCAGATTTCACAGAACCCGCCCCGGCTGGATGTCCTGCGCGACGTGGCCGAGGACCTGCACCAGCGCCTGCTGTCGCTGCGCGAGTACCATTTCGACGTGGTGGAGCGCACCGCGCAGACGCTGAGCGACGACTTCGGCGTGACGCTGAAGCTCGACGCGCACGCCAGCCCCCAGGGCGGCGAGTCGCCGCTGGCGCCGGCGCACGTCCTGCCGCTGATGCGCAACCTCAACCCCAGCCTGAACAGCGGCGATGAGGCGCTGGTGCGCCGCATGCTGGAGATGTCGGCGGAGACGGCGGCCCAGCTTCGCGAGGACATCCACATGGCGGAGGCGCTGTTCATGTACATCAGCGACTGGGTGGACGGCCTGAGCGCGACGGCGGCGCGCCGCTTCTGGAGCGACGGCCGCCGGGACGGCCACAGCGGCGCCGTGCAGTGAACAGGGTGGCCTGTGACGATATACACTAGCTCCGATTGTAATATTTGCACAAGAGAGCTTGAATTTTGCGCTGCCCCGGTTTAATATTCCGGTGCTGCTTTGCAGCAGCTAGATCACGAACAATGGATGATAGGTCAAGGAGACGGCTGTATGAAGAAAGCACGGTTGGTTCTGGTCACCACGCTGATGGCCCTGCTGGTAACGCTGGTCATCGGCAGTGTGCAGGCGCAGGACACGGTAACGCTGGTTTTGTGGCACGCCAAGCAGGACGCCGAAGGCGACGCGCTGCTGGCGCTCATTGAGGCTTTCCAGGTTGCCAACCCCGGCATCAAGATTGAACAGGTTTATAACCCCAGCGCCACCATTCAGGACAGCTTTATCGCCGCTGCCGGCAGCGGTGAAGGCCCCGACATGATTATCTGGGCGAACGACGCCGTCGGCCAGTGGCAGCCTTCGGGCATCATCGCGCCGATCACCGACCTGGTGGACGACGACCTGCGCGCGCAGGTGTCCGACACCGGCTGGGGCACGTTCACTTACGAAGGCGACATCTGGGGCGTTCCGTTCAGCGCCAAGACGCTGGCCTTCTTCTACAACAAGGCCTTCGTGCCCGACGCGCCGCAGACGTGGGCTGAGGTGATCGAACTCTCCGCTGAGCTGGCGGAAGAGGGCGTGACCGGCCTGGCGTTCCAGAACGGCTTCTTCCACAGCGCCGGCTTCCTGTTCGCGCTGGGCGGCGCGCTGATGAACGACGACGGCACGGCGGCGTTTGCGCCGGACACCCCCGGCTTCGACGCGATGGTGGCCTACCTCCAGTTCCACCAGGACATGTACAACCTGGCGCAGGACGAGGCCAGCGGCGTCGTTGTTGACGGTTCTTCGCCCAACCCCGGTTTCCAGACCGGCACCGTGGCGATGGTCTATGACGGCGTCTGGAACCTGGCGCAGTTCGAGAGCGACCTGGGGCCGGACCTGGGCGTGGCGATCATGCCGGCGCTGGACAACGGCGAAGTGCCCGCCCTGTTCGCCCAGAGCGAAGGCTTCTACGGCAACGCCAAACTGGCCAACGACGAGGCCAAGATGGCCGCCTTTATCGAGTGGGGCCGCTTCATCACCAGCGTTGAGGGCCAGACGATCGCCGCGACCGAAGGCGGCCTGATGCCCATCAACCCGGCGGTGCAGGTTGAAAACCCGAACCTCCAGGTGTTTGTCGAGCAGTTCACGCTGGGCACGCCCTTCCCCAACCGCCCCGAAATGGGCGCTTTCTGGGGGCCGATGGGCGACGCGATCTCGGCGGTGAGCGACGGCGGCGAGGACCCGGCGGTGGC
>CAZDVL010000492.1:0-1980 GCA_964508745.1 uncultured Anaerolineaceae bacterium | reverse complement strand
ATGAAAGTCATTACGCTCTTAAACGAAAAAGGCGGGGTGGGCAAAACCACGCTGGCGCTGCACCTGGCCGCCGGGCTGGCCGTCCGCGGCCGCCGCGTCGTGCTGGTGGACGCGGACGCCCAGGGCCACGCCACCGTGATGTCCGGCCTGGCCAAAGAACCCGGCCTCTACAACCTGCTGGTGCGCGAGGCCCCCTTCCGCGAGGTGCTGCGCGTCGTCCCGCCGGAACAGTACCACCCGGACGGCCAGCCGGTCACCGGCCAGTTGTGCGTGGTCCCGTCCAACGTCGAAACGCGCAACATCGCCAACTCGATCTCCGACGCCTTCGCCGTCGGCGACCGCCTGCGCGAGCTGGAAAAGGCCTTCGACTTCGTGATCTTCGACACCTCGCCCACGCCCTCGCTGCTGCACGGCTCGATCTACCTGGCGACCGACGCCATCATCTACCCCACCAAGTGCGAGTACCTCTCGTTCGACGGCCTGGTCGAGAGCATCAACCACCGCCAGGCGGCCCAGGCCTACCGCGACAAGTGGAACCTGGGCGACATCGCCGTGATGGGCATCGTCCCGACGATGTACCGCAACCAGACGGTCGAACACTCGGAAAACCTGGCGGAACTCAAAAAGCGCTTCGGCCGGCTGGTCTGGCCGCCGATCAACCAGCGCACGATCTGGGCCGAGGCCGCCACCATGCGCCGCCCGGTGTTCGCCATCGCCCCGGAGACCAAAGCCGCCAGCGAAGCCTGGGCGCTGGTGGGCCGGGTCGAGGAAGCGGCCGCCAATGTCTAAGGGGCGCCGCCGCGGACGCGAGGAAATTGACCTGTTCGACAGCGGCGCGCGCGTGTCGCTGGAGGACACCGACGCCGCCATCTTCGGCCAGATCGCCGACGTGGACCGCCTGCGCCAGGTGGCCAAGCCCATCAGCATCTTCGACATCTACCCCGACCACAGCCAGCCCCGGCGCGCCGTCCCGTCGGAGGTGCGCGCCCACTGGCCCGGCAGCCCGCAGACCGTCGCCGCGCTCTTTGACGCCTGGGTGGGCGCCGTGCAGCGCGAAAAAGGCAGCCCCTTCGACCTCCAGGCGCACCTGCTGCAGGACTACCTGCCGCCCGGAACCGACGGCAACGACGACGAATCCGTCCCGCGCGAGCTGCGCCAGCGCCAGCCGCTCGAAAGCGCGCTGCTCGACATCGTGGCGCTGGCCGTCAGCATCCGCAAGGTCGGCCTGACCAACCCAATCACCGTCGCGCGCGACGGCAGCGCCTACCGCCTCGAAACCGGCGAGCGCCGCTGGCTGGCCTTCCACCTGCTGCACCTGAACTTCGCCGGCGAAAGCTGGTCGCAGATCCCGGCGCGGCTGGTCGAACAGGTCAGCGTCTGGCGCCAGGCCAGCGAGAACAACGCCCGCGCCGACCTCAACGCCATCGGCCGGGCGCGCCAGTTCGCCATTTTGCTGATGGACCTGATCCACGAGCAGCGCGGCGCGCAGTTCACGCCCTACCAGGACGTGCTGCGCGCCGGCCACAGCGAGCGCGTCTATTACGCGCAGGTGGCCGACGGCGACCAGCACCGCATCCCGCGCGGCCAGGGCGAGAAGCTGCTCAACGCGATGGGCCTGAAGAACCCGGTCCAACTGCGCCAGTACCGCGCCCTGCTCAAGCTGCCCGACGACCTGTGGCGGCACGCCGACGACTGCAACCTGACCGAGTGGGAAATCCGCACGCTCAGCGCCGCCGCCGGCGCGGCCGGCGCGCCCGCCGACGCGCTGCCCGACAGCCACTACAACCCGTTTGTCGAGCGCACCAACAAGAAGCGGCGCGACCGCGTGTGGGCCTACGCCAACCGCCTGGCGAGCCTGTCGGTCAAGGATCGCACGAAGGCGCTGAAGGAAATTGAGGCCGACGAACGCTGGCTGGCGGAGCTGAAACGGGCGATTCAGGACCGCTGAGGCCGGCGGCGGGGCGGGGGGCGGCGGCGCTC
>CAZDVL010000491.1:0-1986 GCA_964508745.1 uncultured Anaerolineaceae bacterium | reverse complement strand
ACCAGCGCGATCGCCATGCTCGACAGCGCGATGGCGCGGTAGCCGAAGATCGGCTTGCGCGCGTGCACCGACAGCACCTCCGACAGCACGCCGAAGGCCGGCAGCACCATGATGTACACCGCCGGGTGGCTGTAGAACCAGAACACGTTCTGCCACAGCAGCACGTCGCCGCCGGCGGCCGGGTTGAAGAAGCTGGTGCCGGCCACGCGGTCGAGAATCAGCAGCGTGAGCGCGCCGGCCAGGAAGGGCGTCGCCATGACGATGATGATCGAAGTCGCCAGGACCGCCCAGACAAACAGCGGCATCTGCCAGATGCTCATGCCCGGCGCGCGCATGTTGAGGATCGTCACGATGAAGTTGATGCCGCCCAGGATGGACGAAATGCCCAGCATATGCAGCGCCACCGCCCACAGCGTCTGGCCGTCGCCGGGGCTGAACAGCGTGCTCAGCGTGGGGTAAGCGGTCCAGCCGGCCTGCGCCTGCCCGACGAACCAGCCGGCCAGCATCAGCACGCCCGCCGGCGGGATCAGCCAGAAGGCGAAGGCGTTCAGCCAGGGGAAGGCCATGTCCTTCGCGCCCAGCATCAGCGGGATGAGGTAGTTGCCGAAGCCCGCCAGCATGGGGATGATCCACAGGAAGATCATCACCGTGCCGTGAATGGTGAACAGCGTGTTGTAGGCGGTGCCGTCGGCCATCGTGTCCAGCGCCGGGGTCAGCAGCTCCCAGCGGATCAGCATCGCCAGCGTGCCGCCGACGATGAAGAAGAACAGCGCCGTCGCCATGTACTGCACGCCGATGATCTTGTGGTCCACGCTCCAGCGCAGGTAATCCCTGACGCGCGGCCCGGCGGCGGGCGCGGCCTGCCCTAACCCCTGCTGTGGTACAGTAATGCTCGCCATGTGCTCAAACCTCTCTCTGCTGCTTCACGCCCGCTAACGATACTCGGCAACAATGCTCTCCAGGTTATCCAGGTCGCACGCGGACTCGCCGCTGGCGGTTTGCGTGCACAGATAGGCGATAATCGCGAAGTGGTCGTCGGCCGACATGTAATTCGGCGCGGCGGGGTCGCCCGGCTGGAACTGCGGCATCAGGCTGCCGAAGCCGGGGACCAGGAACTCGCCGGGGTAGTAGAGCGAACGGTCAAGATATTCCTCGGCGCTTTCGCCGGGCACGCGGCGCGCCGCGCGGTCGCCCACGCCGTCCAGCGCCGGGCCGGTCATGCCCTGCCAGCCCAGGTCGGCCAGCACGTGGCAGCCGGAACAGGGGTACGCGCCGGCGGCCAGAATCGCCCGCCCGCGCTCGGCCGGGTCCTCCGGCGGGTTGAGGGCCGTGTTCACGGCGTCGTCGAACCACGAGATATAGGTCGCCTCGTCAGGGTGGACCACGACGACGGCGCGCATCTGGCCGTGGCCGCTGCCGCACAGTTCGGCGCAGACGATGGGGTAGCTGCCGGCGCGGATCGGCGTGAAGCGCACCTCGGTGGTGCGGCCCGGCAGCAGGTCCTGCTTGATGCGCATGGACGGAATCCAGAAGGCGTGCGCCGTGTCGTCGGTGACCAGCTCCATATGCACCGGCTGGCCGACATACGTGTGCAGCTCTTTCGAGCTGATGGTGATGTTGTTCACCGGGTCGTCGTAGGCGAAGGTCCACACGAAGCGCGCGCCGGTGGCCTGCACCGTCTGCTCGTCGGCGCGGGCGGCCCGCGTGCTGACCCACACCTGATAGCTGTAGACGGTGATCACCAGCACGATCACGGCGGGGATCAGCGTCCACACCGTTTCGAGCGTGGTGTTGCCGTGAATGTTCATGCCGTCCGACCGGTCGCCGCGGCGGGCGCGGAAGCGGACGATGGAGATCACCAGCAGGCCCTGCACCAGCAGGAAGATCACCGCGCCGATCGCCAGCAGGAACTTGAACAACTCGTCAACCTGCTGCGCCTGCGCCGACGCCTGCGGCGGGAACAACAGCGGCGTGGTCTCGGCGATC
>CAZDVL010000490.1:0-1988 GCA_964508745.1 uncultured Anaerolineaceae bacterium | reverse complement strand
GTATTTCGCTGTCCTGCAAATGGACGGCGACCAGATGGGCGCGAAGCTCAGCGCAATGACCAAGCCGGAGCAGCACCGCGCCTTCTCGCAGGCGCTGGCGCAGTTTGCCAGTGCGGACGTGCCCGCGATTGTCCGCAAATACGACCGCGCCGAACTGATCTACGCCGGCGGCGACGATGTGCTGGCGCTGCTGCCGCTGCGCGTGGCGCTGGCCTGCGCCGATGAAATCCGCACAGCTTATGCAAAGAAACTCGGTGAGGTGCTAGGTAAACCCGCCAAGCCAGAAGACAGCCCAACTATGAGCGCGGGCATCGCCGTTGTGCCGTCCAACTACCCGCTGGACATCGCGCTGAATCTGGCCCGCGATGCCGAGCACAGCGCCAAGCACGACTATGGCCGCGACGCGATCGTCATCACCGAGTCGCACGGCACGCAGCAGCGCATCGCTGGGGCGAAGTGGGAACTGGGTAGGGACAGCATCGCCGCGCTGGTAAGCGAACTGATACAGGCCTTCAGCAAACCGGCCTGGCTCTCCGCCAAGATCGGCTATGACCTGCAGGAAGTCACTTACGCACTGGCTGCTGCCAGTATCCCGGCGGAAGCGCGCCGCGCGGAAGTCACGCGGCTGGTCAAGCGGCGCACGGAGTCGTTCCTCAAAGGCCAGGACGCGCAGACCGTGATTGACGAGCTGGCCCCCCGGCTGTGCGCCTGGGGCGAGTATCCGAACGTTGGCTGGCAGTCGCTGGCGAACTGGGTGATCCTGGCGCGCTTCCTGGCGTCGGGCGAAAAGGAGCAGTCATGACGACGCAGCAGTGGGTGTTTATTCAGGCGCTCGACGTGTGGATGTTTCGCGACTCGAAGCCGTTCAGCGCCGGGCAAAGCTTTTTCGCCCGCAGCATGTTCCCGCCGCAGCCCGGCACGATGCAGGGCGTCATCCGCTCGCATTATCTGGAGCGCACCGGCGAGGACCTGCGCGCTTACGGCCGGGGCGAAATCACCAACCTGCCGATCGGCACACCGTCGAACATGGGCGGCCTGCGCATTACCGGGCCGTTCGTGGCGAAGCGTGCGAACGGGAAGCTGACGCGCTATGTACCGCTGCCGCTGGATGTGATGCACGGCGAACGGCTGCTCAGCCCTGCGCGGCAGCTTAACTATGAGACTAACGCGCCCTTCGACGGCTGGCTGCCGCTGGCCCCGGCGGGCGAGTCCGAGCTGAAGAAGGACACCGGCCAGGAGCTGTGGCTGGACGAAGCCTCGTTCGCCGCTTACCTCAAAGGCGACATGGAGGCGGTTAAACCGATCAAAGCCTCTGACCTTTACCAGCGCGAGGAGCGCACCGGCTTAGCGCTCGATCACGGGCGGCGCGCGCATAAAGAATCCCACTTTTACCGCGCCGCGTTTGTCCGTCCCTGCGAGGATGTGGGCCTGCTGGTAGGCGTCAATGCGGATGTGTTCGCCGGGGAGACCGGTTTCCTCAGCATCGGCGGCGAGGCGCGCTCCGCGACGTATGAAGCCGTCCAGTACGCGCTGCCGGAACCGAAGCCTCAGGGCCGTATCAAAATCGTCCTGCTGACACCGGCCTGGTTCGGTGACGGCTGGCGGCCCACGAACGGCGACTGGTCGCGCTGGGTGGGCGCGGACGCCAGGCTGGTCTCGATGGCGCTGGGCAAGCCGCTGGCGCTCAGCGGGTGGGATTTAGCGCGCCGCCAGCCTAAACCGCTGCGGCATTTCGTCCCGGCGGGCAGCGTCTTCTTCTTCGAGAACGCGCGGCTCACTGGCGAGCCGTTCACCGAGTCGCCTGCGGGCGACCTGAACTACGGCGCGATGGGCTACGGCGCCTGCGCCGCCGGCAGTTGGAACTACGTAGAAGCGACAAGCTAAGAGGACATAACCATCATGAGTGAGCAACAACTGATTAACGCCCTGCTGTTCATGTACACCGAGTCATCGCTGCACGCCGGGACGGGCAGCAGCGTCAGCGCGGT
>CAZDVL010000489.1:0-1988 GCA_964508745.1 uncultured Anaerolineaceae bacterium | reverse complement strand
CCGTCAACCAGCGCCTCGGCCAGCAGGTGGTGCTGGCGCAGCTTTCCCGCCAGATACCGCGCGGGCGGCAGCTTATCCCCGAAAGCGTCGTTTACGAGGTGGGCGCTGTGACGCAGGTGTTCCAGGACGGCGCGGTGCAGTTCGACATCACCGGCAGCGGGCTGGTCGCCGCCCAGATAGACGCCGCGCGCGTGCAGGAACAACTGGCCGGCCGCCCGCACGAGGAGGCGCTCGCCTACCTGCACACCCAGTTCGACCTTGACCCGGCGCGCCCCGCGACCATTGACCTGATCCCCGGTTGGCTGGGGCAGCTGCCGCTGCTGCCGGTGCGCATCACGGTGCGCGTGGAAACTGGCGCATGATGCCGGGCCGCCTGCTCGGCGTTGATCACGGCCTCAAGCGGCTGGGGCTGGCCGTGTGCGACGCATCCTGGCTGGTCGCGCGCGAGCTGGCGATCATCCCGCGCCGTTCGCGCGCGGAGGACTTCGACCGCATCCGGCACATCGTCGCCCAGCAGCAGGCCGCCGCGATCGTCGTCGGCGTCCCCACCAACTACGAGGCGCACCCCGGCCAGCAGGATCAGGCGGCCACCGTGCGCAAATGGGCCGCGCGCCTGGCCGAAGCCACCGCGCTGCCGGTGCTGCTGTGGGACGAGCAGCTTTCCACCAGCGACGCCCGCGACCTGGCCCGCCAGCAGCGCCGCAAGCCTGGCGCGCCGGTGGACGACCTGGCCGCCCGCGTCATCCTGCAAAGCTACATTGACGCGGTGCGCGACGGCCTCGCTGAGCCGCCCGCGTTTGCCCCCCCAACGGAGTAAACCGCCTGTGAGCCAACTCGCCAAAGCTGTTATCGCCGCCGCCCTGGCGTTCGGGCTGGCGCTGCTGCTGTGCGCCGGGGCGCTGTTCGTGATCTCCGGCGGCCAGCCGGTTAATTTTGTGCAGACCGAAATCATCCGCTGGCAGCTTGCCAGCCGCCAGGATGACCTGAATCGCCCGGCAGGCGCTGACGCGGCGCCGGTGCGCTTCACCATCGCCCCCGGCGAATCGCCGCGCGTCGTCGGCCAGCGCCTATTGGATTACGGCCTGATCGCGGACGCCGGCCTGTTCGTGGATTACGCGCGCGTTTCCGGCCTCGACGTGGAGCTGGAGGCCGGCACCTATTTCCTCAACCAGACGCAGACCATCCCGCAGATCGCCGCCGCCCTCACCGATTCGCGCAGCAGCGTGATCCCGTTCCGCATCCTCGAAGGCTGGCGGCTGGAGGAAATCGCGGCGGCGGTGGACGCCAACGGCCTGTTCGGCTTCTCCGGCGCGGATTTCCTGGCGGCGGCCGGCCCCGGCGCGGCCGTGGACCCGGCCTTCGCCGCCTTTGTCAGCCTGCCGCCCGGCGCGTCGCTGGAGGGCTTTCTTTTCCCCGACACCTACCAGCTCCCGCCCGAAATCACGCCCGCCGGCCTGCGCGACACGCTCACCGCAACCTTCGCTGCCCGCGTGGACGCACAGCTTGCCGCCGACGCCGCCGCCCAGGGGCTGTCCCTGTTCGAGATCGTCACGCTGGCGTCCATTGTCCAGCGCGAATCGGTGCACGCGGAAGAAAACCCGCTGATCGCCAGCGTCTACCGCAACCGGCTGGGCCTCGGCATGAAGCTGGATGCCGACCCGACCGTCCAGTACGGCATCGGCTACAAGGATGGCGCCTGGTGGCCGCAGATCACCCAGGACGACTACACCAGCGCCGTCCACGCCTACAACACCTATCTTCAGGTAGGCCTGCCGCCCGGCCCCATCGCCAATCCGGGCCTGTCGGCCATCCGCGCCGCCGTCTTTCCCGCCGTGTCTGACTACCTCTACTTTCGCGCCGCCTGCGACCAGAGCGGCTTCCACAACTTCGCCCGCACCTTCGCCGAACACGTCGCCAATGGCTGCCCGTAGGCGTCTGCTGGCGGCGGCCGGCCTGCTGCTGGCCCTGTCCGGCTGCGCGCTGGCGCG
>CAZDVL010000488.1:0-1992 GCA_964508745.1 uncultured Anaerolineaceae bacterium | reverse complement strand
CGCCGCGCTCGACGGCCAGCGCCAGCGCCTCGATCAGCGGCCCCTTGCTGGCGGCGGTCGTCTGGAAGGGGCGCACCGGCAGCCCCTCCGCCAGCAGCGCCTCGACGTTGGGCGAGCCGATGCTGTTGGCCTCGGCCCACACCGCGGCGGGCCGCCAGCGCGCGCACAGCGCCGCCAGCCGCCCGCGCTGTAACGCCCAACTGACGCCGGTGAAGCGCTCCAGCGCGACCATGCGCCGCGCGCCCACGTCAACGACGGCGGCGGCGGTGTAATCGTTGTCGCGCCCCCAGTCCACGCCGGCGCAGTAGAGCGCGCCGGGCTGCGGCGCGGCGTCCGCCGGGGCGGTGGCCGCCGCCTGCACGCCGCGAAACACCTGCCCGGCGTCGGCCATAAACTCCGCCAGGTATTCCTCGCGCCAGACGCGCTCCGGCGTCGCGCGGCGGACGGCGTCCAGCTCGGCGCGGGCGATCAGCGGGTTGTCATACGACGTGAAGTGAAACGCCGCCCAGCCGGGCGCGGCGCCGCCGCGCGCCAGCGCGTACAGGTCATAGAACCAGTTGCGCCCGTTGGGGCTGCTGAGCAGGGCCGCCCCGCCGCGGCGCTCCAGCAGCATCGGGCGCACGACCTGCGGCCACACGTCGGGGGCCATGAAGGCGGCCTCGTCCAGGACGGCGAAATCCAGCCCCATGCCGCGCAGCAGGTCGGGCTGGTGGGCGCTGCGCACGGCCAGCAGGCCGCCGCCGGGCAGGTCAATGCGCTGTTCGGCCTCGCTGACGCGCGCGCCGCTGACGCGCCCGCAGGCGGCGCGCAGGTCGCGCCAGACCTGGCCCGCCATGCCATACGTCGGCGCCAGCCACCAGCAGCGCCCGCCGCGCAGCGCCCGCTCCAGCAGCATGATCTTGCCCGCCTCGGTCTTGCCGAAGCGCCGCCCGCAGGCCACCACGCGGAAGCGCGCCTTATGCCGGATGATCGTCTCTTGCCCAGGGTGGGGCCGCGTGAGTTGTACCATCGGGGTCTCCGTATTCAATGCGGATCACCTGCTCGCCGCTGGCGGGCAGGCGGTCGGCCAGCTTGAGGATTTTGTCAATCAACTGGTTGAGCGCGGCGGCGCGCTGGCCCAGCGGCGCGTCGGCGATGGCGTCGTCCAGCGAGAGCGCCAGCGTGACGGCGTTGTGGATCAGCGCCTCGCGGAGCTGGGCCAGCGCCGCCGCGCTGTCTCGGTCGGGGGCTGGCCGGGCCGCCTGGCGCGCCCAGCCGCGCAGCGTGGACGGCGGGATGCCGGTTTCGGCGCTGGCGCGGGCCGCTGAGCCGCCGTGGGCCGCCAGCCGGGCCAGCGCCGCCCCCTTTTCGGCTTCGGTATACTGACGTGACATGGCGTGCGCCTCCGTAACAGCCGCAAAAGGACATCACCCGTGTGATGCCCTTCTGCGCGGCGTCCTGTGCTTGCGGCTGGCCCGGACACGCGGCGGTCTCGCCTTCCGGCTGCGCTGGCGGTCACGGCGCCGGGCAATGCGGTTTTGCCGTCCGCGCCGCGCGCTGTCCAGGCCGGCCCACGCCTCTATAATAGCACATACGTTCGGTTTCGGGCGCATTTCTGTGCGCACATCTGCGCGCAAATGTGGGCGCACAGCCAAACGACAAACCCCGGCGCGGGCCGGGGTCTGGGGTGTGGTGTGGTGTGCTGCGGCGCGGGGCCGGGTGTTTAGTGCGCGGTGCGCGGAAACAGCGCCCAGCGCATCTGCTGCAGGCCAACGTCAATGGCGGAGCGCAGCGCGCCGAAGTTGCGCAGCGACTTGGCATACGTGATGATCGGGCCGGGGCGGAACATCCACTCGCGCATGGCGCGGCGGGCCTCGCTCTCCAGGTCCTCGGCGCTGAGGTTCTCGTACTGGAGCACGGTGGACTGATCCATGTCCACCTGTTCCCAGCGCGTGCCGGGCTTGAACCAGTTGTTCTCCATCACCTGGAAGAAGAACGGCGTGCCGGGGTAAG
>CAZDVL010000487.1:0-2001 GCA_964508745.1 uncultured Anaerolineaceae bacterium | reverse complement strand
AGCAGCGTGGGCTTGTTGAGCGTGTGGGCGATGCCCAGCTCGTAGAACACGTTGTCGTTGCCGCCGGTGATGTCGGCGATCACGAAGCGGCAGGCATTCAGCGCCGCCCACACCTCGCTGATGATCGAGCCGCGCGCCGACGTGAACTCGTCACCGCGCTTGATCGTCAGGCCCAGTTCGGTGAACAGCGGCTGCGCCACGCTGCGGTACACGCTGTCGAACGCCGGGTTGAACGGCATGATCATGAAGGCGTCGCTCTTGAACTGGCTGGCGGCGTTGGGCCGGCCAAAGATCAGGTCGCCGGGGCGCATCCGCAGCGCCTCGGCGTATTCGACGGCGCGGCGGGCAAATTCTTCCTGGTCTTCAAGCTGGAGCGCGCGCAGGCTGGCGGCGGTGCGCGCGGCGATGGCCTCGGCCAGCGCGTCCACGTCGAACGGCAGCGGGGCCGCTGTGGGCGGCTCTGGCGCTGGCTCCGCGCGCTCACGGGCGCGGCCCGGCGACTCTTTGTCAGCCGGGGCTGCGCGTTCGGCTTCCTCGGCGGCGCTTTCGCTGGGCGCGGGGGCGGGCGGCGCGCTGGTTTTGGCGCGGTCAGTGAGCGTGTCGGCGTACTGCGCGAACAGGCTGTGCGGCCGGCCCTTGCGCTCCGGGCCGGCCTGTGCCTGCTCGCGCGCCAGCGCCTGCGTCATCTGCCGGGAGAGGTCGGCCTCGTCGCTGTAGTAAGCGACGCTGAACTGCTGCTGGACACGCGCTAAGAACGCTTCCTGCGCCGCGCGCTGCGCTTCCGGCTGGCCGAAGGCGTAGCGCCGCAGGTCCATCTCGATCTCGCTGCCGGGGCGCGGCAGGAACACCGCCGCCGGAATGTCCGCCTCAAGCGCGCAGCCGAGTTCGACCTCGACCAGCGGCGGCCCTTCCCCGCCGCCCTCGCGCCGGTAGCCAAGCAGGGCGATGAGCAGGCCGGCCTGGGCGATGCGCTGCCGCGCCGCGTCGAGGATGCTGGCCGCCGCCGCGCCGGGCAGCGGCTCAAACCGGGACGTGCCCATCCCCATCTGCTGCGCCTGCTGCTCGACCAGCGCCGCCAGCGCCGCCAGCTCCGGGCCGGTGTGGGCAAAGTAGACGGTCTGCGCCATGTGTCACACCCGCTTAAGCTGGTTGATGCGCCGCTGAAGGTAAAGCGAGAAGTAGCCGTCGTAGCGCTGCCACAGCTCCGGGGCGCGCCAGTCATTGCCGGTGATGCGCCCCCGGCAGTTGGGCGCGCCGCAGGCGCAGGCGAACTCGTCATACGGGCTGCCGTCGGTCATGGCGTAGTCGAAGCACACTTCCTCGCCGGGGGCGATCTCGCGCATGGCGACCAGCAGCTGCGTGCCGGCGATGCCGGCGTTGGGGCTGCACGAGTGGTTGATGTAGACGCCGGGGCCGGGCCGGTCCTCCACCAGGTACAGGTCGTCCTCGATCTGCACCGTCAGCCTGGCCAGCTCCTCCGGCACCAGGTGCAGCAGCGCGCCGGGCGTCACCGTGCCGCCCCAGGCGGCCACCAGCTCGCCGGCGTGGATCGTCTCCAGCGCGAAGATGCCGCGCCCTCTGGCGCCGGTGTCGCGCACGTCCAGCTTGGGCGACAGGTACGACGATGGCAGGTCAAACACAGCGTAACCCCTCCCTCCAGCGCACGGCTGCTTCCGGCCGTCCGGCGGTTAAATTACGTTCAGCGGCAGCGGCGGCGCGGTGGGCGGCGGCGCGGGCTGGCTGAGCGCCAGCAGCAGCGGCCACAGCGTGTACGCCAGCAGCGCCACGATAATCAGCAGCGCGACCAGCGCGTAGACGATGCGCCGCGCTGTCCAGAAGCGCGCCGGCGCGTCGGCCTCGCCGTCGAACGCATCCGGCAGCAGCAGATCGTCGTGATGGTTGTTCACACGCTTATTCTACCAGCGCCCGCTGCGGAAACACCAGCCGTTCCAGCGTGCGCGTGCCGCGCGCCAGGGCGGCCTGGTTGGCGCGCTCGAACTC
>CAZDVL010000486.1:0-2003 GCA_964508745.1 uncultured Anaerolineaceae bacterium | reverse complement strand
GCCTGGGCAGCGGCTTCACCACGCTGGCCCCCTTCAACCCGCAGATCGAGTACCTCTACACGCCCGGCTTCACCATGCTGGCGGCCTACCTCAGCCAGCAGTTGGGCCAGACGATGCAGTACGTGCAGCTCGCGATCGGCGCGGTGCTCAGCTTCCTCAGCGTGCTGCTGGCCTTCGACCTGGGCGCCGAACTGCGCGACAAACGCCTGGGGCGCGCCTTCGCGCTGGCGCTGCTGCTGGGGCTGGGCCTGTTCACCGCCTTCATGGACTCGCACTACACGGCGCTGCTGGGGCTGGTGTTCGCCCTGGCCTGCGTGACGTTCGCGCTGCGCTTTCTCAAACACGGCCACGCCGCCGACGCCGCCGCCGCCGGGCTGACGCTGGGCGCGGTGGCGCTCGCGCACCCGGACACGCTCATCATCCTCGGCCTGGGCTACGCCCCCTGGCTGCTGACGATGTGGCTGGGGCGGCCCCGCCCCACCGTCCGCCGCTGGCTGGCGCTGGCGCTGGGCGTGCCGCTGCTGGCGCTGCTGGCCATTTCGCCCTGGCTGACGCGCATCGCGCCGCTGCTGGGCGCCGAGATCGCCTCGCCCTTCGTCCGCAGCGCCGACCACCTGCGCGCGCTGCTCATCTATCACGGCGTCTGGACGCTGCCGGCGGCGGCCCTCGGCGCGGTGATCCTGCTGCGCCGCCGCGACCAGGCCGGCATCCTGGCCGTCGGCTGGCTGCTGCTGATCGTTGATTTCGCCGCCGTCGGCCTCAGCGAGGCGCTGTTCGGCGGGCTGCTGGCGCCGGTCTTTCGCTACGATTATCCCTTCAGCATCGCCTGGCACGGGCCGATCATCCCCCTCACCATCCTCGCCGGCACGGCGCTGCTGTGGCTGTGGGATCGCTTCATCGCGCCGCGCTATGAGCCGGCGCTCCAGCGCGCCGCGCTGCCGGCGCTGGGCGCGGCCGCCGCGCTCATCGTGCTGGCGGCGCTGCTCAACCAGCCGCTGCTGGCCGCCAGCAAGGGGCGCGTCGGCTTCTTCGGCGCCTTCGCCTCCCGCGCCGACGTGGCCGCGATGGACTGGCTGCGCCAGAACACCCCCGCCGACGCGCGCGTCCTCAATTTCCCCGGCACGCGCTTCGACAACTCGCACGAGGGCGACTGGGTCCCCGTCATCAGCGAGCGCGACAGCGTTTACTTCCGCTGGCAGCCCTTTTTCCGCGGGGCCGAGTCCGCGCTGGCAGAGCAGGATCGCCTGCGCGCCTTCTGGGAAAACCCGGCCGACCCGGCGCACGCCGGCCTGCTGGCCGCCGCCAGCATTGACTACGTGATCGTGCCGCAGATCGTCGGCCGCCCCGACAGCTTCGCGGACGCCTGGCGCTGGAACACGCCGCCCGCCTGGGATTTCCCCATGCGCTCGGCGGTCAGCGACGCGCCCTACCTGGAGCTGGCCTTCGAGAACGACGGCGCGCAGGTCTACGCCTTCGCCCCCGCCGCGCCCTGACCGGGCGGGCAGCGCGCCAACTGAACTGTGAGCGCGCCGTTACAGCGCGCCTCTAACGGTAATCGAACGCCGTATTAACTTTCGTGCCACAATCCTGTGGAATTGCGCTTGCAAGGTGTGTGAAAGGTTAGGGTTTTACTGTGAAGAGCGTGCATTTTTTTCTGGCAGGATGCCGCCGCGCGGCCCTGCTGCACCCATTGACATCCTGTTTTCGACCGCGCCGGCGTTCCAGCGGCCGCTGTTTTCTCACACCAGCCTGCGCAGCAGCACAGGCGGGGGGAATGTAATGTATGGCATCACAGACTAACACGCTGCCGATGAGGGCCGGCGCCGCCGCCAGCAGCCGCAGCGTCGTGGGCCGCGAGTGGCTGCTGCTGACCCTGCTGGTGGTGGCCGCCTTCCTTGTCCGCTTTTCGATTGAGCCTGTCAACACGATCTTCTACGACGAGGCGGTTAACGTCACCCTGGGCCAGGAAGTGCTGGCGGGCGACTTCTCGCAGAACGCCACCG
>CAZDVL010000485.1:0-2006 GCA_964508745.1 uncultured Anaerolineaceae bacterium | reverse complement strand
GACGGCGTGTAGGTCGTGGTCGGCGTCGCCGTTGGCGTGTGCGTCGCCGTCGGCGTGAGGCGGTTCTCGCTCAGCACCGGCAGCGCGTCCACGTCGTCCACCCACACCGCCAGGTTGCGCGCGATCCAGGCGAAACCGCCGTCAAAGCGGAACATCACCCAGGTCCCGTCGCTGTTGCGGCCAACCGGCTCCTCAATCGCGTCGCCGCTGTGCAGCGTCCCCAGCCGCAGGTACGTGCGCCCTGGGCCAGCGCGCAGCAGCGCCCCCTCCGGCCCCACGCGCACCCAGTTGCCCGCCGGCGTCGGGGTGGGGAAAAAGGGCGTCGGGCTTTCAGAGCCGGGCCGCACCGTCGGTGTGAGCGCGCCCGGCAGCAGCACCGGCAGCGCGTCCACGTCGCCCACCCAGTACACCAGGTCACGCCGCACCCAGCCAAACCCGCCGCTGTAGTGGATCATTACCCAGTCACCGCTGGCGTCGCGCCCGGCGGGCAGCACAAACGCGCCGCCGCGCAGCCCGCCCACTGGCACATATGCTGAGCCAGGGCCGCCGCGCACGTACACATCCGCGGCCAGCACCTGGCTCAGAACAGGCGTGGCGGTCATTGTGGCAGCGGCCGGCGTGCCGTCCTGGCCCTGCACCAGCAGCCCGGAAGCCAGCATCCCTATCAGCACCGCCACTGCCAGCCGTCTTACGCTCAAAGCGCTTCCCCGGTGCATCCGCAGGCTGTGATAATAACACACCCTGCCCGCCAGTCCACTGCCATCTCAGCCGCCGCCCGCCGCGGTCGGGTTTTCAATCGTGAAGATCAGCGCTTCCTCTAGCTGGAAGCCGTCCGCGAACAGGCGCACCGACCAGTTCCCCGGCCGGAAATCCACCGTCGTCGGGTCAATATAAAACCACATGCAGATGTCGGCCCAGCTGCGCGCCAGCGGCCAGCTTTCCTGCCACACCGGCGTCCCCTCGTACAGCCACTCGACGCTCATCACGACGCCCGCGCCCACGTTGTAGCCGTGCACGGTCGCGTAGATGCGCTCGACATCGGCGGGAAACCGCACCTGGGGGTCCACCACACAGCCGTCAGACTCGCGCACGCTGGACGCTGTGCCGGTGCGGACAAACCAGCGCTGCCCCTCCGCCACGCTCGCCGGCCGGCTGCCCGTCTGGGCGACGACGCTCACCCCCTGTTCCAGCGGGTCGCCCGCGCGCACGGTCGCCAGCAGCACCACGTTGACACCCTGCAGCTCCGCGACCCGCGTCTCGGCGGCGGCGGCCGTCGCCGCGATCAGCGCGCGGTCCGCCGCGCCCGCCTGCGCGATCTGCGTCGCCTCCGCCACGAAGCCCATGTTCTCCGCCTGGAGTGTCGCCGGCACGTCCGGCCCGGCCAGCGCGCCGCAGCCGCTGGCCATCAGCAGCGCGCCGCCGGCGATCAGCAGCAGCTTCACCAGCACATCACCTCTCTGTTTCCGCACGCCGCTATTATAGCACCGCGCGCGGCTGTGCCCCTTGTTCTGCCCGGCAAAATCTGCTACCATCAGCGTTATACGCCCCCGTAGCTCAGAGGATAGAGCGTTGCCCTCCGGAGGCAGAGGCACAGGTTCGAGTCCTGTCGGGGGTGTGCGGCGTCTCACGTGTGAGGCGCCGTTTGCGCTGCCGGCTTTGCGCGTTCAGGCTATTTCGGGTACTGTGGGCCTCACAACCGTCTGCTACGCGCGCTCGTGCCCAGCCTGAACCCATGTTCACCGCCCTCAACCGCCTTTACACCGCCCTCCGCCCCCACTGGCGCTGGTATCTGCGCGCCGCCGCCGCCTGGCTCATCGTCAGCAGCCTGCTGCCCGCCGGCCCGCGCGTGACCTTCGGCCCGCCGCAGACGGTGGACACGCGCAGGCCGCAGGTCTGCGTCCACACGCGCCTGATTGACGAGGTCTGGGAGTGGACAATCCAGCGCTCGCTCCAGCTTGTGCGCGAGATGGGCGCCTCCACCATTGTCGAGTTTTTCCCCTGGGCCT
>CAZDVL010000484.1:0-2012 GCA_964508745.1 uncultured Anaerolineaceae bacterium | reverse complement strand
TCTGGCGCCACTTCAACCGCACGTACATCGTGCTGTACGAAAGCGGGCGCGAGCCGGAGCTGCTGGCGCTGCTGGGCGCGGACGCCGACGCCGGGCAGAACGCGCTCAGCGCGCTGGAGACGGCGCGCCAGGAAGCCGCGGCCAACCCCCGGCGCGACCCGTTCGCCTGGTTTAACATGGGCACAAGCTACCTGGCGCTGGCGCCGGTCTACGGCCAGCAGGCCTATGAGTACGCGGCGGCGGCCTTCGACGTGGCGCTGAAGATGGACGCCGACACGCCCGAAGCGCGCCAGCTTGACGCCGACGTGGCCATGCCCTGGCGCACGCTGTGGTATCAGTTCGGGCCTTACGAGGCCTACAACGCCACCGGCCAGTACGAGAAAACGCTGCTGTGGGCCGGCAACATCCTGAACGACGGCGGCGGCCAGTGGGTTGAGGAAACGTTCTACTATGCTGGCGTCGCCCGCGAGAAGCTGGGCGAGCTGGCCAAGGCGCTGGAGAACTACCGCCAGGCCGCCTACCTCAACAGCAACTTCGCGGCGGCGCGCGACGCGCGCGACCGCCTGCAAAGCGCGGCGGGGTAGCTGCCCGCCAGACGCGCCGCGCCGGCTGTCGCAGCCGGCGCGGCGCTGTTTTTTTGTGGCCCAGGCCGGCGGCCCTAGGGCGCGGTTTCGTCGGTCGCTGCCGGCTCCTGCTGCCCCGGTTTGTACTTGTGTTCCTCAGGGATTTCCAGGTCAATAAGCTGCTGGAACAGGTCGCGCAGCGCGGATTCGGGCAGCGCGCCCGGCTGGCTGAAAACGATCGTGCGCTCTTTCACCATCATGATGGTGGGGATGCTCATGATCTGGAAGGCCTGCGACAGGCCGGGGTTTTCGTCGGTGTTGACTTTGGCGATGCGGACTTTGCCGGCGAACTCCTGCGCCAGCTTGTCCAGGATGGGCGCGACCATGCGGCACGGCCCGCACCAGGGCGCCCAGAAATCCACCACCACCGGCAGCGTGTGCGAGTGCGCCAGCACCTCAGCCTCAAACGTCGCGTCGGTTACAGCTACGGGTTTGCTCTCCACTACAGTCTCCTTGTTCACGGGCGTTTCAGCGCCGCCGTTGTTCGCGGCGGGGGCGGGCACATCTGGCTGAAGCGCGTCCAGGTGCGCTTCCATCTGTTCCAGGGCCAGCGTCAGGTCAGAGGCCCACGGGCGGCTGCGGCGCACCACTTCCGCGCCGTTCAGCCAGCCGACCAGCAGCGGTTTGTCGCCGGCGGCGAAGCGCGCCGCGGCGCGCGGGCTGCGCGCGGGGTCCAGCGTGGCGAACAGCATGCCGGGCTGCTCGCCGGGGGCGCGGTTGAAGGCGCTGGCGAAGTCGCCGCGCACGCCGCCGTTGGCGACCAGCACGAACACGGGCCTGTCGCCGGCCAGCACCGCATCCAGGTTATCGTCGGTAAGCACAAGGGGTTCGGGCATAGGTCCTCTCCGCTGGAACGCAGCGGGCTAAGCTGATGGTGGGCTGGTCTGCGCTGCGCTTTTCCCGCCGCGCCCGCCGAAAGCGGGCCAGGGGGCGGGCAGCGCAGCGTCAACAGCATTTTAGACGCGGGCACAGGCCGATTGCTTACGGGCAGGGCCGCCCGGCCGCCGCGGGCGCTTCCCGACAGCGGACGCCTGTCAGCGGGAACCTATGATGACTGTCACTGGACGCAGCCTGAGAATCATTGCCAAACACCGGATGTTGTGTAAAATGTAGCAGGGTGTGTCCGTCCGGCGGCGGCGCTGCGCCGCCTCACCTGTGTTTGCCCTGGACGGGCTGCGCCACCGGCCTCTGGTGGCCGCATCTGTGCCTGTTTATTACGACGTGTGAGAGAGACAAGCGAATATGATCGCTCCTCGCAACAGCAACCCGATCAAGGGCAGCACCGTTATGTGGATTATCGCCGGCTTTGCCCTGCTGCTGTTCGGCGGCCTGGCGATCGCCGAGACCACGCCGCTGTTGTTCCCGCCGCAGGCGTCGGCGCAGGCGCAG
>CAZDVL010000483.1:0-2012 GCA_964508745.1 uncultured Anaerolineaceae bacterium | reverse complement strand
ACGCAGATCAGCGCCGGGGTTGCGCTTCGCGCCAGGGGCTATACAATCATCAGGGACTTCGCACACTGAGGACGCGCACATGACACACGCGCTGGTCACGGGCGGGGCCGGCTTTATCGGCAGCCACCTCTGCGAACGGCTGCTCAGCGCCGGCTACGACGTTACCGTCATGGACAACCTGAGCACCGGGCGCTTTGAAAACATCGCCCACCTGGAGGGCCGCCCCGGTTTCCGTTACACCATCGAGGACATCCGCAACATCCACGTGATTGACCGCCTCGCCAGCGAGTGCGACGTGATCTTTCACCTGGCGGCGGCGGTCGGCGTGCACAAGATCATCAGCCAGCCCATCGAAACCATCGAGGTGAACGTGGGCGGCACCGAGGTCGTGCTGCGCACCGCGCGCCGCTACCGGCGCAGGGTGGTGCTGGCGTCCACGTCTGAGGTCTACGGCAAGGGCGTGCGCTTCCCCTTCCACGAGGACGACGACACGCTCATCGGCCCGACGATCCGCAGCCGCTGGAGCTACGCCACGTCAAAGGCGATTGACGAGTTTCTGGCGCTGGCCTACCACAAAGAGATCAGCCTGCCGGTGGTGATCGTGCGCCTGTTCAACACCGTCGGCCCGCGCCAGACCGGCCAGTACGGCATGGTGATGCCGCGCTTTGTGCAGGCCGCCCTGGCCGGCCAGCCGATCCGCGTCTACGGCGACGGCCAGCAGCAGCGCTGTTTCGCCAACGTCAGCGACGTGGTGCAGGCCATCCACGCGCTGGCCGAAGCGCCCCAGGCCGTCGGCCAGGTGTTCAACGTGGGCAGCAGCGAGGAAGTGACGATCATGGCGCTGGCGCAGCGCATCCAGGCGCGCACCGGCAGCGCGTCAGAGATCGCGCTCATCCCCTACGAGCAGGCTTACGAATCGGGGTTTGAGGATTTCCGGCGCCGAATCCCCAGCCTGGATAAAATCAAACAGGCCATCGGCTGGGCGCCGTCCACGCCGCTGGACACCACTATTGACCAGATTATCGCCTATTACCGTGAGGTGCAGCCCCATGCCTGAGATCACCCGCCAGCAGCTTATCCTTGCCCTGATCCCCGCCGGGCCAAACCCCCGGCTGGCCGGCGTCAACCTGCAGCAGTTGGACATGACCCGCCTCGACCTGAGCGGAGCCAACCTGCGGCTCGCCTTCCTGACCGGGGCCAACCTGCGCGAAGCGCTGCTGCGCTCCGCCTCGCTCTTTTTCGCTGACCTGGCGCTGGCGCAGCTTCCCGGCGCCGACCTCAACCGCGCCAACCTGACCGGGGCCAACATGACGGCGACCAACCTGCAGAACGCCAACCTGGCCGGGGCAGACATGACCAACAGCACGCTCAACGACGCGAACCTGCTGGGGGCGATCCTGAAGGGCGCCAACGTCAACGGCGTGCGGTTCAACCAGAACACCGTCTGGCCAGACGGCAAACGCGGCAACCAGAGCGCGCCAGGGAATTACATCTAAGGCCGCGCACGTGCCGACTGCACCTGAGCGCGCAGCGCCGGCCGCGCCCTCGGCGGCCCGCTTCAGGCCGCCGCACTGGGCCACCGCCGCGCTCAGCCTGGCCGCCCTGACGGCGATTCTCTGGCTCCCCTTCGGCCCGAACGTCATGGGCATCCGCGAGGAGTGGATCACACGCGCCTTTTTCGCCGACAGCACCGAGTGGGGCGGCGCGGAGCTGGTGACGCGCCCCGGCGTCGTGCCGATGATCGCGGCGGCCCACTACCTCACGCCGGACAGCTTCGTCGCCTACAACCTGCTGCACGCGGCCTTTTTCTTCGGCAAAGGCTTCGTGTTTTACCTGCTGCTGCGCCGCCTGCTGCCAGCCGGCGCGCTGATCGCGCTGCTGGCGGCGGCGCTGTTCATCGTCTACCCCGCCGACGCCGGGCTGATGACGCTGCGCGCCACCCACATCCACGGCGCGGTTTTCTTCTATCTGCTGGCGCTGTACCTGCTGCTGCGCTACTGGGACAGGCCGCG
>CAZDVL010000482.1:0-2013 GCA_964508745.1 uncultured Anaerolineaceae bacterium | reverse complement strand
AGCGTGTCGGTGAAGCCGCGCGCCACCGCGTCCACCAGGCCCACGTTGACCAGCGCCGTGCTCATCGGCAGCATCCCGGCGATCAGCACCAGGCTTTTCCAGTCAATCGTGTCGTAGGCCTCGTCCATCTTCAGGCAGCCGGTCAGCACCATCGCCAGCCCGGCCAGCAGCGCCGCCGGGGCCAGCTCCAGGATGTTGAGCGCCACCAGCGCCACCATCGCCACCAGCACCGCCAGCGCCAGCGGGGCGCGCTCGCGCCGGGTGAACGCGCCGACCTCGATCGCCTCGCGCTCGCCCATGACGACGAAATCCTGGCGCTGGTGCTTGAGGGCGAAGATGTCCTTCCACTCGCCCTGCACCAGCAGCATGTCGCCGAACTTCAGCCGCGTGTCTTTCAGCCCCAGCGATCCGTCAGCGCCGGGCCGCCGCAGCTCAAGCACCGTGAGGTGGTAGGCGCTGCCGAAACGCACCTGGCTCAGCGTCTGGCCGATCAGCGCGGAGCGCGCGCGGATCAGCACCTCCGCGATGCCGACCTCGTTGGTGATGATGTCGCCCTCCAGCACCGGCTCCGCCGCGATAATCGCCAGCTTCCAGTAGCCGGCGGCCTGGCTGACGGCGTCGGCGCTGCCCTGCACCAGCAGCAGGTCGTCGCGCTGGAACACGCTGTCGGGGTTAGGGTGGGCGGCGTCTTCATGGTCCGGGGACAGCAGCGGCAGCGCCCACGCCCGCGCCAGCGGCCGCCCGTTGGCCTGCGGCGCGTGTTTGAGCGAGACAATGTTGATGCCGAACTGCTCGCGCAGGCCAGACTCCGCCAGCTTCTGGCCGACCAGCGGCGACTGATCCTGCACGCGCAGGCGGAACAGGTTGTCCGGCAGGCGGTAGAGCGTGAACAGCTCGCCGGGTGTGGACGCCTGCTGGGCGGTCTGCGTCGGTTTGCGGTCCGGCAGCAGCCGCCGCCCGACCGTGAGCATGAACAGCACGCCCGCCGTCAGCAGCAGCAGGCCCAGCGGCGTGAAGCTGAAAAAATCGAAGGGCGCGTGCCCGGCGGCGCGCAGCGCCTCCGACGCCAGCAGGTTGGGCGGCGTGCCGATCAGCGTGAGCGTCCCGCCCAGCAGGGCGCTGTAGGCCAGTGGGATCAGCAGTTTGGAGGTGTTCACCTTCAGGCTGGCCGCCAGGCTGACGACCGCCGGCAGCATCAGGGCCACCACGCCGGTGCTGCTGATGAAGGCGGACATGAGGGCGATGGCGACCATCAGCACGAGCAGCAGGCGCGTCTGGCTGCCGCCGGCCAGCCGCAGAATCCAGTCGCTCAGCATGGCGGCCAGGCCGGTCTGAAAGACCGCGCCGCCGACGATAAACAGCGCGGCGATGGCGATCACGGTCGGGTTGGCGAAGCCGGCCAGCCCCTCGGCGGTGGTGACCAGGCCGGTGAGCATGAGGGCGAGCATCACGCCGATGGCCACCACGTCCAGGCGCAGTTTTTCGGTGATAAACAGCACAATGGCGACCGCCAGGATCGCCAGTGTCAGCAGCATATCAGCGGTCATAGGCAACCCTGTGCGGCGGGAGAGACGAACATACCTCTATTATAATGCCCCGCCGGCGGCCTGTAACCTGACGTTCATCACCCATACGCCCGCCGGTCTCCGGCAGTTCTGCCCGGCGGCGCGGCGTTTTTCGGGTAAACTAAAGGGGTCAAGGGCCTGCTGGCCGCAGGCTGCCGCCGCGAAAGGACTCCCGTGATTTCTGTGATCGCCACCGTCCTCAACGAGGGGACCAGCATTCACCGGCTGCTGCTGTCGCTGGGCAAGCAGACGCGCCCGCCGGACGAAATTGTGATCGTGGACGGCGGCAGCACCGACGGCACCGCCGCCATCATCGAGGGTTACAAAGGCGCGCTGCCGCTGCGCCTGCTGGTGGAGCCGGGGGCCAACATCAGCGCCGGGCGCAACCGCGCGATCGCCGCCGCGCGCGGCGACATCATCGCCGTGACCGACGCCGGCGTCACGCTGG
>CAZDVL010000481.1:0-2023 GCA_964508745.1 uncultured Anaerolineaceae bacterium | reverse complement strand
TAGCTGCCCTCAGCGCCGACAAAAAGCTGAAGCATGCCCGGCCCCGCCGCGTGATTGGGCAGCGGCAGCGTGCGGATTACCTCGCCATTCGGCAGCACCGCCTCCACTGACAGCACCATGTCCTCGGCCTTGCCGTACTTGGTGGACAGCACGCCAGAGCCGCGCGCGGCCAGGTAGCCGCCCAGTGTGGCTGAATGGACGGACGCTGGATAATGCGGCAGTGTATAGCCGACCCGGTTGAGCGCCGACTCCAGTTCGTAACCGTTGATGCCGGCCTGCGCCGTGAATGTCTGTGCGCCCGTATTGATCTCCAGAATGCGATTCAGGCGCTTCATGTCAACGGTGATGCCGCCGTAAACCGGCATCGTTCCCCCCTGCGAGCCGGAACCGCCGCCCCAGGGGATAAGCGGCACGCGGTAGACGTTCGCCAGCTTCACGATGCGCGACAGCTCATCAACTGTGCCCGGCAGCACCACAACGTCGGGGATGGGCGGCATCTCACCCCGGTCAACAAACATACGCGGCAGCCAGAAATAATCCACACCGTAAATCGCACGGTCCATCTCATCGGTCAGCAGGTGATCTGGGCCGACAATGTCAGCAAGTTCCGACTCCAGCATCCGCCATTGGAGAGGGTGCAGGGCGTGCAGGCGGGCGTCGTTCACGGAGCCTCCTTCCTTATCTGAGCGTAATCGAAATCGTGCAGGCGCTCCGACACAGACTTGAGCGCCCGGTCGGCGTCGCGGTAAATGTCGAACAGCGCGGCATAGGCTTTGACGGCTTCGCAGCTCGGCTCGACATGGGCGCGCACGCGAATCGCGGCGTCCAGCACCTCGATGGACGACGGCAGCAGCCCGGTGCCTATCGCCGTGATGAGCGCCGCGCCGTAAGCCGCGTCAGCCTGTTCGGGGATCGCCAGCGGGCGGCCAAGCACGTTGGTGACGATCTGCGCCCACAACGGGCTGTTGGCCCCCTGACCGATCAGGCGGATGTCCGCCGCCTGCACGCCCGCCTGTTCTAACGATTGCAGCGCGTCCTTCAGGCCAAAAGCCACACCTTCGAGAACCGCGCGCGTCAGGTGCCCGCGTGTGTGGCGTATGGTCAGGCCCAGGAAACTCCCGCGCAGCTTTTCGTTCCAGTGGGGCGCCCATTCGCCCATCAGGTGCGGGTGGAACAGCAGGCCATCGCTGCCAGGCGGCGCCTGCGCCGCCGCGTGGTCCATCTGGCGATAAGTGGCGCCGTCGCGCGCATCCTGCCACAGAATGTCGCGCAGCCAGCGAAAGGCCGACGCGGCGAACTTGCTGGCCGTGCCCGGATACCACAGGTCGCTGATGACGTGCCGGTAGTTCAGCACGTTGGGCTGGTCAACGGGGACCGGGCTGACGACGGCGATGCGGCCAACGCTCGCCAGCTTGACGCAGGCCGCGCCGGCGCGCAGCGCGCCCGACCCCAACACCTCAGCAACGGTGTCGGTTGTGCCGGCAATAACGGGCGTCCCCGGCAATAGGCCCGTATCCGCCGCGCCGCTCTGGCTGACCGCGGACACCACATCGGTCGGGCGCATGACCTGCGGCAGCCAGGCCGGGTCGAGCTGGAGGTCAGCGCAGAAATCGGCGATCCACTGTTCACGAACGGGGTCGAACAGCAGGCTGCCGCCCGCGTCAATCGTGTCAGTTACATATGCCGGGGCGAGGCGGTGGCGCACGTAGTCCTTCTGGAACAGCAGGCGGCGCGTCTGGCGCCAGGCGTCGGGGGCGTTTTCGCGCAGCCATAAAAGCTGCGGCCATGACCACACCGGCGTGATGTCGTTGAGCGTTTCCGCGCGGATGCGGTCGGCCCACCGCGCTTTGACAGCGCGCACCTGGGGCACGCTGCGGTTATCGAACAGGATGATTGACGGACACAGCGGGCGGTCATGCCGGTCAAGCAGGACGGTGTTGTGCGTGACACCAACAATGCCCACGCCAGCCACGCGCGCCGGTTCAATCCCGCTTGTGTGCAGCACGGCGCGCGCTGTCGCGCA
>CAZDVL010000480.1:0-2024 GCA_964508745.1 uncultured Anaerolineaceae bacterium | reverse complement strand
CGGGGCGCGGCTGGTGGCGGTGATAGTCGTACACGCCGACGGCGCGCGCCAGGTCAATCACGAAGAACACGCCGTTTTCCGGCTGGTACAGGTCGCCCAGGATGCCCTCGGTCACGGTGATGAACTGGTCCGCCAGGCTCTCGTCCTCAATCACCGAGAGAATAATCAGCGACGTGCGCTCGCTCTGGCGCAGAATCTCGACCAGCGACATCATGCCGGACAGCACCTCCATCCCGCGCGACTTTTCCTGCAGGCGGCGCAGGCCGAAGCTCTCGATGAACGTCACGCCCGGCGCGCCCGCCTGCTGCCAGGCCTCGCCGATGCGGTGGCCTTCTTCAACGCGCGATGTAATCAGCAGCACCAACTTGGCCATCTCTCAAGCTCCTTCTGCGGCTGGCTGCGGCGGCTGGAACAGCAGCCGGACCAGCGGCGGGGTCAGCACGGTGGTGAGCAGAATAACCAGAAACAGGGTGGCGAACAGCGGGCTGGCGGCCTCCAGCACCCCGCTGCTGACGCCCAGCGCCGCGATAATCAGGCCCACCTCGCCGCGCGAGATCATGCACACGCCCAGGCGCAGCGAATCGCCGTTGTTGAAGCCGGCCAGCCGCGCGCCGAGGCCGCAGCCGACGATCTTCGTCAGCACCGCCACGACGAGGATGAGCAGGGCGAAGGGCAGCGCGCTGAGGGGGAAGGCGCTCAGGTCAATCTGCAGGCCGACGCTGACGAAAAAGATGGGGACGAGGAACACATAGGCGATGTGGGACACGGCGCTTTCGATCTGCCGCCGCACCCCTTCACGTGTCCGGCTGAGGCCCACCCCGGCGATAAACGCGCCGGTGATGGCCGCCACGCCGCCGAAATACTCCGCGGACCAGCCGAACAGCAGCGCGATGACCAGCGCGACGGCGGGGATGCCGTAGGACTGCTGGAAATTGGGCATCTGGTTGAGGCGGTTGACCAGGGGCGGCAGCGCGAACCACGCCACCGCGGAGGCCGCCGCGATATAGGCGAACATCGTCGCCGTGATGCCCAGCAGCGCCCCGGCGTCCACGGCCCCGCCCGGCCCGCCGGCGCTGAACGCGACGACGAACGACACCAGCAGGATCGCCAGGATGTCGTCAATCAGCGCGGCCGCCAGCAGCCCGCTGCCGACGCGCGTCTGGAGGACGTTGAGTTCCAGCAGCACCTGGGCGGAGATGCTCACCGAGGTGGCCGCCAGCGTCACGCCGGCGAACAGCGCCGCCTCGGTCGAGTAGCCGGCGGCCAGCACGATCGGGACGGTCACGGCCACCGGCAGCAGCGCGCCGATCACGCCGGCGACCACGCCCACCAGCCCCACTTTGAGCAGCTCGCTGATGTGCACCTCCAGCCCGACCTTGAACATCAGCAGCAGCACGCCCAGCTCGGCCAGCTCGCTGATGGTTTCGCCCAGGTGCGCCTCGGCCAGGCCGAACGCCGGGGTGTGCAGCAGGTTCAGCAGCGTGGGGCCGAGCAGCACGCCGACGATCAGCTCGCCCAGCACGCGCGGCTGGTTAAAACGGCGCGCCAGCGAACCGCCAATGCGCGCCGCCAGAATGATCACGCCCAGCGCCAGGTAGAGGGCGATAACAGGTTGTTGTGGCATAATGCTCCTCTCAAAAAACGGAAACGCAGCCCCTATTGTCGGTTATCTGCGCCGCCGCCGCAAGCATAATCCGCCGCGGCTGTGTGGAATCGGCGCGGCGCGGCGCTACAATCACCCGTTCTGGCTGGTGACGGCAAGCTGAAAGCTGGCGACTTCCGATGCGTGTTGACGTACTGACCCTGTTCCCCGGCATGTTCCAGGGGCCGATGACCGAGAGCATGATGTGGAAGGCCCGCGACCGGGGCCTGCTTGACCTGCACATTCACGACATTCGCGGCTGGACGACCGACAGCCACCGCACAGCCGACGACGCGCCTTACGGCGGCGGCGGCGGCATGATCATGCGCGCCGACGTGGTGGTGGCGGCGGTCGAGGCGGTCGCGCCGCCGGGCACGCCGGT
>CAZDVL010000479.1:0-2028 GCA_964508745.1 uncultured Anaerolineaceae bacterium | reverse complement strand
GCGCCGCCGAAAATGCCGGTCTTGCCGCCGCGCGTCATCGGGGCGATCAGGTCAATCACCTTCATGCCCGTCTCGAACACTTCAATCTTGGTGGACTGATCTTCAAAGTCTGGCGCGTCAGCGTGAATCGGCCGGTGCGGCTCGTTCTCGGCCACCGGCGGCCGGTTGTCAATGGGCCGCCCCAGCACGTTGAACACCCGGCCCAGCACCGACTGGCCCACCGGCACGCTGATCGGCGCGCCCGTCGCCAGCACCGGCAGGTGCCGCGCGACGCCGTCGGTGGTGTCCATCGCCACGGTGCGCACGGTGCTGTCGCCCAGGTGCACCTGCACCTCCAGCACCAGATCATCCTGACCTTCGCGGGCGACCAGCAGGGCCTCAAACAGGTCTGGCAAATGGCCGTCAGGGAATTCGACATCCACCACATTCCCCTGCACCTGCACAATACGTCCCTGAACTTCTCTCATCGGTTGTTAGCTCCTCGTTCGTGTCCCTGCTGTCTACCCCATACAGGTCAGTGTTTTCTGCTGCTGCCCCCTGGCCGGCGGCCAGCGGCCGGTGCTTCGTTAAACCGCCGGCTCCGCCTCCAGGCTGTCGGCGGTCTGCTCAATCATGCTTTGCAGCGCCTCGGTCCCGCCTACGATATCGAGAATCTCGGCGGTGATGGCCGCCTGCCGCGCCTTGTTATAGAGCAGCGTCAGGTCAGCGCTGAACGCCACCGCGTTCTCAGAGGCGTTGCGCATGGCGACCATGCGCGCGGAGTGTTCGCTGGCCTGGCTTTCCAGCACCGCCTGGTAAAGCTGAAGCTCAGCGAAGCGCGGCACAATCTCGTCAAGCACCGCCTCCGGGCTGGGTTCATATTCGTAGTCCAGCGCCGACCCGTTCAGGTCCGGCGTGTGCCGGTTGTTGCCGCTGAACTCCGCCGCGACCAGCTCGACATTTTCCAGCCCCGACATCAGCGGCGGCCAGGTAATCACCGCCGGGCGCTGTGTCAGCGTGTTGATGAAGTCCGTGTACGCGATATACACGTGGTCCACCTCGCCGCTGAGGAAAGCGTTCATGGCCAGCCGCGCCGCCGGCGCGATGTCAGCGATCCCGGTGTCCGCCGGCAGGTCGCTGAACTGCGCGACCACGTGCCGCCCCTGGCGGATCAGCGAGTCGCGCCCCTTGCGCCCGATCGTCACGAACTGCACCGGCTGCTTCAGCCGGTCCGCAAAACGCATCGCCGCGCGCGTGATGTTGGCGTTATAGCCGCCCGCCAGGCCGCGGTCCGCCGTGATGAGGAAAATCATCACGTTCTGAACCTCGTCGCGGCGCGTCAGCAGCGGGTGCAGCGGCTCGCCGTGCACCGACACGCGCTGGATGTTGAGCAGGATCTCCCACGCCTTTTCGGAAAACGCGCGGCTCGCCAGCACCCGCGCCTGCGCCCGGCGCACTTTTGAGGCCGAAACCGCCTCCAGCGCGCGCGTGATCTGCGCGATATTCTTTACGCCGCGAATGCGCTTTTGAATCTCACGTGCAGTAGGCATTCAACGCTCCTTATTCCGCTGCCCGGCATCAGTTCCAGTCGGCGTTGAACGACTCAAGAGCCTCGCGCAGTTTCGTCTCAACGCCCTCGTTCCACTCGTCCGGGCTTTCGTTGAGCTGCCGCGCCAGCGCCGCAAACTGCGTGTTCAGCGCGCGCAGGAAGCCTTCCTTCCACGCGCTGACGCGCTCGATCGGCACAGCGTCCAGGTAGCCGTTGTTGCCGGCGAAAATCACCGCAACCTGGTCGGCCAGCGGCATCGGCTGGTACTGCTTCTGTTTCAGCAGCTCCGTCAGGCGCAGGCCCCGGTCAAGCTGCTGCTGCGTCGCTTTGTCCAGGTCAGAGCCGAACTGCGCGAAGGCCGCCAGCGAACGGAACTGCGCCAGGTCCAGCTTCAGGCGGCCCGCCACGCGCTTCATGGCCTTCGTCTGGGCGTCGCCGCCCACGCGGCTCACGCTGATGCCCACGTCCAGCGCCGGGCGCTGGCCAGCGTAGAACAGGTC
>CAZDVL010000478.1:0-2028 GCA_964508745.1 uncultured Anaerolineaceae bacterium | reverse complement strand
GAACGGCGCGGCCACAAGCTGCGCGGCGGCGTGCTGGAGATCGTGGACGACGGCATCGGTTTTCTGCGCGCGGAACATTACCTGCCCGGCCCCAACGACATTTACGTCAGCCAGACGCAGATCAAGCGCTTCAACCTGCGCACCGGCGACATGGTGATCGGCCAGGTGCGCGCGCCGAAGGACTCGGAAAAGTACTACGGCCTGCTGCGGGTGGACGCCGTCAACGGCATGAACCCGGAGGAGGCCAAGTACCGGCCCAACTTCGAGGACCTGACGCCGATTTTCCCCGAAGAACGCTTTAACCTGGAGACCAACCCGCGCATCCTCTCCACGCGGCTGCTCAACCTGATCGCGCCGATTGGCAAGGGCCAGCGCGGGCTGATCGTGTCGCCGCCGAAGGCCGGCAAGACCACCGTGCTGAAAGAGATCGCCAACGCCATCAGCCGCAACTACCCCGAAGTCCACCTGATGATCGCGCTGATTGGCGAGCGCCCGGAAGAGGTGACCGACATGGATCGTTCGGTGGACGCCGAGGTGATCGCCTCGACGTTCGACGACCCGGTGCAGCACCATGTGCGCGTGGCCGAGATGGCGCTCAACCGCGCCAAGCGGCTGGTCGAGACCAAGCGCCACGTCGTCATTCTGCTGGACAGCATCACGCGGCTGGCGCGCGCCTACAACCTGGTGGTGCCCACCAGCGGGCGCACGCTCTCCGGCGGCCTTGACCCGTCGGCCATCCACCCGCCGAAGCGCATCTTTGGCGCGGCGCGCAACGTCGAGGAAGGCGGCAGCCTGACGATCGTCGCCACCTGCCTGGTCAACACCGGCAGCAAGATGGACGACGTGATCTACGAGGAATTCAAGGGCACGGGCAACATGGAGCTGCACCTGAGCCGCAAGCTCCAGGAACGGCGCGTGTTCCCGGCCTTCGACATCGAACAGTCGTCCACCCGGCGCGAGGAACTGCTGCTGGGGCCGGACGTGATCCAGCGCGTGTACCTGCTGCGGCGGATGGTGTCGCACCTGGCTGAGGACCCGGATGTCGGGCCGGGCGGCGCCTACGAGCAGCTTCTCAACAACTTCCGCCAGACGGAGAGCAACGAGGAATTTCTCGACTCGCTCACCGGCTCTGGCGTCAACAGCTTCAACCGCTACGGCTGACCGGTCAGCGCGGCAGCGCTGCCAGCGCGTCCACCACCTCGGCGGCCAGGTCATAGCGCCCGTAGGCCGGGATGATGTACGCGCCCTGCACCATGCCGCGCACCTGCGCCAGCACCTCCCGCGCGATCTTCACGCCTTCCTCGGCGGCGCCCTCGCCGGCGGCCTCGATGCGCCCCATGATGTGGTCGGGGATGAGCACGCCGGGGACTTCGTTGTGCAGGAAGGCGGCGTGCTTCAGGCTGAACAGCGGCATCACGCCCAGCAGCACCGGCAGCGTGAACGCCTGCCCGGTGAGCTGCTGGTAGCGCTGGTGGAACTGTTCGATGCGCCAGGGGTCGAACACGGCCTGCCCCAGCGCGAAGTCTGCCCCCGCTTCGATCTTTTTGCGCAGCACTTTAATCTCGTAATCGAGGTCGTTGGCGCACATGTTGAGCGCGCAGCCGACGGTGAAGGCGGTCGGCTGGCCGATGCTGTTGCCGGCCTGGTCCACGCCGGCGTTCATGCGCTGCTTGACGATGCCGATGAGCGCCGACGGCGCTACGTCGTAGTTGTCCATCGCCTGCGGGTAGTCGCCGACGTGCGTCGGGTCGCCCATGACGACGAACAGGTTGCGCAGGCCCAGCGCGTGCGCCGCCAGCAGGTCGCCCTGCACGCGCAGCAGGTTGCGCCCGCGCGTGGGGAAGTGGAGGATCGTCTCCATGCCCAGGCGCGTTTGCAGCAGGTGGCAGATGGCCCAGGGACTCATGCGCATCCGCGCGGTGGGGCTGTCGGCCACGTCAATGACATCGGCCCCGGCGTCCTGCAGAAGCTGGGCGGCGGTGAGCAGCGCCTGCGGCGTGTAGCTGCGCGGCGGGGCCATCTCCACGC
>CAZDVL010000477.1:0-2031 GCA_964508745.1 uncultured Anaerolineaceae bacterium | reverse complement strand
CGCCCGCCCTGGGCGGCGACAAATTCGTCAACGGCCGTCTGCGCCCCGGCGGAAAAATAGCCGTAGTCGTCCACAACGACCACGCCGCCCGGCGGCATCCGGCCGGCCAGCCAGCCCAGCGCCGTGAGAATCGGCGCGTAGAAGTCGAAGTCAATGTAGGCGAAGCTCACCTGCGCCGGCAGGTCCGCGCGGGCAATCGTCTGCTCGATGAAGCCGGGAACGATCTGCGTCCGCGCCGGGGGGAACGCCACCGCCGCCAGCCGCGCCCTGACGCGCGCCTGCGGGTAGGCCATATCGCCCTGATAGGCGGCCATCGAACCCCGGTTGTGGATGTCGTGGATCAGCACGTCCTGCGCGCTGGGCGCGGGCAGGCCCTCGAACGAATCGAACAGCCACAGGCGCTTGTCGCCGCCGCGCATTTCGTTGGCGATGAAGGCCGAACTCGCCCCGCCCGCCACGCCGAACTCGCACACGTCGCCCGGCAGGTTGCGCGTGCGGTGCAGGCCCGCCGCGAGATACAGCGCTTCGCTGACGCCCGTCCCCATAAGCTGCAGCAGCAGGTCGGCGCGGTTGGGCGCGTCGGGGAGGTCCGGCGCGCTGTGCTGCGTGAACATGCCGACCAGCTCGCGCACCGCCGCCTCGTGCTGCGGGGCGTAGGGCCGCTGGCTCGCCCGCTGGAGCTTCAGGCCCAGCGGGCGCAGCGCCCGGTTAACCAGCCCGCCCAGTGTTGTCATGGTCGCTCCTCAAGCACGCGCCGGTAAAGCTGGATCGTCTGTTCGCGGATGGCGGCGGCGTCCAGCCGCGCGGCGCACACCTGCGCGTTGCGGGCGGCGGCCGCGTCCACCAGCGCGTCGTCGGCCAGGGCGCGGCGCAGCGCCGCCGCGACGGCGTGCGGGTCCTCCGGCGGGACGATCAGCCCGCTTTCGCCGTCCACCACCCATTCGTCGGCGCAGGCTGTGCCGGACTGAATCGGGAACGCGCCCGCCGCCAGCGCCTCCAGCATTGACGTGCTGGCGGCGTCGGAAATGCTGAGGCCGACGTACACCCGCGCCGCGCCGAAGTGCCGCAGCAGCTCATCGTGTGGCAGCGGTGGCAAAATGTCAATGGGCACTTGCAGGTCCTGCGCCAGCAGCTCCGCCGCCACCCGCACGTCCTCGCCCGGCGAGTAAATCACGACCCGGTAACCGGCCAGCGCGTCGGCGCACAGGCGCAGCGCGGCCAGCGCGCACAGCGCCCGCCCCATCACGTTCTGGTAGCCTTTGATGATGATGGTTCGGCGCTGCGACGGCGGGGTGGCGCGCAGCGCGGCCAGCCGCGCCAGGTCGAGGCCGCCGCCGTTGGGCAGCACGCCCAGCACCTCTCCGCGCAGGCCCAGCGCGCGCGCCAGCGCAACATCGCGCTCGCACTCGCAGGTGTAGTAGTCGGCGGCCTGCAGCAGCGCCCGCAGCCGTTCCTGGTGTTCGGCCAGCCGCCCGTACAGGTAGAGGTCGCTGCCGTAGTTGGAGATGATCAGCGGCGGGAAGCGGCCCGCGTAACCCGCGCGCGCCGCCAGCGCCAGGTAGCCGGCGCGCTGCAGCTCGATGGCGTGGACCATGTCCGGCTGCACGCGCCGGATCACCCGCCGGAGCTGGCGCACGCGGTACTGCGGCCAGGCGCTGCGCAGAATCTCGCGCCCGAAGCCCGCCGCCAGCGCTGCTTTGGGGTGCGCGCCAAAAGGCAGGCGCAGGCCGCGCGCCCGCACGCCGGGATGTGTGCCCGGCAGCCGCGTATAGACCGAATGGTGCACGGTAATATCGCCCAGCAGCGGGTGCGTTTTGCCGTTGTCGATGCTGGGGAACAGGTGCAGGTCCCAGCCCAGGCCGTCAAGCTGGCTGATCCAGCGGGCGGCGTGGACGCTGGCGGACATGGCGACAAACAGGATGCGCACCGGTCAGCCTTCCGCCGCCCGCGCGCCGCGCCCCAGGCGCCGCAGCACGGCCCGCGCGCCGCGCCCCAGGCGGCGCAGGTCCTCGCGGTTGAGCAGCAGCAGGT
>CAZDVL010000476.1:0-2034 GCA_964508745.1 uncultured Anaerolineaceae bacterium | reverse complement strand
TCCTGGGGCCTGAGCACGCGCATGGTGGGCGCGGTGGTGATGGCGCACGGCGACGACAAGGGGCTGCGGCTGCCGCCGGTGCTGGCCCCGATCCAGGTGGTGATCGTCCCGATCTTCCGCAGCGACGACGAACGCGGCCCGGTCATGGCGGCGGCGCAGCGCATCAGCGCGGAGCTGGCCGGCGCGGGCGTGCGCGCGCACCTGGACGGGCGCGAGGGGCTGACGCCCGGCTTTAAATATAACGACTGGGAGATGCGCGGCGTGCCGGTGCGCCTGGAGGTGGGACCCAGGGACGTGCAGAACGGCACGGCGGCGCTGGCCCGGCGCGACGTTCCGGGCAAGGAGGGCAAGCAGTTCGTCGGGCAGGACGGCATCACCGCCGCTGTGCGCGGGCTGCTGGCCGAGATTCAGGCCAGCCTGCTGCAGCAGGCGACGGCTTTCCGCGACGCGCACATCCAGGACGTGAAAACCTACGACGAGCTGCGCCAGGCCATCGAGGCCGGCGAGTGGGCGCGCGGCTGGTGGGCCGGCTCGGACGACGACGAGCGCCGCGTGAAGGAAGAAACCGGCGCGACGATCCGCTGCTTTCCGTTTGAGCAGCCGGGCGGTTCGGGCGCGTGTCTGCTCACGGGGCAGGCGGCGGCGGAGGTGGCGCTGTTCGCCAAAGCGTACTAAGGCGCTGCGCTGGCCCGGCGGATCAGCCCCCGCCGGGCCGCTTTCGTGTTCGCGCGGCGGTCAGGATTGGTGTCATGCGGCGCTAACGCGGCGCGCCCGCGGCCGGTACAATCGGGAACGTGGTCTGTTCGTGCAGCCTGCCGGCGAAAGTGTGGGTATATTGCACAAATATTGAGCAATGTTTTTTGTTTTCTGCTAGGGCGTTTCCCATCTACACAGGCCTGATTTGTAGTATAATAGGCGGGAGATTGGTGGCGGAGAGGTTTGTTTGCGAGAACGCTGACTGAACATTTGTTCAACCAAGATATTTTCATTCAAGGTCTCAACCAACCTCCCTTGTTGAACGTAACGCACATGGCTATCTGGGCCACCTCTTCCTGCGGAGGGCAGGTGGAGTTGCATGTTTTTAGGAAAAACGAATGACCGCTTATTTGGTTGTTGATGTCGATGACCTGCTCCAGCAGTTTCTGGAGCGTGGAATTGTGGTGGATCTGCAGGAACTGGCCGTCGGGCTGCGCGGCGGGGCGGCGCTGGCCGCCGGGCTGGTGAGCGCGGACCGGCTGAAAGCGATCGCGGTCGCCAACTGGCAGCAGTACCAGGGCCGCGTCCCCGGCTTTTCGCCGCAGACGGAGCGCATCTTCAGGGCCGCCGGCTACGACGTGTTTGACATTCCCCGGCGCGAGAGCCTGGCCGACGCGCTCATCATGCACTACTTTTCGTTCGACCCGGAGCCGGTGGACGAGCTGATTCTGGCGACGACCGGCCGCGACCTGATCCCGCTGATCCGGCGCGTGAGGACCACGCGCAGCGCCCGCATCCGCGTGTGGGGGGCGAAAAATGTGCTGGAGGGGACCGAGTTCGCCGACCAGGTGATTTTCCAGCCGCTGGAGTCGCTGCTGGGCATTCAGACGAAGAATGTGGCGGTGTACATTGACTTCGAGAACATCGCCATCAGCCTGAACGAACAGGGCTTCACCGTCAACCTCGACCACCTGATTGAACGCTTTGTGATTCAGGCCAAGGCGTATGGGCAGGTCGTGAAGATGAACGCCTACGCCCCCTGGGGGCAGCGCGGCAGCCTGCCGCCGCTGGTCGATTCGGCCGGGCATGAGGTGGCCGACGAGGCGCCCAGCAAGCTGATGCTGGCCAGCATTGACCCGGTGTTCAACCTGCCGGGCAAGAACAGCGCCGACATGCGCATCGCCAAGGACGTGATCACCGACTCGGGCCACGATGACCGGGCCGATGTCTACATTCTCGCCAGCGGCGACCGCGACTTCAACCAGGTGCTCAGCGCGCTGCGGGCGCGCGGCAGGACGGTGATCGTGTGGGGCGTGCGCGGCAGCACCAGCCGCCAGC
>CAZDVL010000475.1:0-2034 GCA_964508745.1 uncultured Anaerolineaceae bacterium | reverse complement strand
GGCGGCAGTTGGCGGCGGCGTCGCCGCCCAGCGCCCAGCCGTCGAGCGTGACAACCGAGAGATACCCGGCGGCGGCGCGCACGCGCTCGTTAGCGTCCACCGTCAGCAGGCGCGCCGCCGGGCTGCCGCTGCGCCGCCCGCCCGCGTAAAGCTGCGCCTGGCGCAGCAGGCCGCCGCTGGCCGTGTCGAACACGTTGAGCGTGCCGTTGGAATCCAGCGCGTAGAGCAGACAGCCGCTGCCGGTCGCCAGCAGCGGGGCCAGCGCGCCCGACGCCTCATAGGGGATGCGCCAGCGCACGCCGCCGCTGGCGTCCACCGAGAGCAGCGTTCCGCCGTCGCCGCGCGCGTAGATGTACGTGTTGCCCAGCACGTCCACCGTCAGGCGGCCCGCGCGGCCCGGCGGCGGGGCCAGCGTGCCGATGTTGTGGTTGGCGCCGCCGGCGATGCGCTTGACCTGCGGGCCGTCCAGCAGCAGCCAGCCGCCGCTGCGGTCCGGGGCGGCGGCGACCGTGTCCGCGTAGGTGGCCTCGAACGCGACCGTGCCGTCCGCCTGGACGACGCGCGTGAGCACGCCGCCGCTGGTGCGCGCCAGCGCCAGCGCCTGGTCGCCGCCGGCGGTCAGCTCGACCGTGATCACGTCGGCGGCGGGGCCAGGCACGGTCCACAGCGGCGTGCCCAGCGGGTCATAGGCCGCCAGGCCGCCGCCCGCGCTGGCGATGACCAGCGTCTCGCCCAGCGTGATCAGCGGCGTGTCGGGGCCGGGCGCGTCCCACACGGCCAGGTAGCGCCCGTTTTCCAGCGTGATCGTCTGGCCGCTGTGCGTCCGCGCGACCACGCGCCCGCCCGGCAGCGCCGCCAGCCCGGTGACCGCGCCGCTGGTTTCCACGCGCCACAGCACCGCGCCGTCCGGCAGCGTCCCTGCGATCAGGCTGCCGCTGGCGACGACGTAAACGCCGCTGTCGAGCAGCGCGGGCGGCACGGTGGGGACGGTGTGGAAGGTGGCGGACTCGACGAAGCCGGGGGCCAGCCGCAGCCGCCACAGCGCGGTGAAGTCGAACGGGTTATACCAGCCGGAATCCAGCGGGTTGCCCGCGACATAGCCCGGCCCGCCGTCGTTGGGCAGGAAGGTGCGGACCTCGTAGTGCAGGTGCGGCAGCCCGCGCGACGGCCAGCCGATTGTGCCGACGACCTGGCCGCGCTCGACACAGTCGCCCAGGCGCGGGAAGGTCACGGTGTCGGACTGTTCCATGTGGCCGTAGAGCGTGTAGGCGGTGCTGCCGTCGGGGAAGGCGTGCTCCAGGATGACCACGCCTTTTTCGGTGTCCCAGCCTTCGGGGTCGGCGTAGGTGACGCGCCCGCGCGCGGCGGCGGCCACTGGGTCGCCCCAGCGCTCGAAGCCGATGTCCACGCCGACGTGGTTGCCGCCGAAGCGCGCGCGGAACAGGCCGAAGTCGTCGTAGCCCTCGACCAGCCCGTCAATGGGGTAATCAATGACATCCACCACGCCGCACAGCGTGAAGGACTCCTGCGCGGCGGCGGGCTGGATGGCTGTCAGGACGATGAGAATGGCTGCTGTCCAGAATCGCATAGGCCGTTAATAACACTCAACGCTTACCAGCCCTCAGTGTACCACGCGCGGCGCGGCGGCGGCATGGGCTGATTCTGCGCCGCCGGGCGCAACCCCAGGGCGGTCTGCGGCGTATAGTAGGGTAGGATGAAACCACGCGGCACAACCATAAACAGGAGCAGGGACAATGGCCGATAAACAGACACCCGAAGTTCAGGACGCGCACGACGGTAAGAAAACGCTCTCTGAGGAGATCGAAGTCGCCGGGAACCAGCTCGTGGACCAGGTCAAGCGCCTGGTGGAGCAGGGCAACATCCGCCGCCTGATTCTGCGCAACGCCGACGACAACGTGATCATCGAGATGCCGCTGACGGTGGGCGCGGTGGCCGGCGGCGCGATCGTGCTGGCGGCGCCCTGGCTGGCGGCGCTGGGCGCGTTCGCCGCGCTGGTGGCGCGCGTCAAGATCG
>CAZDVL010000474.1:0-2039 GCA_964508745.1 uncultured Anaerolineaceae bacterium | reverse complement strand
GGCACGGTGAGGTTGGCGAAGCTGGCCGCCAGCCGCTTGATGCCCCCCTGTTTGAACTGCACGGTGACTTCCTCATCCTGGCCGCTGCGCCGGCTTTCGATCACCACGCCGTCGCCAAACGTGGCGTGGCGCACCTGCATGCCCGCGCGGAACTGGAGCGGCTGGTCGGCGAACGGCCCGGCCCGCCGCGCCGACGCGGACGCCCCGCCCGCGTCCCAGGTGATCTCGCGCTGGTAGCTGATGCTGTCGCGCAGGCCGCCGGTGCGCGCCGTGAACTGGCCCTCCAGCAGCGCCGCCGGGATGTCCGCCAGGAAGCGCGACGGCGCGTTGGCGTCGCTGCTGCCGAACAGGAAGCGCCGGAAGGCATACGTCAGGCACACCTGGTCTTTGGCGCGCGTCAGGCCGACGTACAGCAGGCGGCGCTCCTCCGCCATGCCCTCGGCGTCGTCCAGCGAGCGCGTGTGCGGCAGCAGGCCGTCCTCCAGCCCGGTGATGAACACCACCGGAAACTCCAGGCCCTTGGCCGCGTGCAGCGTCAGCAGCGTGACGGCGTCCGCCGTCTCGTCCAGCGTGTCCACCTCCGCCACCAGCGCGACGCCTTCCAGAAACTCGGCCAGCGTCTGGCCGGCGCTGGCCTCAAGCTGGCCGCGCAGCTCGCGCAGGTTTTCCTCGCGCTCGATCACCTGGTCGTCGCTGTCGCTGATCTCCGGCAGGTAGAAGCGGTAGCGCGTGCGCGCCATCACTTCGTCGAAGGCCGCCGCCAGGTCGCCGTCGGCGGCCAGCCGGCGCAGGTCGTGCAGCAGCGCGGCGAACGCGGCCAGCTCGCCCAGCGCGCGCCCCGTAATTGGCGACGCCGCCCCGCCGGCCAGCGCGTCCAGCGCCGCGCCCTGGCCCAGGCGCTGCTGCGCCGCCCACGCCTGAAACGTCCCCAGCGTCTTTTTGCCGATGCCGCGCTTGGGCACGTTCACAACGCGGCTGAAGCTCACCGTGTCGTCGGGGTTGTGCGCCAGGCGCAGGTACGCCAGAATGTCGCGCACCTCGCGCCGCTTGTAGAAGGCCACCCCGCCCACCAGCTTATAGGGCACGTTCTCGCGGATAAACGCTTCTTCCAGCGCGCGCGACTGGGCGTTGGTGCGGTACATCACGGCGAAGCTGTGAAACGCCAGCCGGTCGCGGTACTGAATCTCGGCGATGCGGCGCGCCACATATTCGGCCTCCTCGGTTTCGTTGTAGGCCTCGTACAGGTTGACCTTCGCGCCGCCCTCGCGGCTGGTGAACAGCTCTTTCGCCACGCGGTGCGGGTTGCGCTCGATCACGGCGCGCGCCGCGTCCAGCACGATCTGCGTCGAGCGGTAGTTCTGCGCCAGCACGATCATCTGCGCGCCGGGGTAGTCGCTGCGAAACTGTAACACGTTGCGGTAGTCCGCCCCGCGAAAGGCGTAGATGCCCTGGTCCTCGTCGCCCACGACAAAGATGTTGTCCTGCGGGCGGCCAAACAGCCGCACCAGCCGGTACTGCGCCATGTTTGTGTCCTGGAACTCGTCCACCAGGATGTGTTCATAGAGGCGCTCGTACTTTTCGCGCACCGCCGGGCTGCCCTCCAGCAGCAGCACCGCCTGCATCAGCAGGTCGTCGAAGTCCAGCGCGTTGCTGGCGACCAGCATTTCCTGATAAAGCTGGTAGACGCGCGCCACGATCTCGCCGTAATAAGTGGGCGCATGGTACTGCGCCGGGGCGATCAGCTCGTTCTTGGCGTTGGAGATGCTCCCCAGGATGCGGCGCGGCGCGTAGCGCTTGGGGTCAATGTTGAGTTCCGCCAGCGCCTGGCCGATCACCGTGAGCTGGTCGTCGGTGTCGAAAATCTGGTAGTCGTGGCGGTAGGGCGTGTGTTCGGCCTCGCGCCGCAGCACGCGGGCGCAGATGGCGTGAAACGTGCCGATCTGCAGGCCGCGCAGCCTGCCGTCGAGCAGCGCCTCGGCGCGGGCGCGCATCTCGGCGGCGGCCTTGTTGGTGAACGTGACGGCCATAATCGCGCCGGG
>CAZDVL010000473.1:0-2040 GCA_964508745.1 uncultured Anaerolineaceae bacterium | reverse complement strand
ACAAAGTCCCCTCCCTGCGCCAGCGCGACCACGAAACAAAGTCCCCTCCCTGCGTTAGCGGGGAGGGGATTTAGGGGAGGGGTCAGCGTGTAGAATTGAATACCTACCCCTGATAGGCGCTTACTTACGAGGTGATCCCCAGCGCGAACGAGCCGTAGTCATAGTCGCCCAGGTCCAGGGAGACTTCGCCGTCGGTCGTTTTGACGTAGCTGCGCAGGTGCAGCGAGAACGTGCAGCGGCTGGGCGGGCCGCTGGCCGGCAGCGGCGGCAGCGTCAGCATGTGGGTGAAGGTGTGCGCCGGGCTGACGGCCAGCGGGCCGAGCGGCGGGTAGCCGGCGTTGAACGGGCTGTCGTCCACCAGATAGTCAGACGGGCCGCCCAGGCCGCGCCGCCACCACAGCGAATAGTTCAGCAGGAACATTTCCTGCGGGTGATAGGCGCGGTAGCCGACGCTGAACGTCTGCGAGCCCGGCCCTTCGAGGAACTGGCACTGGCCGGTGAAGGGCGCGCCGCCGACGCGCAGGTCCACGATGAGCGCGGCGGCGCGGCGGTTGTCCCACCACAGCATATGCGTCAGCGCGGCATACGGCACGTTCGCCGTCGGCCCGAATTCCTGATACCAGCGGCGGAAGGTGAAGCCGGCGGTCGCGCCGGCCACGCCGTCGGCGGGGTCGGCCGTGCCGGTGGGGCGCAGGCGCTGGCCGGCGGCGTTGAACACCTCCAGCGTCAGCAGCCAGCGGCCCGGCGTGTTGAAGCGCGCCTCGTTGGTGTTGAGGTAGCCGTGATACTGGTTGCCCTGCCAGTCGCGGTCGGCGTCGTAGGGGATTTTGTAGAGATAATCCTGCCCGCCGACCGGGGGAACCGGGCCGAGCGTGTCCGGCAGCACGTCGCCGCCGCCGGTCATGTACTTCCACGACAGGCCGTCAGAGAGGTATTCGGGCGCGCCGGTGGGCGCGCCGGTGGCGTCGGTCGGGCGCACGCTGATGCGGTAGTAGACCGCGCCGACGGTTTTCATGTCCTCGCTGAAGTGGTAGAGCAGCTTGAGCGTGCCGCCCAGGTTGCGGTTCTTCAGCTTGCCCAGCGCGTCGGCGGGGTTGGCCACCGGGTCGAGCAGGCCGCTGTTGTAGCTGGCCGCGCCGGTGCGATCCCAGCCGGCGGCGTTGGGCGTCGCCAGCCGCCAACTGTTGGTGTCGCCAATGTCCTGTAACAGCGCGAACGCGCCCTCGCCGGGGAAGTCGTTGTCGCGGCAGGAACGCGCCTGCCGGTGGTACGACACCAGGCTGGCGTCGTCGCCATAGTGGAACCAGATGTTGGCCGCCAGGCCGTTGTAGATCGTCACCCACACGCCGTTGATGAGCTGGCGCACAACGTAGGCGTACTCGTCGTGGCAGTTGTGCAGCAGCAGGCGCAGCGGCTCGCGCCAGCAGATCTGGAAGCGGCCGTCCGGGTTGATGAAGCCCTGCCCCATCTTGACCGGCGCGCCGCACGACCGGCGGCACAGCAGGTAGGGGCGGGCGTTGATGTAGTCGGCAATTTCGGCGCGCGGCAGCGAGCGGATGGCCTGCAGGTCGCGGGCGGCGTTCAGCGCCAGTTTGTCGAGCGCGCCCTCTTTGAGGAAGGGCACGTCGAACGGCGCCGGGTCTGGCCCTGGGCGCGGCGGGAAGGGGATGTCCGGGATGTCCGGGATGAACGGGTCGTGCGGCAGCAGGTCCTCCAGGTCGCGGATCAGGTCCGGCAGACGGAAATCGTCAATGATCCAGGGGCTGCAGCAGCAGGTGCGGCGGTAGACCTCGACCACGCCGCTGCACACCACGTCGCAGCGGCGCGGCAGCAGCGCGCGCACCGGCCCGCTGCTGCGCGCCGCGTCGAGCGCGGCGCGCGCCTTGAGCGTGATGGCGCTGGCCGGCGCGAACTGGCTGGCCAGCGGCGCGTGGACGCTGGCCTGCTGCGCCAGGTCGTAGATGACCCAGGGGCGGTAGCAGTGTGAGACGTGCCCGGTGACGCAGTACGTCCACATGTACCAGATTTTCCACCAGCGCT
>CAZDVL010000472.1:0-2043 GCA_964508745.1 uncultured Anaerolineaceae bacterium | reverse complement strand
TGATCTCGGCGCTCGCAAAGGTGAGCACGGCGCTGCCAGAGCCGCTGGCCGCGCACACGCAGATTATGGCCGAGATGATGCGCAGCCGTTCAATTGACCGGGCGTTTGTCAGCGCGCTGGAGGCTTTTACGCGGGCGTGGTCAGAGCAGCGGCGTGTGCGCTTCTGGCACAAGCGCGCCAACAACAGCGCGGTTCGCGTGGTCGAGTTCGCCACCTATTTTATCGAGATGGCTGTCGAGGGGACGCTGTGCGCGGTCGGTTATGACTATGTTCACAAACGCACAGGCTCGTTCTGGCTCCAGCAGGTGAAGCGGGTGCAGCTTCTGCCGGTCACGTATGAGATTCCGCCGCGCTTTGAGCGCCGCCGCTATTTTTCCGGCGTTCCCGGCGTGCTGGCGGGCGACCCCGCTGAGGCATCTGTCGAGGTGGTTATCGGCTTCACAGCCGCGGCCACGCCCGCTGTGAGGGAGCGTGAGCACGCCCTGCCGGCGAACTGCCGCCTGATCTCGCTGGACGACGGCCGGTCGCTGCTGACCATGCGGGTGTCGGACTGGCGGCTGCTGCTGCCCTGGCTGCGCTCCTGGGGGGCGCAGGCGGAGGTGCTGGAGCCGCGCGATCTGCGCGATGAAGTGGCGCGCGAGGCGCTGCGTCTGGCGGCGGTGTACGCCAGCAAAGCGCGCACCTGACCCGCGAGGCTGCGGCCGCCAGCGCCACAGCCAGCGCGGCGGCTGGCTGTGGCGGGCTTGCGGATGCCGGCTGCTCAGGAAGCGGGTTCGGGCGTTGTCTCAGGCGCTGGCTCGGCGGCTGGCGGGCGCAGTTGTTTGTCCAGCGCGGCCACCGCGTCGAACGCCGGGCGCGGCGCGCCGTCCGGGCCGAGCAGGCTGTAGTAGCAGCCGTCGAGGCTGTAATTGGCCGCCGCCAGGCAGCCGTTGAGGTTGTAGAGGAACATCGGCCCCACGTAATCAAGCCAGAAGCCGATCTCAAACGCGCGGCGGATATAGCGCGCCTGTTCCGTCAGGTCCGTGTAGGCCATGAACTCGTTGAGCGCGTCTGGCTCGCCCAGGTCCTGGCTGGTTCCCCAGCCGAAGGCGGTCACCCACAGCGCCGTCGCGCCGTCGCCGCTGCGCTTCATGATCAGGCGGTAGGCTTCCAGCGTTTCGAGAAAATAGAAGTGCGCGTCCTCAAAGTGCGTTTCGACGCCGGCTGACGGCTCGCAGCAGCGCGAGTCGGGCGGGTTGGCCCAGCCCATCGCGTTCACGCCGACGGCGTCGCTGTAGTCGGCCAGCCCGGCCGCGTACAGATTCTCAAGGAACACGCGGTCATCAATCGCGTTGACCTCCAGGTCGCCGGCGGCGGCGTTGACCGCGTCGTTATAGCCGGTCGAGGCCAGCCCCGCGCTGACGACAGCCGCCGCCGGGTCGGCGGCTTTGATCGCCTCATAGCCGGCGCGCAGCAGCGCCATGTAGCTCTCGGCGCCGATGGGGTGCACCAGGCTTTTCCAGCGGCTGCGCAGGTTGGGTTCGCTCCAGATCTCGTAAGCGTCTACGCGGCCCGCGTAGCGGGCGGCCAGGGCGCCGGCGAAGGCGCTGAAGGCAGCCATGTCGTCGGGCGGTCCGCTTTCTTCCTGGATGCTGCGCGCCCAGTCGGGCGCTGCGAAGATGCTGAACAAAATCTGGTAGCCGCCGCTTTCGAGCGCCTGCACGACGCTGTCCAGCAGCGCGAAGTCGATCTGTCCCTGCGCGCGCTCAAAATCGCGCCAGGGGATTTCGTGCTTGACCCAGTTCACGCCGAGCTGCTGCAGGCTGGCGCTGACGGCGCTGAAGTCCTGGCCGGGCAAACTGACGACCACGCCGTAATCAAAAGGGGCGGCGCCGCTGCTGTCCTGCGCCGACACGGTCAGCGATAAGGCCAGGCCGACGAGCAGCGCCACGGCCGCGTTTCGAAACTGCTGCATGCACTTTCCTCCCTGTAAGAACGAGCAACTCATATTCGCTAAGTCACGTACATATTACAGTGTCAGCGAACACCGCGCTATTGGGTGCT
>CAZDVL010000471.1:0-2043 GCA_964508745.1 uncultured Anaerolineaceae bacterium | reverse complement strand
GTTCGGTCGCGCGGCGTCTTGCCAGAGAACACCACGTTGACCAGCAGCGCCACCAGCAGCACGACGCCGGTGATAAATTCCTTCAGGAAGCTGTCAATGCTGGGGATGTTGTCCAGGCCGTTGCGCAGCGTGCCGTAGATCAGCAGGCCGATGATCGTCTGCGGGATGCCGCCGCGCCCGCCGGTGAGGGCGGTGCCGCCCAGCACGACCGCGCCGATGGTGTCGATCAGCAGGCTGTTGATCACCTGCGGCTGGGCGCTGCCCAGGCGGCCCATCTGGACGATGCCGGCCAGCCCGGCGGTGAAGCCGCAGATCGCCAGCGCCGAGGCGGTGATCAGCCCGGTGTTGACGCCGGCCAGCCGCGCCGCCGACTTGTTGGCCCCGGTCATGTAGACGTAGCGCCCGTAGCGCGTGTAGCGCAGCACCAGGTGCGCCGTGAACAGGCACACCGCCGCCACGATCACCAGCACGCGGATGCCGTCCGGGCCGCCGATGCGCCCGCTGCCCAGGAACGACGACAGCTCCGAAATCTCGAAGATGATGCGCCCCTGGCTGATGAAGATGCTCAGGCCCGACGCGATCAGCGAGACGGCCAGCGTGGACATGAACGAGGGGATGCGAAAGCGCGTGCTGGCGACGCCGCCGATGATGCCCAGCAGCGTCGCCAGGCCGATGCCGGCCAGCATCGGCGCCGGTTCCTGCCAGCCCAGGTTGGCGAACAGGTGCGCCGAGAACACGCCGGTGAGCGTGACCACCGAGGCGATGCTCAGGTCAATCTCGCCGGTGAGCAGCACGAAGGTCATGCCAGTTCCCAGGATCGCCAGCGTGGAGACCTGCGCCAGGATGTTGTTCAGGTTGACCGGCCGCAGGAAGGTTTCAGAGGCGAGGCTGAAGAACAGGATCAGGGCGATCAGCGTCCACAGCGGGGCCAGCACGCGCAGCCGCCCGGCCCACGAGGCGGGCAGCCTGCCGGCGATGCCATCAGCTTTTGCGATGCCAGGGTTTTCGGTTTGTGCGGTCATAGCAGCCTCATCAGTACGTCTTTATTCAGCGATGCGTCATTTTGCAGATGCGCGACAACTTTCCCGTGCGACATCACGATCACACGGTCTGACACTGCCAGTATCGTCTCTGGCTCTGACGAGACCACCAGCACGGCGTAGTCCTGGTTGCGCAGGTTGCGCAGGATGCTCAGCACCTCGCTTTTCGCGCCCACGTCCATGCCGCGCGTCGGCTCGCTGACGACCAGCACCTTGGGCGGCACGGTCAGCCAGCGGGCGATGGCGACCTTCTGCTGGTTGCCGCCGCTAAGCTTGCCGACCGGGTTCAGCGGGTCGGGCGGCTGCACGTTGACGCTGGTGATCGCCGGGCGCGCCATCTCCAGCTCTTTGCTGGCCTGCGGGATAAGGCCCATGCGCGCCAGGTGCGGCAGCGTCACGTTGCGGTAGATCGGCTCGTCCATCAGCAGGCTTTTGCGGCGCGACTCGGTGGCGTAGGCCACCCCGCACGCGATGGCGTGGCTGGCGCTGTGGTTGGGCGGGAACGGCTCGCCGTCCACCACCACCTGGCCGCTGTCCACGCGGTACATGCCGAAGATGGCGCGCGCCAGGTCGAAGTGGCCCGCGCCGATCGCGCCGTAGATGCCGACGATCTCGCCGGTGTCCACTTTGAAATCCACGTCGCTGAACACGTCCGCGTGCAGGTGCTTGACCTCCAGCAGCGTGCGCTCGTGCTCCCGGTGCGCCGCCGGCGGCAGCTCGGCGTTGATCTCGCGCCCCAGGATCAGCGAAATCACCTCATTTTTGCTGGTGTCGGCGCGCGCCAGCGTGGCGACCTTGCGCCCGTCGCGCAGGACGGTGATCCGGTCGGCCACGCGCATCACTTCGTCGAGAAAATGTGAGATATAAATAATGCTGCGTTTCTGTTTGCGCAGGTCGTCAATCAACTGGATCAGGCGCTCCACCTCGCCGGGCGAGAGCGCCGACGTTGGCTCGTCCATAATCAGCACGCGCGCGCCAGAGAGGATCACGCTCAGCACCTCAA
>CAZDVL010000470.1:0-2054 GCA_964508745.1 uncultured Anaerolineaceae bacterium | reverse complement strand
CGTTCAGCGGCGGCCAGCCAAACGTGCTACAATCGGCGGCGGCGGGTGGATCACCACGCGATCTGAACGCTGTTCACCGCCAGACAGGGGAGGAGTTTTCGATGGGCCAGAAAGCCACGAAGCAGGCTGCGGGATTCACGGACGACGAAAAAGCCGCGATGAAGGAACGCGCCAAAGAGCTGAAGGCGGAAGCGCGCGCGAGCAAGAACAAGGCGCAGGGCGAGGGCGACGTGCTGGCGAAGATCGCCGAAATGCCGGAGCCGGACCGCAGCATGGCGGCGCGGCTGCACGAGATCATCACCGTGAACGCGCCGGCGCTGGCGCCAAAAACGTGGTATGGGATGCCGGCATACGCCCGCGATGGCAAGATTGTCTGCTTCTTTCAGGGCGCGGACAAGTTCCAGACGCGCTATGCGACGCTGGGCTTCAACGACACGGCGCGGCTCGACGACGGCGCGATGTGGCCGACAGCCTTCGCGCTGACCGCCCTGACGCCCGCAGTGGAGAAAAAGATCATCGCACTGGTGAAGCAGGCAGTAAGCGGCTAGCGCACGCTGACCGGCGCAATAAAAGCAGCGCAAGCGGCTGTGCCTGCGCTGCTTTTCGTTTGATCCAGCGCCGCGCCAGCGGTCGCGCGCCTTATACGACAGGCTACCGCCGCCGCCGCATGACATTGCCAAGCAGCGTTACCGTGTCCTCGACCGTGAAGCTGCTCTCCAGCGCGCCCGGTGTGTACGCGCCGCCCTGGTACAGCCCGAAACTTTCCGCGCCGGTGGAACTGCCGCCGGTGTAGATGGCATAACTCTCGCCGGAAACGAGTTCCGGCAGGGAGAACACAACCGACTGGTAGCGCTTGGCGGGCGCGAAGGTCAGGATTTCAGCGCCGCTGCTCGTCTGAACGTGAAAGAGCGTTCCGGCGGGCTGCGCCGCTTTGAGGTTGATCAGCACCGAATTCTGCGCTGAGGACGCGCTCGGCGCCTGCGGCATGCCGGCGCTGCCCGCCGCCACCAGCAGCCCGCCGGAGATGTTGAACGTGAGGTCATAGTCCAGCGCGCCGTCCCCATCCCCCGTCGGGCCGTTGACGAGAACCACCCCGCCGGTCATCTCAATTGAGCCGTTCGAGTCAAGCCCGTCGCCGCCGGCGTTCACGGCGACGAAGCCGCCGTTAATGCGCAGGAAGTACGGATTGGCCGCTCCGGTATCGTCGTCCGGTATCGAGACGTTAATGCCGTCGTCGCGCGCGACAATGTCAACGCTGCCGTCGTTAATGGTGATAAATCCGCCTTCAAAGCCTTCATCGGAGTCCAGGACGCTGACGCTGCCGCCGTTGATCTCCAGGTTGTATGTGGAGTGGATGCCCTTCTCACGGGCGGAGATCACGACGGCGCCGGCGTTCATCACGAAGTCGCCTTCCGAATGAACGGCGTCATCGCCGGCGTTGATCGTGAGGTTTCCGCCTTCAATCGCCAGCGCTTCGCGGGCGCGGATTCCCTGGTTGGCGGCCGTCACCACCAGGCTGCCAGCGCCCTCGACGGTCAGGGGCGGGGCGCTGAAGATCGCTGAGGGGTCGGTGTCATCGTCGTCGTCCCGGTCCGCGTCGGAGATGCGGTTTTCCGCCCCATCGGCGAGGACGAGCGCGGCCGCCTCCGCCCGCTGAACGCGAAGCGGCGTTTCGTCGGGGCTGTGAAGCTCAACGCCGTTCAGAATCAGGCGGACCAGCCCGCTGTCCGCCGTGTCCACGACGATTGCGCCGTCCGCGAGCGCGCCGCTGAAACTGAACGTTCCCGCCGTCTGGATCGTCACGGTGCTGCCGTCAACCGCGACGCCGCCGCCCTCGACCGCGATAGTGCTGCCCAGCGTGATAAACGTGGTTTCGCCAGTTGTCGCTTGAGCATTCACCACAACGACGCTCGACAGGGCGACCACGATTGTGAGGAACAGGGCAAATCTGTGGGGCTTCTTCATCCGGTGTTTTCCTTTGCTTGCCGGCAAGGCCGCATTGTCGCACAATACCTGCACAGCGTAACCCGGAGTTGTTGCCAATCTGTAACCTG
>CAZDVL010000469.1:0-2060 GCA_964508745.1 uncultured Anaerolineaceae bacterium | reverse complement strand
TGCGGGCACGGCAGCCTGTGTATTCACATCGCTCAGTCGGGCGCCGCCCAGGTGGTCGGCGTGGACACCAACGCGCGCCTGATCGAGTTTGCCAACGAAAACCTGCGGCTGAACTACCCGGAGCTGGTGGGTCGGGTCGTGTTTCTGAACATCGCGCTTGAGGATTACCCGGCGGCGGCGCCGTTCGACTACATCGTGTCGAAAAACACATTCGAGCACATCACTAACATGGCGGTCGTGATGGCGCAGATCGCCGAGCGGCTGCGGCCCGGCGGCCGCCTGTACAGCGGCTTCAGCGGCCTGTACTACAGCCCGTTCGGCTTTCACGGCGCGCCGGTGCTGGCCGTCGGCCTGCCTGCCATCCCCTGGTGGCATCTTGTGCTGGGCGAGGCCGCGCTCGTTCGCCGGGCCAACGCGCGCCAGATCGGCATAGACGATGTGCGCGAGCTTGAGCTGAGCGCGCTGACGCCGGAGGAGTACCGGCGAATATTCGCGGCGTCGGGGCTTGAGTGTGTGAAGCTGCTCTACAACCGCCAGCGCGACAAAACCCTGTTCGCCGCGGCGGCGATGAAGGTGTTCTCGGCGCTGCGCAGCGTCCCATTCCTTGAACCCTATTTCACGATCAGCATGTACTGCATTCTGCAGAAGCCGGCCCTGGGCGCGCCTCCAACATAGAAAGAGGCTGGCCGCTGTGCTATAGTGGTGCGCCGTTGACCTGTGAGGAGAACCCGGCTTGGGCGAGCATTTGCGCATCGCGCTGGACATCACACACCCGGCCCACTTCCATTTTTTTAAGAACGCGATCGCTGAGTGGCGGGCGGCGGGCCACGATGTGCTGCTGCTCTCGCGCGATAAGGACCTGACGCTGGCGCTGCTCGACGAGGCCGGGCTGGCGCACCGCTGCCTCAGCCGGGCGCGCAGCGGCGTGGCCGGCCTCGCTGTTGAGCTGGCGCAGCACGGCAGCGGCGTCTGGCGGGCGCTGGGGCAGCACCGTTCCCAAGTGATAGCGGCCATCGGCGGCACGTTTATCGTTTACCCGGCGCGGCTGCGCGGCATCCCGGCGCTGGTGTTCTACGACACCGAACACGCCCGCCTCTCCAACGCCATCACCTACCCGCTGGCCACGCGCATTTTCACGCCGCGCTCGTACCGCGACGACCTGGGGCCGAAGCAGGAACGCTACGCCGGCTTCCAGGAGCTGCCATACCTGCACCCGGCGCGCTTCACGCCCGACCCCGCAAAGCTGGCCGCGGACGGCCTGGAACCCGGCGAGCCGTTCACGTTCGTGCGGCTCGTCTCGTGGCAGAGCCACCACGACGCCGGCGACTACGGCGTGCGCGACGTACACAACGTGGTGCGCCGCCTGGAACAGCACGGGCGCGTCCTGATCAGCTCTGAAGCGCCGCTGCCGCCAGACCTGGCCGCGTATGCGTACAAGGGCCAGCGCGGCGATGTGCATCACGTGCTGGCGCGTGCGCGCCTGCTGTTCGGCGAGAGCGCGACGATGGCCAGCGAGAGCGCGCAGCTTGGCGTGCCGGCCATCTTCCTCTCGACCTCCAGCCGGGGCTACACCGACGAGCTGGAACAGCGCTACCAGATGGTGTTCAACTTCAACGGCGCGCGCGCGCTGGAGGCGGACGCGCTCGACTGTGCCGAGTCGATTCTGGCGGACGTGGACGCGCCGCAGACGTTCCGCCAGCGCCACCAGCGGATGATGGCCGAACAGATTGACGTGACCGCCTTTATTGTGGATCGTGTGGCGCGCTGGGCGCGCGGGGAGGCCTCGTGATGGATTCGACGCCGACGGCGCAGGCCGCGCCCGCCGCCGCGGGCCAGGAACACACCCCGCGTATTTCGATTGTGATGCCGGCGTACAACGAGGAAGCGGTCATCGGCCAGATGCTGGACATGCTGCGCGCCGCCGGCTATCACGAGCTGATCGTGGTGGACGACGGCTCGCGCGACAGCACCGGCCAGGTCGCGGCGGCGCACGGCGCGCGCGTCGTGCGCCACCCGTACAACATCGGCAACGGCGCGGCGGTCAAAAGCGGCATCCGCGC
>CAZDVL010000468.1:0-2070 GCA_964508745.1 uncultured Anaerolineaceae bacterium | reverse complement strand
TCGTTGACCACGTCCAGCGTCAGCCGCCGCCCGGTGAAGCCGGTCTCGCGGGCCGCGGCGTAAAACTCGGCGATGAGCGTGGAGAGCGCCGTCGAGCTGATGAACGGGTCGGTGTGGCCGTAGTAGACGGTGCGCCGCCCGCTGAAGCCGTAATCCTGCCAGCCGTTGGGGCTGTTGAGCACGCCGAGCAGCTCCTCCCAGCCGACTTCATCGTGGCCCACCGTGTCGCGGATGGCCTGCAGGCGGCTCTCCCAGATGGCCATGACGACCGGGGCCAGCGCGGTCGCCTGCACGTCGTTGAGGTCGAAAAGCTGGCGCCCGCTCTGGTAGTTGGCCAGCGCCAGCCAGTGGCTGACTGACGGGCTGAAGATGGTCGGGCGCTCGACGTTCTGGTTGTTGGGCGCGAGGATGGCGTTGACGACGCCCTGCATCACCGTGCCCGACGACCCGGCTTTGCCGGTCACATAGATAGGGCGCTCGCCGGCGGCCAGCGGCGCGCCGGTGACCGGGTTCTTGCCGCTGGCGAAGGCGGCGTTGAAGTCGGCGATGATCTGCGGCATGAACAGCTCAGCTTCCGGCGAGTAAACGATGGAGATGTCAACCGCGTTTTCCGGGCGGCCGCCGGTTTGCGGGCCGGGTGTGCCGCTCTCGCAGGCCGCCAGCGCCAGCAGCGCCAGCAGCAGCAGCAGGCTTACCGCGATGCGTCGGTGGTTCATAGCGCACATTGCTCCTTAATGACTGACACAGCGGGCGATAAAACGGTTCAGCGGCGCTGGCTGTTGGTAAACCACTGGATCAGGCTCAGCGCGTCGGTGCGGGCCGGCGGCTGAACCGCCTGGCCGTAATCCGGCTCGTAGAGGATGCCGTAGGGCACGCCGGCCGCGAACAGCGCGGCGCTGGCGTCCGGCTCGGCCTGGGCCGGGCGCAGCCCGTGGTCGGGCAGGGTGGCCTGCTGGGCGGGCGCGGCCAGCCAGGCGCCCAGGGCCTGCACCGCCGCGCGCTCGGTGTCGGTCACTTCGGCGGCGCTGGCCCAGGCCGCCAGCGGGAAGTCCAGCACAAGCTGGAACTGTGGGTAGGCCAGCACGACCGGCTCGCTGCCGGCCAGCCCGCGCAGGTTGTTCAGCCAGAGGGCCTCTGGCAGCAGCGCGATTTCGACGGTGGACGGCCCGCGCGCCATCGCCGCCGCCGGGTCTGCGCCCAGCGTCTGGAAGTTGGGCACGCTGGCGATGACCGGCTCCAGCCAGGCGCGAAACGCGCCGTCGCGCAGGGCGCTGCCGGTGACGGAGGCCGCGTTAGCGTAGTCGGCGGCGGCGGTGAACAGCGCCGCCAGGCCGGTCATGGTCTGGTCGGGGCGGGGGAAGGCCAGCTTGACGAAGCGCCAGTCGGCGCTGCCGCCGTCCAGCGCCGCCCAGGACTCGGCGGCGGCGGCGGCCTGCACCGCGTCCCAGTCGAGCGGGCGCGCGCCGCCCTCGGTGGCGACCTCGGCGCGGCTCTGGTACGCGCCCCACACCAGCGGCGTGCGCGCCAGCGACGGAATCAGCGTGGTGAAGCGGCTGCTGTAGCTCACCGCCGCCGAGGCCGCCGGCAGCCAGGCGGCCGGGCGGTTGTCGGCGGTCCAGCCGGGGGTGTCCTGCCACACGGCGATGTCGTCGAGCGTGGTCACGGCGAACTGCACCCGCTGCGTGCCGTTGACCAGCGGGGCGGCGCTGTTGAAACGCGCCACCGCCTCGCGCGCCCAGCCGGCGGCCAGCGGGTTGACCACGAGCGTGAACTCGGTGGGCGGCTGGCGCTGGAGGAACTGGCTGACGCCGATCACCGCCGCCGCTGCGATTATAAACACAAGCAGGATGAGGGTTCCGCGTCGCATGGCGCTTCATACCTTCGCAGTGAGGTTATCCGTAACCATTGTACCTTAACACACCGCGCGCGCTTCCCCCTAATGATTGAGGCTGGGGGCGGCAGCTCAGGCCGCACGCTGACGCGCTGGCCGGCTTGTGGTACAGTAGCGCCAGCACAGCCGCAGGCAGCAGATGGAGCGCAGCGCATGGCAGGGGATTTACTGGCGGGCCT
>CAZDVL010000467.1:0-2076 GCA_964508745.1 uncultured Anaerolineaceae bacterium | reverse complement strand
CCGACAACACGCTGTTCTGCGCCCTCACGCTCAACACCCAACCGCTGCACATCAACGAGGATTTTGCCAGCAAAACCGCCTACGGCCAGCGCATCGTCAACGGCATCTTCACGCTGGGGCTGGCGGTCGGCATCTCTGTGCCCGACCTCACGCAGGGGACGATTGTCGCCAACCTGGGCTACGAGAGCGTCGCGCACCCGCAGCCGGTCTTTCACGGCGACACGCTCTACGTCGAGACGGAAATCGTCGCCAAACGCGAGAGCCGGTCGCGCCCGGAGGCGGGCATCGTCACCATGAAGCACACCGGGCGCAACCAGAACAACGTCGTCGTGATCGAGGTCACGCGCTCCGCGCTGTTCCTCAAACGGCCCTAGCCAGCGCCGCCCGCCGTCCCCCCGGCGATGGCGTCCAGCGCGGCGCGCGGCGTGTCGTCGCCCAGGCGCGCCACCACGATCAGCGGCGGCCCGCCGATGGCGGTCACGTCGCCCGGCTCCAGGTTCGGGTAGCTGGTGCGGGCGGCGGGCGGCAGCGTCAGGCGATAGCTGCCGTCCGCGCCCGGCTGGACGCGGCGCTCGGCGGCCAGCGTGTAAACGGTCGCGCCGCCGTCCGCCGGCAGGTCAATGTCCAGCGGCGCGAACGTGCGGTTCCACAGCACATAGACGCGCTCGCCGGCCTGCTGGTAATCAAAGATGGCGACGGTCGCGCCGCTGTTGAGCGGCCTGAGCGCGGCGGCGTCGTGCGGCGCGGCGCCGAACACGCGCGCCAGCAGCCGGAAGGCCGCCGCTGACGGCCGCGGCGTGTCTGGCCGGGGGTGCTGGTTGAAGCAGACGGCGCTGCGCGGGTTGCGAAACAGCCCGAACGCCTCGCCGGAACAGTCCGCGCCGCCCCGGCACAGCTCGCCGCGGTGGAAGGCGAACGTCGTGCCCGGCGGCTGGTTGCCACAGTCGTCGTACAGTTGGTGATACATGACCACGTCCGCGCCCTCAGCCCAGGCGTGCGCCGCGCTCTGGATGATGAAGGCCGCCTGCTGCTCGCTGGTGGCGGCGTGCAGCCGTTCTGCGGGCCGGGCCGCCGTCCACAGCGGGCCGGGGTAGTCGTCCCACACCGACACGCCGGTTTCGTTGAGCCAGATCGGGCGTTTGAGGTTGTAAGCGGCCAGCGTCTCGCGCACATACAGCGTCAGCCAGCCGCTGCGCCAGGGGTAGTCGTAGTTGTGGATAGCCACCATATCCATGTACCAGTTGAACTGTTCGCGCTGCGGGTCGTAGCTGAAGATGCCCAGCACCTGCGCCAGCCAGTTAGACTCGGTCGGGTAGAGCAGCCCGCCGAACATCACCTGCGCGTCGGGGTCGGCCAGTTTGGCGACGATATAGGCCACCTTGAGCAGGCGGGCATAGTCCGCGATGCTGCCGCCCCAGAACGACTCGTAATCCGGCTCGTTCCACACCTCCCACACGCGGATGCCCCGGCTGTCGTCCCAGCCGCGCCGCTGCCCCAGCGTGCCGCCGGGCCGGTAGCGGTTCACGGCCTCCCACACGTACACGGCCCAGGGGTTGTCGGGGTTGAGGGTTTTGCCGGCGGCGGGCAGGTCGGTCCCGTCGGCGAAGATCGGCTTGTTGAGGCCGGTGATGCGCGCGCCGTCCTGGTAGAACGCCGGGCGGCCCAGCAGAATCGCGTTGATCTTCAGCCCGTGGTCGAGGTCGCCGGCCACAAGCTGGTCGTAAGCGGCCCACGCCCAGGTGCGCGGCGTCGGCTGCACGTGATCCCAGTACAGCGGCCAGCGGTTCCAGCCCGCGCCCAGCGCCAGCGCGTGTTCGTAGCGTTCGGGGTTGGTGGCGTCGGCCACCAGGCTGATGTGCGTGATGCCCAGCCGGGGCGACAGCAGCGGCGCGTCGGCGGCGGGCAGGGGGTGAACGGTGAGGAACAGGGCGCAGGCGAGCGTCAGCAGCAGCGGTTTCAACAACGGCGCGTCTCCGGTCAGGCGGTTAAGTGCCCGGCCATTATACAGCGTAACCGCCGCGCCTACGTCACAAAATCGTGGCCCTGCGCGTGCTGCCGCCAGCTTCCGTCGTCCAG
>CAZDVL010000466.1:0-2079 GCA_964508745.1 uncultured Anaerolineaceae bacterium | reverse complement strand
CCAGACGATCCAGTATCACGGCACGGCCACGCAGTACAACACGCTGCCCGGCGCCGTGATGGTCGCGCAGCTTTACAGCGACGCGGCGACCGCCACCGCTTTTCCCGCCGTGGTAGCCACCAGCGACGGCCGGGCCGCCGCGTTCACCTATGACCTGGCCCGCAGCATCGTGCTGATGCGCCAGGGCAACCCCGCCAACGCCAACGTGGACGTGGACGGCGACGGCATCTTCCGCACGCGCGACCTGTACCTGAGCGCCGACGGCAACCACTGGGTTGACCGCAGCCGCCTGCCCATCGTCCAGGCCGACGAGCAGCAGCGCCTGTTTGCGCGGCTGGTGCGCCAGGCCGTCGAGAGCGTGCGCCCGCTGCCGCGCCTGTGGTACTTCCCCGGCACGGCCCGCACCCTGCTGATCGCCACCAGCGACGCGCACGCCAACCCGACCGCGTGGTATGAAGAGCTGCAGAACACCGTCGCCAGCTACGGCGGCACGCTCACCACCTACCTCTCGATTGGCGCGCCGAACGACGCCACCATCCAGGGGTGGCGGGCGCAGGGCCACGAGTTCGGCATGCACCCGTTTGTTTACCGGCCAGACTCGTACCCGCCGTTCAACGTCGAGAACATCACGCAGGGCTACAACGTCGCCAGCACCTGGTACGCCGGCAGCTACTCCAGCCCGAAGTCGCGCACGGTGCGCGCGCACGATATTGGCTGGCTGGGCTGGACCGACGCCGCCGAGCTTGGCCTGCAGTACGGCGTCAAATTCAACTCTGACCTGTTCACCGTTGGCATGTGGCTGCGGCAGCAGGATGGCAGTTGGCCGCACGGCTACATGAACGGCAGCGGCCAGCCGATGCGCATGGTGCGCAGTGACGGCGTGATCCTCGACTACTACCAGCAGGCCACGCCGCTGGTTGACATTCAGCTTTTGTGCCAGCTCGCCTACGAGGGCCTGAACAACACGACCGCGCTGAACGTCTCGCGCGAGCTGATTGACAACAGCCAGGCCGGCGGTTATTCCGCCATCCTTGCGTTTTTCCAGGTGGACTGTGTGAGCTACGGCACGACGCCCTGGGTCGCCGGCACGCTGGCCTACGCGCAGAGCGTGGGCGCGCCTATCTGGGACGCTGACCGCTTCCTGGAGTTTACAGAGACGCGCTACGCCGCCGACTACAGCGACATCGCCTGGAACGGCCTGACCAACACGCTGACGTTCAACCTGGCCGCGCCGGCGGGCAGCGAGAGCCTGAGCACCATCATCCCGCTGAACTACAACGGCAGCGGCCTGTCCGCGGTGACGGTGAACGGCATCCCGGTCGCCTTCAGCGCGCAGTCTATCAAGGGCCGGGGCGAGGCCTTTGTGAGCCTCCCGGCGGGCAGCTACAGCTTCGTCGCGACCTACGGCGGGCCGCAGATGACGGTCACGCCGCCCGGCACGCCCACGCCCACCCCGACGCCGACCAGCACGCCCACCAACACGCCGACGGCCACGCTGACGCCGACGATCACGCTGACGCCGACGAACACGCCGACGCCGACCGACCCGCCGCCGCCGCCGACAGGCTCGATCACGACGCTGTTCGCCAATGACGGGCGCTACTTCCACGGCAACATGTTCGACGTGACGGTGATCAACCCGCTGCAGGTTACCAGCTTCGATGTGAACGTGGGCGCGGGCAACACCACCGTCAGCGTGTACTACCGCAGCGGCAGCTACATCGGCAGCGAGACCAACCCGGCCGCCTGGACGCTGATGGGTTCGGCGCCGGTGGTGGGGCTTGGCCCGGACGGCCGCACGCCGCTGGCGGTCAGCGGCCCGGTGCTGCAGCCCGGCACCTACGGTTTCTACCTCACCGTTGACCCGACGCAGCCGGTGGACATGTACTACACCTCCGGCGGGCGCACGGTGAGCAATGCCGACATCTCGATCACCGCGGGGATCGGCGTGGGCGGCCTGTTTGCCGACCCGGCGGTCTGCCTGACGCGCAACTTCACCAACAACCCGTGCACGTTCCCCGACCGCACCTGGAACGGCACAATCTACTACGCGACCGTGACGCCGACCGCGACGCCGAC
>CAZDVL010000465.1:0-2089 GCA_964508745.1 uncultured Anaerolineaceae bacterium | reverse complement strand
CCTCGACCTGCTGCGCGCCCGCGTCCGCCGGCAGCGCGGCGATCTCGGTGTCAATCACGTAGTCGGCCACCGGCACGGCGGCGTCCACCAGCGCCTGCCAGCGCGCCGGGTCCTCGCGCAGCAGGTCGTCGGGGTCTTTGGCGTCGGGAATTTGCAGCACGCGCAGCTCGACCTTGAGCTTGCCGGTGTAGTCCGCCTGAAGCGCGGCGCGCGCTACCTCCAGGCTGCGCATGGTGGCGCTTTGCCCGGCGGCGTCGGCGTCGAGCGCCAGGATGATGCAGCGCGCCCAGCGCGGCACGAGCAGCCTGAGCTGCGGCTCGGTCATGGCGGTGCCCATCTGCGCCACCACGTTGAGGAAGCCGGTCTGGTGCGCCTGGATGGCGTCCATGTAACCCTCGACGATCACCGCCGTCTCTGTGTCGCGGATGGCGCGCTTGGCGGCGTCCAGGCCGAACAGCGTCCGGCTTTTGTCGAACAGCGGCGTCTGCGGCGAGTTGAGGTACTTGGGGTTGTCGTCGGGGGCCAGCGCGCGCGCGCCAAAGCCGATCACGCGCCCGCGCTCGTCGCGGATCGGGATGATGAGCCGGTTGCGGAAATAGTCGTAGACGCGCCCGCCCTCGCTGCGGCGTGCCAGCCCGGCCTCGACCAGCACATCGTCGCTGTAGCCCAGCGCGCTGAGGTGGTCGCGCAGCGCCGTCCAGGCGTCGGGCGCGTAGCCGATGCCGTAGGCGGCCAGCGTGGTGTCGCTGAAGCCGCGCTTGCGCCGGGCGTAGTCGAGCGGGGCGCTGTTTTCCAGCAGGCGCGTGTGGAAGAACTCGGCGGCGGTTTGCAGCAGGCCGCGCAGCAGGTCCAGGTGGTCGTCGGCGGACTGCTGCTGCGGCGAGCGCGGGCGCACTTCGATGCCCACCTGGCGGCCCAGCTCCCGCTGCGCATCCTTGAACGTCCAGTTGTGCAGCTTCATGGCGAAGCTGAACACGTCGCCGCCCTCGGCGCAGGCGCCGAAGCAGCGCCAGGTCTGCGTTTCCGGGTTGACGACGAATGAGGGGGTTTTCTCCGCGTGAAACGGGCAGCAGGCTTTATAGTGACGGCCCGCCTTTTTGAGCGGGACAGTCTGCTGAATATAGCTGACAATATCGAGACGGCTTTTAATCTCGTCGGCGACGGACACGGCCTTCTCCCCCACACGTATGTACCGGCATTATACGTATGTGCGGCGGGACATGCAACCGCGACCGCGCCGCCCGCCGCTTCTTCAGGCGAAATTCACGCCCGCCGCGTCAGGCGCTGTGTTCGTCGCTGGCGACGGGCGCGCGGCGCAGCAGGCGGTTGAGGGCGGCGCGGAGGGCGGCGCGGTTTTCCGGCTCGCGCAGCAGGTGCAGCGCCGCCGGCGTGACCGACACGATGACGATCAGGACCACGATCGGCAGCAGGTAGCGGTCAATGTCGGGGATGGCGCTGCCCAGGAAGTAGCCCGCCAGCGTGACGCCGACCGCCCACAGCAGGCCGCCCACCAGGTTAAAGGCGAGGAAGCGCGGGTAGTGCATCGTGCCGATGCCGGCGACGATCGGCGCGAAGGTGCGCACGATCGGGATGAAGCGCGCCAGCACGATGGCCTTGCCGCCGTGCTTCTCGTAGAAGGCCTGCGCCCGCAGAATGTTCTTCTGGTTGAACAGCAGCGAGTTCTCGCGCTGGAACAGTTTCACACCCACGCGCCGCCCGAAGGCGTAGCCGACGCTGTCGCCGATGACCGCCGCCAGGAAAAAGCCGACCAGCAGCACCGGCAGCGAGAACACCGGCGGATTGAGCGAGGCGAGGAAGCCGGCGGTGAACAGCAGGCTGTCGCCGGGCAGGAAAAACCCGACCAGCAGGCCAGACTCTGCGAAGATGATCGCGAACACGCCGAGATAGCCGATCGTTCTGATGAACTCTTCCACAGCCGAAGAACCTTTGTCCAGGCAGCGCAAGCGCGCTGTGCCGAGCTAAATTAAAGCACAGCGCGCCTTGCAGGTGAATAGCAGAAACGCGGGCGCGGGCCTAAAACCCGCTTAACTGGCTGAGGTCGGCGCGGCCCTGCTGCATGGCGCTGATG
>CAZDVL010000464.1:0-2099 GCA_964508745.1 uncultured Anaerolineaceae bacterium | reverse complement strand
GTGACCAGCCGGTCGGCCAGCAGGCCGGCGGCCCCAAGCTGGCGGTTGAGGTCGAACGGCTGGTCCAGCCGCGCCACACCGGCATACGGCGACGGCAGCCGCAGCGTCCACGGCTCGCCCTCCCCCCACGCGATCTGCGCCGCCTCGTCCGGCGCGATCTCGACCGTCAGCGTGGGAATCTCCACACAGCCCAGCGCCGCACAGCCGGTTTCCAGCCACGAATCCAGCGCTGCGGCGGCCGCCTGCGCGAACGGCTCGTCAACCGCGCGGTAGTAAGCGGTCACGTGCGCGCCCTGGTGCGTCCGCGCCTCGCCCCAAAAGGTGTAGTCCGGCGGGACGTGCCGCCAGCCGTCGTCGTAGCGCCAATAGAACCAGGTGCGCACGTAGGGCGCGCCGTCCACGATTTCCTCGACCTGCACCCGCCCGCGCGCATCGTCAACCGTCACGTCCACCACGCGCCCGCTAAGCTGCACGTCGCGCGTCAGCATCAGCGCCTGGTAATCGTCCAGAAGCTGCTGCTGGCGCAGCAGCCAATCGTCGGTTGCGCTGCGCTGAAAGGCCAGAAAAGCCCCCTCGTCGTCAATGCGCAGCGCGGCGACCTCCGCCTCGACCGTGCTGCGCAGCAGCCGCACGGTCTGCTCGTCAACGGCGCGCAGGCGCAGCACCACCGCCGCCACCGCTGCCGCCGCCAGCGCGACCACCAGCAGGATCAGCAGCAGCACGCGCAGCCGCGCCCGCCGCCGCCGCCGGCGCGTGAGCGGATCCTCGCCGGCCTGCCGCACCTGCTGCTGGTCGGCCTCAATTTCCCAATCCAGGCGGATGCCCATGCGCGCCCTCCGCTAACCCAGCGCAATATCCCCGGCGACAACCCGGCGCAGCGCGCCGGCGGCGTCGCGCACCAGCAGCGCGCCCTGCGCGTCAACGCCCTCGGCCACGCCGGCGACCGGCCCGCCCTGCCCCGCGACCGTCACCGACTGGCCGACGGTCGTCAGGCGCGCGCGCCAGGCGTCGTAGAGCGCGCGCGTTCCCAGCCGAGCGCGCCAGTAATCCACCCCGGCCAGCAGCCCAACCAGCAGATCCAGCCGCTCTGGCACGCTGTCCAGCGCGTCGGCCAGGCTGACCGCCGCCGCCGCCAGCTCCGTGCCGGAAAAATCAACGCGCACGTTCAGCCCGATGCCCACGACAGCCCCCAGCAGCCGATCCTGTTCCCAGTCGGTCTCCACCAGCACGCCGCACACTTTGCGCCCGCCAAGCTGCACATCGTTCGGCCACTTGATGCCCACGTCCGCGCAGCCCAGCCGCTCCAGCAGGTCGCACGCCGCCGCCGCCGCCAGCATGCTCAGGCCCGGCAGCTCGGCCGGGGACGGGCGCAGAATAACAGACACGGCCAGCGCCGCGCCCGGCGGCGTCTGCCAGGCGCGCCCCAGGCGGCCGCGCCCGCGCCGCTGCGCGTCTGCCACCACAGCCGCGCCCGCCGGCGCGCCCGCGCGCAGCCAGTCGCGGGCCGCGTCGTTGGTGCTGTCGGTGACCGGCAAAAAGCGCGCCTCACGCGGGGCCAGCGCCGCCTGCACCTGTTCCGCCGTCCACGCCATAGCTGCCCCGCAGCGCGCCTGACCCAACACCGAGCCTGTCCGCGACCGGCCGGCCATCAACCGGTGCGCGGGCGCCATTGTATCACACTTGTGATCGCCGGCCCGCGTTTCTATAATCAAGGGAATAACCGCACCTGCAAACGACGGACTGGGACATGCAGCACCTGTGGGCACCCTGGCGCATGGCTTACATTCGCGGCGAAAAACAGGCGTCAGCAGACTGTGTGTTCTGTGCCAAAGCGGCCCGCGCGCACGACCCCGCCGAGCAGGTCATCGCACAGTCGGCGCACATCTACGTCACGCTGAACCGCTACCCCTACAACACCGGCCACCTGCTGGTGGTCCCGTTCACGCACGTCGCAAGCCAGGAACACCTGGATACCGCCGTCCTCACCGAGCTGATGGTGATGACCAACCGGGGGCTGGCGGCGCTGCGCCGCCTCTACAACCCACCGGCCTTCAACCTGGGCGCTAACCTGGGGCCGGCGGCCGGCGCCGGCATCGCCG
>CAZDVL010000463.1:0-2110 GCA_964508745.1 uncultured Anaerolineaceae bacterium | reverse complement strand
TCGCGGCCCGGCGGGCGGCGCAGCAGCAGCGACACCTGCCGGTAGGCCCAGGCGTGCTTGGACAGGTCATCGTAAACCACCAGCGCGTCCTGGCCGTTCTCCATAAACCACTCACCGATGGCGCAGCCAGAGTACGGGGCGATGTACTGCATCGCCGCCGGGTCCGACGCGGACGCGACGACGACGATGGTGTAGTCCATCGCGCCGTGTTCTTCCAGCGTGGCAACCAGCCGGGCGACCTCGCCCTTGCGCTTGCCGATCGCCACATAAATGCACTTTACGTTCTTGCCTTTCTGGTTGATGATCGTGTCAATGGCGATGGCCGTCTTGCCGATCTGCCGGTCGCCGATCACCAGCTCGCGCTGGCCGCGCCCGATCGGAATCATCGCGTCAATGGCGATAATGCCGGTTTGCAGCGGGCGGTACACGTTCCGCCGCGCCATCACGCCCGGCGCGAGGCGCTCGATGTTGTAATATTCGTTGAACTGGAGCGCGCCCTTGCCGTCCAGCGGCGTGCCCACCGCGTTGATCACGCGCCCCAGCAGGCCCTCGCCCACCGGCACCGACGCGATGCGCCCCAGCGCCCGCACCTCGCCGCCCTCGGCGATGTCGGCGTAGTCGCCCAGGATGATGACGCCGACGCTCGCGCGCTCCAGGCTGAACACGATGCCCAGCACGCCGGTGCTGAACTGCACCAGCTCGCTGAACTCGACGGTTTCCAGCCCGGTCACGCGGGCGATGCCGTCGCCCACCTCCACCACATAGCCCACCTCAACCGCTTCAAGGGTTGGCTGGTAGTCCTTAATCTGCTCCATGAACGAGTCATACAGGCTCTTGGAGATGTCCGCCATTCAGTGGCCTCCCTGATTAACTGCGCTGTCCACAATCACACATGCTGAAATGGATTGCCCATTTTAAAGCCAAAAGCGCACGCCGGCAGCATCCGCCCGCATGGTGGCGGAATTGTAGCGTATCCCCGTGCGGCTGTCCACAATTTCACAAATTGTCGCCGTTCGGCTCGCGCACCGACGGGCCGCCGCCCAGCGTCACCGACCGCTGGAACGCCGCCCACACCGCCCGCGAGATCACCGTGCGCAGGCCGCCCTTCTCCAGGTGATAAATCGCCTCCGCCGACGTGCCGCCGGGGCTGGTCACCTGGTTGCGAAGCTGCGCCGGGTGCAGGCCAGAGGCCGCCGCGTATTCCACCGAGCCGCGCATGGTTTGCAGCACCAGCCGCTCGGCGTCGCGCCGCGCAAAACCCATATGCACCCCGGCGTCAATCAGCGCCTCCATAAACAGGAAAATGTACGCCGGGCCAGTTCCGCTCAGCGCCGTCGCCATGTCCAGGTACGACTCGTCGCCCACGTACATTTCCTCGCCCAGCGCGCCCAGCAGCATCCGCGCCTGCTCGCGCTGCGGCGGCAGCACCTCCTCCGTCGCCGTCCACACCGTGATCCCCTGGCCGATCTGCGCCGGCGTGTTGGGCATCGCGCGCACCACGCTGGCGTTCGCCACGCCGTTGGCGATCGTCCTGATGCGCACCCCCGCCGCGATGCTCAGCACCAGCGAGGCCGAGTGCGCCCCGCGCCGCACCGCCGGCAGCACCTGCTCCACCACCTGCGGCTTGACCGACAGCACCAGCAGGTCGCCCGCCTCCGCCGCCTCATGGTTGTCGGTCGTGAAGCGCAGCCCGTAGCGTTCGACCAGCTCCACGCCCCGGTCGGCGCGCGGGTCCGCCGCCACAATCTGGTGCGGCTCCACCATGCCTTTGCTGAGCAGGCCCTTCATCATGGCCTCGCCCATCACCCCGCTGCCGATAAACGCAATGGTCAGGTTTTTAAATGTCATCCAAAGCCCTCCCAGTGGAAACAATACGGTCATGCGCCCCGAACAACCGCGCCGCGCCTTACCGTGCCGCCCGCTAATTCGGGCTGAAATCGAACTGCGGCCCGCTGTGGCTCAGCAGGTAAAACGCGCGCAGGCGGCCCTCGAACGGCTCGTGCAGGAAGTCCGTCACCAGGTAGCCGGCGTCCATCAGCGCGCTGAACAGCGCGCGCACATGCGCCCGCCACGCCCTGGCAAGCTGTTCGTCGGCCTGCACCAGCGCCCC
>CAZDVL010000462.1:0-2110 GCA_964508745.1 uncultured Anaerolineaceae bacterium | reverse complement strand
CGAGGTGCTCAACGTCGGGCTGGACGTGCCGACCAACTTTGTCGAGCTGGCCGAGACGCTGATCGCGGTGGCGGGCAGCGGCCGCTGGGAGTTCGCGCCGTTCTCGCCAGAGCGCGCCGCCCAGGAGCCGGGCGACTTTTACAGCGACATCAGCAAGATCAGGCGGCTGGTGGGCTGGCAGCCGGCGACGGCGCTGGCCGACGGCCTGGCGCAGACGGTGGTATACTACCGCCAGCACAAGGCGCATTACTGGTGAGCGAGACGGCGCTGTTAGATTATTCCTCACACAGTGAAGGACAAGGCACTCATGCAGCAGGGCGCGAACTGCCGGCTGGGGCAGCACGTTGTGATCGCCGAGGACGCGGTCATCGGCAGCGGCGTCACCATCGGCAACAACGTCACGATCTACCCTAACGTCACCATCGGCGACCACTGCCGGATTATGGACAACGCCGTCATCGGGCGGCTGACTTACCCGACGCGCTCGGTGTACCGCGCTTACCCCACCGAACACCAGCCTACGACGGTCGGCGCGGGCAGCATCATCGGCTGCAATGTCGTGCTTTATACCGGAACGCGGCTGGGCCGGGATGTGCTGCTGGCGGACGGCGTATCTATCCGCGAGGGCTGCGTGCTGGACGACGAAGTCTTCCTGGGGCGCGCGGTCATGCTCAATTACAACACGCGCGTCGGCAGGCGCACGAAAATCATGGACCTGACCCACATCACCGGCAACGCTGCCGTCGGTGACGACTGCTTTATCGGCGTACTGGTGGGGACGGCCAACGACAACGACGTGTACCTGCGGCGCTTCCGCCTGCTGGACAGCCCGCAGGACGTGGCCGGCCCGCGCATCGGCCACTATGTCGTGCTGGCCAACGGCGTGATGCTCAACCCCGGCGTCGCCATCGGCGACGGCGCGATGGTCGGAACCGGCGCGGTGGTCACGCGCGACGTTCCGCCCTGGTCGCTGGCGCTGGGGACGCCGGCTGTCGTCAAACGCCTGATCGAGGACGACGTGCGCCTCAAGGTGCTGGGCCTGGCGCAGGCGCGCGGCCAGCAGCTCGCCAGCCCGCCGCCGGGGCCGGCCTGAGGCCGGAGGGCGGGCCTGTTGAGCCTTATCTCGGTTGTCACCCCCGTCTACCACAACGCGGCCAGCTTGCCGGACCTGCTGGCGTGTTTTCAGCAGTTGGCGGCCAACAACCCGGCCGACCAGTTCGAGTTCGTCTTTGTGGACGACGGCTCGCAGGACGACTCGTTCGCTGTCCTGGAAACCCTGGCGGCGGGCGACGCGCGCGTGCAGGTGGTCAAGCTGTCGCGCAACTTCGGCGCTAACCCGGCGGTGCTGGCCGGGCTGAGCTATGCGCGCGGCGACGCGGTGGCCGTCATCGCCGCCGACCTGCAGGACCCGCCGGAGCTGATTCACGACATGCTGGCGCTGTGGCGGCAGGGGAAAAATGTGGTGCTGGCCGCCCGCGCAGGCCGCGACGACCCCGGCGCTGCCGCCCTGTTGGCCAACACGTTTTACGCTCTGTTCCGCCGCTTCGCCATCAAATCCATGCCCCGCCAGGGGTTCGATTTCTTCCTCATTGACCGGCAGGTCTGCGAGATCGTCACGCAGATTCAGGAAAATAACGCCTACCTTATGGGCCTGATCCTGTGGCTGGGCTTCGACCCGGCGATCATCCACTATCGCCGGCGCGAGCGCGAGGCGCGCTATGGCCGTTCGATGTGGACCTTTGTGAAGAAGATCAAATACTTCACCGACAGCTTCGTGGCGTTTTCCTACGCGCCGGTGCGCTTCGCCACGCTGATCGGCCTGACGCTCAGCTTCGTGGGGCTGCTTTACGCCGCCCTGATCGTCGCCAACCGCGCCCTGTTCCGCATCGAGGCCGAGGGCTGGTCGTCGCTGATGGTCGTGCTGCTGGTCGTGTCGGGCGCGCAGATGTTCATGATCGGCATCCTGGGCGAGTACCTGTGGCGCACGTTAGACGAGACGCGCCGCCGCCCGCGTTTCATTGTCGAGCGTGTGATCCGGCGCGAGCCAGGGCCGGCGGCTGAACAGCAGCCGCAGCCAACGCCTGACGACGAGCAGCGGTAGGCGCGCATG
>CAZDVL010000461.1:0-2113 GCA_964508745.1 uncultured Anaerolineaceae bacterium | reverse complement strand
GCGGCCCAATGCGGCGGCTCATCGTCCACCTGCACAAGCTGCCACGAGATCAAAGCGCGCTTCCCCGTCAACACGGTTGGCGCCTGGCACACCGACCACGCCCTGAGCGACTCCTGCGCCGCCTGCCACCAGGGCGACAAGGCCGCGTCGGACCCGGACGCCGCCCACGCCGCGCTGGCCGACCCGCTGGCGGACCCCGCCGTCACCTGCGCCGCCTGCCACCAGGACAATGCCGGCGCGCTGGCGGCTGTTTATGTTGACCTGCTGGCGCAGCAGGCCGCCAGCGCCGGCCCGGCCGCCGCGCTCCAGCCGGCCTCCGCCGACCCGCTGGACGCGCCGCTGGCCTCCGCCGACCCGCTGGACGCGCCGTTAAATGCCAGCGCCCCGGCCCCGGCGGAAACGGCCGCCGCGCCCGCCGACACCAGCGGCAACAAGGCGCTGGTCGTCACCGCCGAGGCGCTGATGATTTTCGGCATCGGGACCGTGTTCGTGATCGAGCGTAAACGCCGGTAGAAAGGTTCTTGATGAAAACGCTGACGCATATCCTGCGCAGGGACCTGTGGTCGCCGGAGGCGGCGGGCATCGGCCTGGGGATCGTCTACATTCTGGGCGTGTGGCTGGCGCGGCAGACGCCGGGCACGACCGGCACGCTGTTCAGCATTTCGGCGCTGGTGGGCGCGCCGCTGACCGCCAGCGACCCGCTGAACCTGTTCTTCAGCATGGCGCACCCGCCGATCACCAGCGGCATGACCTGGCAGGCGTGGATGCTGGTGGGCGTGTTTCTGGGCGCGCTCGTTTCGGCGCGGCTGTCGGGCGGCTTCAGGCTGCGCTGGCTGCCGCTGGAACAGTGGGCCGACGTGTTCGGCCCGTCGGTGCGGCGGCGCTGGCTGATCGCCTTCCTGGGCGGCGGGCTGCTGGCCTTCGGCGCGGGGCTGGCCGGCGGCTGCACCAGCGGCCTGGCGCTGGCCGGCGGCGTGCAGCTCAGCCCGGCGGCGTTTCTGTTCATCCCGGCGGTGTTCCTCAGCGGGACGGTCACGCAGATGATCGTCTACCGGCGGAAATATTAGGGGAGACGGTCTGATGGCGCTCGGTGACGTGCTGATCGCGCTGCTGGTCGGTTTTATCTTCGGTTTTGTGCTGGATCGGGGCGGCCTCAACCGCTATTTCAAGATCGCCAACGTCTTTCGTTACACCGACCTGACGGTGCTGCGCTTTATGATGACCGGCATGGCCGTCGGGCTGGTGGGCATCTACACGCTCAAGTTCCTCGGCCTGGCCGACCTCACGCCAGTGGCGCCGACGGTGGTCGGCGCACAGGTGATCGGCGGGCTGATCTTCGGCGTGGGCATGGCCTGGGCCGGTTTCTGCCCCGGCACCTGCATCGCGGGGGCGGCGCGCGGCCAGCTTGACTATCTCATTCCGGGCATGCTGGGCCTGCTGACCGGCGGCCTGGCCTACGGCCTGCTGTACCCCACCAGCCTGATTAAGGGGCTGCTCTCGCTGGGCCGCCTGGACCAGCCCTACGCCTACCTGCCTGAGCTGCTGGGCGTGGACCCGATGCTGCTGATGCTGGTGTTTGTGCAGGCGGTGATGATCTTTGTGTACGTGCTGGCGCGCCTCAACGTGCGCCGCCGCGACGCGCTGCGCGCGCGTGTGGAGAGCGAGCGCGCCGCCGCCGGGCTGGAACAACAGCCGGTGCAGCGGGCGCAGCCGCAGGGCGCGGGCGATTAGGGGCGCGCTGCGTTACACGTTAACCGGCAGGCGCTGCGTGATCCAGCGCATCGTGCCGCCCTGGAGGTTGTAGACCTCGCCGTAGCCGCCGCGCACGAACGCGCTGGCCCCGCTGCGGCTGCGGCTGCCGGTGGCGCAGACGACGACCACCGGCCGGTCGGCGGGAATCTCTTTCAGCCGGGCCGCCAGCGCGTTCAGCGGGATGTTGACAGCGCCGGGGATGTGGCCGCCGCGAAATTCCTCGGTGGTGCGCACATCCACCAGCGTGTGCGCCTGTTTGCCGTTGAAGTACTGCGCGTGGTAGTCGTCAACGCTGACGTTCCGGTAGCTGGCCTCGCCCTGTGAATCCCCGCGCCTGAAAAGGAACATATTCCCCCTGTGT
>CAZDVL010000460.1:0-2120 GCA_964508745.1 uncultured Anaerolineaceae bacterium | reverse complement strand
TGGCCGACCGCATCCGCCGGCGCGTGTTCGAGCACACGCTCAAAAACAACGGCGGCTACCTCAGCCAGGCCTGTTCGTCCGCCGAGCTGTTCGCCGCGCTCTACACGCACATCATGCGCCTCGGCCCCAGCGAGGCCCCGCTGATCCCGCCGCCGTTCGCCGGCGTGCCGGGGCCGCACAACCCCAACTACGCCAGCGGCGGCGCCTACAACGGCCCGCAGGCCCCGCAGTACGACCGCTTCATCTTCTCGCCGGCGCACTACGCGCTGGTGCTCTACGCCACGCTCATCGAGACCGGCCGCCTGAGCGAGGACGCGCTCGACTATTTCAACCAGGACGGCAGCACCGTCGAGATGATCGGCGCGGAACACTCGCCCGGCGTCGAGACAACGACCGGCTCGCTGGCGCAGGCGCTCAGCCAGGCGGGCGGCATCGCGCTGGGGCGGCGGCTGAAGGGCGAGCCGGGGCGCGTGTGGGTGCTGATGAGCGACGGCGAGTTCCAGGAAGGGCAGACGTGGGAGGCGCTGGCGGCGCTGGCGCACTACCGGCTGGACAACGTCGGCGTCTATGTGGACGCCAACGGCCAGCAGTGCGACGGCGTGATCCCCGACGTGATGCTGACCGAGCCGCTGTGCGCGCGCCTGGAGGCGTTCGGCGCGCGCGCCTTCGAGGTGAACGGGCACGACCTGGCGGCGCTGGCCGCCCCGGCCGCGCTGGCCCCCGACGGCCGCCCGCTGGTGGTGCTGGCCCGCACCGACCCCGCGCGCGGCCTGCCGCTGCTGCTCGAACGCGCGCCCGCGCTCCACTATGTGCGCTTTAAGTCCGCCGAGGAACGCGCGCGCTACCAGGCCGTTTACGATGCGCTGGCCGCAGAAGGCTGAGACCGATGGAAATTGTGATTCGTCCCCATGTGGAGAACTTTATCGCCTGGAGCGCCGACAAGCCCAACGTCGTCGTGCTGTCGGCGGACCTGACCAACTCGTGCGAGGTCGGCCAGTGGAGCCAGGTGTACCCGGAGCGCTTCTTCTCGATGGGCCTGGGCGAGCAGAACATGATGGGCTTCGCCGCCGGGCTGGCGCGCGAGGGCTTCGAGCCGTTCGTGCACACCTTCGCCGTCTTTATCTACCGCCGGCCCTACGACCAGCTCGCCATGTCAATCGCCTACCCCAACCTGCCGGTGCGGCTGCTGGGCTTCCTGCCCGGCATCACCACGCCCGGCGGCGTGACGCACCAGGCGATTGAGGACATCGCCATCATGCGCGCCACGCCCAACATGACCGTCCTCGAAACCGGCGACGCCACCGAGGTCGAAACGGTGCTGGACGTGGCCCACGCCGTCAACGGCCCGGTGTATGTGCGCATGCTGCGCGGCGAGGTGGCCCGCCTGTTCAGCCGTGACGAGCCGATGGCCCTCAACCGCGCGCGCGCCCTCAGCCACGGCAGCGACGTGACCATCTTCACCGCCGGCATCACCACCGAGGAGGCGATGCGCGCCACCGCCGCCCTCAAGGCGCGCGGCGTCAGCATCACGCACCTGCACATCTCCACGCACAAGCCGTTCACCGACCCGGCGGTCGTGGACGCCATCGCCGCCGCGCGGCACGGCGTCATCACGCTGGAGAACCACACGATCGTCGGCGGGCTGGGGTCGGCGGTGGCCGAGATCATGGCCGAACAGGGCGTCGGCAGGAAGCTGGTGCGCCTGGGCCTGCGCGACACCTACGCGCACGGGGCCAGCCGGGATTATCTGATGAAAACCTACGGCCTGGACGCGATCTCGCTGGTGCGCGCGGTCGAGCAGCTCACCGGCCAGCAGACCGACATCAGCGAGGCCGACCTGGCCGACGTGCGCATCCAGCCGGTGCACAGCGCCGCGAAAGCCGAGGCGCTGTGACCACGCTGCCCGCCCGCCCCAGCGTCGCCGGGCTGTCAGGCGAGCGCTTTCGCGTTGTCTACCACCTGACCGGCGACCGCGCCGAGGCCCGGCGCAAGGCGGAGGACATCACCATTGAGCAGACGATCGAGTTTCCCGCCGACCTCGCGCCCGAAGGCGACATCCGCGCGCACGTTGTCGGGCAGATCGAACGCCTGCGCCGCCTGAAGTCGGGCCGCTGGGAGGC
>CAZDVL010000459.1:0-2122 GCA_964508745.1 uncultured Anaerolineaceae bacterium | reverse complement strand
CCGGTGGTGGCGTTGAAGAACAGGAAGAAGGTGTGGCCCAGCAGCTCCATCTGCTCGATGGCCTCGGCTTCATTCATGGCGGTCACGTCAATTTCCTTGCGCCGCTCAACCAGAAAGGCCGGTTCCTCGACCAGCGCTGCGGGCGCTTCTTCCACATACTCCGCGACATCCGGGATTTCTTCGGCGATGACCAGTTCTTCAACAGTGGCCGTGTAGCGTTCGGCGCCTTTGTGGCTGCGTTTGCCTTTAAAGCGCTGGATCCGGCGGTACATGTTGTCAACCGCCGTGTCAATCGCCTTGCGGATGTCGCCGGAGTTCTTTTCTTCAGCGCGCAGAATCGCGCCGCGCTCATGACGAACGGTGATCTGAGCGATCGCCATATCTTCGCCGCGTTTCGAGTGCTCATGAGACAGGTCCACGCGCACGTCAACGATGTTGGGCAGATAGCGGTCAAGCCGGTCGAGTTTTTTGCGCGTATACGCCTCAAGCTGCTCAGTGACTTTTATGTTGCGGCCTTGAATAATGACGTCCATCGCAGAAACTCCTTAAGGATAGAAATACACAGGGTCAGCCGCGCGCGGCGGTGACCGTAAGACCATAGACGGCGCGCGCCCCGGCGGCCAGCGCCGCCTCCGCGCAGGCGGCCAGCGTTGAACCGGTCGTGTACACGTCGTCGAGCACGAGCACGCCGCGCCCTGCCACAGCTTCGGGCTGCGCCGCGAACGCGCCGGACATGTTGGCCTGGCGCTGAACGTGGTCCAGCCCCACCTGCGATTGTGTCTGGCGCTGGCGGCTGAGCGCGTCCGGAACGCACGGCAGGCCGGCGGCGGCGGCCAGGCGCTCCGCCAGAAGCTGCGCCTGATTGTAACCGCGTTCAGCCAGCCGCGCCGGGTGCAGCGGCACCGGCACGATGATGTCCGCCGGCCAGCCCAGGGCGCCCAGCCGCGCCGCCAGCCGGTCGCCCAAAGGCCCGGCCAGGCAGCGCCCGTTGTCGAACTTAAGCGCCCAGATCGCGCGCTGGAGCAGGCCGTCATGCGCGCCGGTGGCTGCCGCCGCTGTCAGCGGCGGGCGCAGTGCCACGCGCGCGGCGGACGGCACAGCTTCAAGGCTGCGCTGACAGCGGTCGCACCAGCGCACATCCACCCGCCCGCAGCCGGCGCAGCGCGGCGGAAAGATCAGGTCGAGCGCCAGCGCCAGCAGCCCGCGCGCCTGGCGCACAGACGGCGGAAGCCCAGGCCGCGCCTGAGCTTCCGGGGGTGTGTATGTTGGCGGAGAAACAGATGGACCGGGCATCGCAGCTCTTTTTCGGGTGCGCGCTCGCAGCGACAGCTTGCCGGCGCGGCGGTATATCCGCCGCTTTAGAACAAGGGCGTTTCCGTTGAAAACAACATAATGGCCGCTGGCCCCAGCAGCACGATCCAGATTGACGGGAAAATGAGCAGCACCATCGGGATCATCATTTTGACGGGAGCCTGGTGCGCTTTTTCCTGGGCGCGCTGGCGGCGTTTAACGCGCATCTGGTCGGACTGCACGCGCAGGATGGTGGCCATGCTCACGCCGAGCTGGTCGGCCTGGATAATGGCGGCGGTGAAGCTGGTTACGTCGGGCACGTCCATGCGATCGGACATGTCCTTCAGCGCTTCACGGCGCGACTTGCCCAGCTGAATTTCGCGCAGGACGCGGCCAAAAGAAACCGCCAGGTCGTTGTCCCACTTCTCGAACACCTTGCCCATCGCGGTGTCGAAGCTCAGGCCCGCTTCCACACAGATCACCAGCAGGTCGAGCGCGTCCGGCAGCGCCTTCGTGATTGAATCCTGACGGCGCGATATTTTGCTGCGAATCCACAGCAGGGGCAGAAAGTAGCCCAGCACCGCCGCGCCGGCCGTGTAAAGCACGGCCTGGGTGGGCGCGGTGCTGCCGGAAAAGACGAAGAACACCATAAAGGCCAGCAGCGCCAGGCCCAGCGTGGCGACGATGCGCATCGCCAGGAACCACGTCGGGTCCATCGAGCCGGCCATGCCCGCCAGCTCGATCATGCGCCGGGTTTCCTCTAGCTGCTTTTCCGGCGTGAATTTGACGGTGAACTCGGCCAGCCTGCGCAGCGCTGGCATGAGGATGCGGT
>CAZDVL010000458.1:0-2125 GCA_964508745.1 uncultured Anaerolineaceae bacterium | reverse complement strand
GCTCGTCGGCGATGAGGAAGTCGAAGGATTCGATCTGGCCGCCGGCGACCTTTTCGCGCTGGGTGTCGATGCGCAGGTTCATGCGCCCGCCGGTCATGCGGCGCAGCAGGTCGTTGGCCGTCGATTCGAGTTCGGGGACGGCGGCCTCAATAATCATGGCCGGCACGCCGTCCCGGCCGAAGGCTTTGGCCAGGTCCCGGTACAGCCCTTCCTCGTGGCGCTGGCCCTCGGCCTGGGCTGCGAGGCCGGCGCGGCGCGCCTGCTGCGCGTCGAGCGCGCTCACTTCCTGGCGCGCGTCCTTCAGGCGGTCATAGGCGCCGCGCTCGTCGTGGCGCAGGCGCTCGGCCTCGGCCTCGCGGCGGCCGTATTCCTCGTCCAGCGCCGCCAGCCGTTCGATCTCTGCGCGCAGGTCGTCGGCCTGCGCCTGGGCCTCGGCCTGCCGCGCCTGGGCCTCGGCCTGCCGCCGCTGCGCCAGCGCCAGCTCCTCCTGCGCGCCCGGCAGCGCGTCGCGGGCGATCTTCAGCTCGGTGTAGCGGCGCTCGTACTCGCGGTAGGTGTCCAACTGCTCGCGGGCGCTGTCGTGGCTGGCGCGGTCATAGCCGATGGCGGCGCGCTCGGCGTCCAGCGCGGCCAACTGCTCCTGCGTTTCGCGCGCGTAATCGCCGGCGCTGAGCGCGGCGCGCAGCGCGTCCAGGCGCGCCCGCGCCCCGGCGACGCGCTCCTGCGCCTCGATGGCGGCGGCGAACTGGCTTTCCAGCGCGCCGATGCGCTTTTCCAGCGGCTGCAGGTGGCGCAGCTCGCGCTCCATCTCCTGCGCGCGCTGGCGCCCGCTGGCCGCGTCCGTGTCCAGCGCTTTCAGGCGCGCCTCGTTGGCGCGGTACTCGTCGCCGTGCTGTGTGCCCTCCTGGCGCAGCTCCTCGATCAGCTCGGCGCGGCGCGCCGGCGGCAGCGGCTGGCCGCACAGCGCGCAGGTGGCGGCGTCCGGCGCGGCGGCCTCCAGGCGGTCGAGGCGGTCTCTGAGGCCGTTCATCCGGTCGCGCAGGGCTTTGTTCTCGGCGCTGCGCTGCGCGCGCTCGGTGTCCAGCGCGCCGACGGCCTCGCGCAGGGTTTCGCGCTCGCCCTCCAGCGCCCGCAGCGCAGCGACTTCGGCCTGCGCGCGCGTGAAGGCCTCATAGTCCGCCTGGCTGATGGTGCGCGTCAGCTCCGCGATCAGCGTTTCTTCGGCGCTGATGTTCTTTTCAACGGACGCGCGCGCGTCGGCCAGCAGGTGTTCCAGGCTGCGCTGCGCTTCATCGAGCGCGCTGAGCTGGCGCAGCTTGTCGGCCAGCGCCTGGCTGTCAGCGCGCGCCTGCTGGAGCGCGGCGTAGCCGGCTTCGATGCCCTGTTCCCCGGCGATCAGCGCCGCGTGTTCGCTCACGCGCTGCTGCTGGCGCGCCAGCGCGGCGCTGGCGTCCGCCAGGTCGCGCGCCAGCGTGTCCTGCCGGCGCTCGGCCTCGGCATAGTCGGCGCGGGCGTGGCGCAGGTCAGCGGGAACGTCCTTCAGCTCGCGGGCGGCGCTGTCCGCCGCGTCGAGGGCGTCGTGGGCGGCGGCGTGGGCGGCCTCGGCGTCGGCCAGCGCCTGGCGCAGCGCGGGCGCGCGCAGCAGCTCCGCGTCAATGCGCCGGACTTCGTCGTCAAGCCGCGCGATCTCGTGCTCGCGCTCCCGGCGGCACTCCTTCGCCCGCTCCTCGTACAGCCCCCACTGTTCCAGGCCCAGAATGTCGCTGAGAAGCTGCTTGCGCTCGCGCGGCTGTTTGGTGGTGAAGGCGTCGGCGCGGCCCTGCTGGAGGAAGGCCGAGCTGGTGAAGGTGTCGTAGTCGAGGCGCAGCAGGCGGTTGATGTGCTCCTGCGTCTCGCGCATGGCGGCCCCGGTGAGCGTGACCCACTCGCCGTCGCTGTGCGCCAGCAGGTCGAGCGTGCCGGTGCTGCGCTGTTTGCGCGTGCGCCGCCGGACGACGCGGTAGGTGGTCCCTTCCTGCTCAAAGTCGAGCTGGACGGACATGTCCTGCTGGCCCTGGTGGATCAGCTCCTCGTCGCGGCGGGCGCGCGCCTGGCCCCACAGCGCCCAGGTGATGGCGTCCAGCAG
>CAZDVL010000457.1:0-2126 GCA_964508745.1 uncultured Anaerolineaceae bacterium | reverse complement strand
CAGATACGGCTGGCGGACGGCGGGCGCGAGCCGGCCTTCGGCGGCCTGCTGGTCGCGGCCGACGGCAGCACGCGCTATCTGGATGCGGCGGCCTTCACCGTCGCCGCGGCCGGCGCGTGGACCAGCCCGCACACCGGCGCGGTCTACCCGTCCGGCTGGACAATCACGGTGGACGGCGCGGGCGCGGACGGCGGGCCGCTGCGCTTCGTCGTGACGCCGCTGCTGCGCGACCAGGAGCTGCACGGCGGCAGCATCGCCTACTGGGAAGGCGCGGTGCAGCTCAGCGGCGGCGTCACCGGCTACGGCTACGCCGAACTCACCGGCTACGCCGGCACGATGGCCGGGCGCTTTTAACGCGGCGGCCCGCCCGCAGCGCCCGCCCAGCGTAGGCCAGGCGCGGGCTGCACGCTGGCGCCGCTTTCTGCTACAATGCCGGCGTTTGCTGAACGCTGAACGCAGGTATGTAACGATATGCGCATTCCCGGCTGGATGTTTATCGTGGGCGTTGTGGGGCTGGTCGCGCTGACCGCCGTGTGCTCGGTGGTGACGTTTGCCGCCGCGCGCCAGCTCGCCATTGACGCCGGCAGCGCCGGCATCGAGGTGGCGTCGTTCTCAGATTTCTTCCGCAGCCAGCCCACGCCGACCGCGTCGCCCGCCCCGGCGGCGTCCCCCACCGCGCCGCCCACGCCGCTCCCCGGCGAGACCGCGCCGCCCGCGCCCGCCGCGCCCACCGCCACGCTCGACCCGCTGGCGCAGTACACCTGGGACGACCCGCGCCAGGTGCGCATCCTGCTGCTGGGCATTGACCAGCGCTCCGGCTTCAACGACGACGAGCGTTACTTCCGCACCGACACGATGATGGTCGTCAACATTGACCCCATCCGCCAGAAAGTCGGCGTGCTTTCGATCCCGCGCGACCTGCTGGTGGACATCCCCGACGGCGGCGCGCCGGGGCGCATCAACACCGCCAACAGCCGCGGCGACAGCGGCGGCTACCCCGGCGGCGGGCCGGGGCTGGCGCTGGAAACCGTGCGCCAGAGCCTGGGCCTGCGCGTGGACAACTACCTGCTGGTCAATTTCGACGTGTTTGTGCGGCTGGTGGACCTGCTGGCCCCCAACGGCGTCGAAATCTGCGTGCAGGAGCTGATTGACGACCCCCACTACCCCGACGCCGGCTACGGCACGATCGCCGTCCGCTTCGAGCCGGGCTGCCAGCGCCTGAACGGCGAGCGCCTGCTTCAGTACGCGCGCACCCGCGCCACCGAAGGCTCGGACTTTGACCGCGCCCGCCGCCAGCAGGAAGTGCTGAAGGCGATGCAGCAGGAAGTCGTCAGCCTGGGCGGCGTGGGCAACCTGATCGCGCAGGTGCCGGCGCTGTGGGATGAGCTGTCCGGCAGCTTTCAGACCAACCTGACGATGGACCAGATCATCCGGCTGGGCGCGCTGGTGACCGAGATCAGCAGCGACGACATCACCAGCGGCGTGATTGACAACCTCTACGTCACCTTCGCCAGCACCGCCGAGGGCGACCAGGTGCTGATCCCCAACTACGCCGCCATCCGCGGCCTCATCAGCCGCGTGTTCAACCCGCAGGACGACGTGCCCGCCGGCGACCTGCGCGCCCGCGCCCTGGCCGAAAACGCCGCGATCGCCGTGTTCAACAACACCGACGTGGCCGGGCTGGCCGGCCAGACGCGCGACTGGCTGGTCGGGCGCGGCCTCAGCGTGGCCCAGGTGGGCAACACGCCTGACCCCACCAACAGCCCGACAGTGATCCGCTACTACAACGGCTATGAGGCCAGCGCGCGCTACCTGGCCTCGCTGCTGAACCTGCCGGCGGACCGCGTGCAGCCCGGCGCGGACGGGCTGATCGCGCAGGGGGTGGCGGTGGTCGTCGGCACGGACGTGCAGCCGCTGCTGAACGGGGGATGAAACGCCGCGCCATTCTGGTATAATCGCGCGCGGGGGTGGCTGTGTCCCGGTGGATGCCCCGGTCTTCAAAATCGGCGGCGGGCTGCGCAGAGCAGGCCGCGGTGGGTTCGACTCCCACCCACTCCCGTTTCCTCGCTATTCCACGCTCACCAGCGCCACGAACAGCGTCTCGCCCCAGTAGAGCGCGCCGGCCT
>CAZDVL010000456.1:0-2126 GCA_964508745.1 uncultured Anaerolineaceae bacterium | reverse complement strand
AACCTGCCCACGCTGCTCCAGGCTTACGCCGCCCTGCCTGCCCATGAGCGCCCGCCGCTGCTGCTGGGCGGCGGCAAAGGCTGGGATTACGACGAGATTTTCGCCAGCGTCGCCCGGCTGGGGCTGGCGGACAGCGTGCGCTGGCTGGGTTTTCTGGCGGCGGACGACCTGCCCTGCTGGTATAATTGCGCGGAAACATTCGTCTACCCGTCGGTGTACGAGGGGTTCGGCCTGCCGGTGCTGGAGGCGATGGCCTGCGGCACGCCGGTGATCGTGGCGGATGCGTCGTCGCTGCCGGAGGTCGCCGGCGAGGCCGGGCTGTGCGTGCCCGCTCACGACGTTCACGCCTGGGCCGACGCGCTGCGGCGCGCCATGACCGACGCCGCCTGGCGCGAGCAGGCCAGCCAGCGCGGCCTGGCGCAGGCCAGCCGCTACACCTGGCAGGAAACCGCCCGGCAGACGATCAGGAGTTATCTGTGCGCCCTGGACTGAACAACGGCGTAACTGAAAAGCCCGCCAGCGGCGTGCTGCAAGCGCTGCCGTCAGAGATTCCGCTGGCGCACAACCGGCACTATGCCCTGCCCGCCTGGCTCCAGCCGACCGTTGATTCTGTGCTGATTCTGGCGGCTTTTGCGCTGGCTTACGTCACCCGCTACCACCTGTCAATCTTCCGCCCGGTGCTGGAGATCAACCAGGCCGATTTCGGCCCCTACGTGCCCTTCGCCCTCATCTACGCCGCCATCCTGTGGCTGATCTACCAGGGCAACGGCCTCTACCGCCCGGCGCGCGGGCGGGCGCTGATGGAGGAGATTTACAATATCGGCAGCGGCATCGCCAGCGCGATCGTCGTGCTGCTGGCGCTCTTTTTCATCTTCCAGCCGCTGGTGTTCAGCCGCCTGATGCTGGTGTACGTGGCCGTGATCACGCTGGCGCTGCTGACGCTGGCGCGGGTGGCGCGCCGCCTGCTTGAGGCGCACCTGCGCAGCAAGGGCATCGGCGTGGAGCGCGTGCTGGTGGTGGGCGCGGGCGACGCCGGCCAGGCCATCCTGCGCGTGATGATGGCCCGGCGCAACCTGGGCTACCAGCCCATCGGCTATATGGACGACGACAGCGCCGAGCGCGCCGACCTGGGGCGCGTGAAGTGGCTGGGCAGCCCGGAAAACCTGCGCAGCACCATCCGCCACCAGCAGGTGGACCTGGTGGTGATCGCGCTGCCCTGGTCCAGCCACAGCCTGATACAAAGCCTGGCGCGCACCGCCCGCCGCGCCGGCGCCGACGTGCGCCTGGTGCCGGACGTGTTCCAGTTGAACATGCGCCAGGTGCAGGTCGAGAACCTGGACGGCATCCCGCTGCTGGGCGTCAGCGGCGAACAGCCGCTCAAAGGCACCAGCCGCCTGTTCAAACGCGCGATTGATGTCGGCCTGATCGTGCTGGCGTCGCCGCTGCTGCTGGTGATCTTCGCGCTGACGGCGCTGGCGATCCGCCTGGAGGGCCGCGGCCCGATCCTCTACAGCGCGCGGCGCGTGGGCGAAAACGGGCGCGAGTTCGACATGCTCAAGTTCCGCAGCATGATCCCGGACGCCGAAAAGTATCAGCAGCAGCTTGTCGAACAGCTTGGCGAGGACCCGCGCCACCCCAAGATCAGGAACGACCCGCGCGTGACGCGCGTGGGCCGCCTGATCCGCGCCACCAGCGTTGACGAGCTGCCGCAGTTGGCCAACGTGCTGCGCGGGCAGATGAGCCTGGTGGGGCCGCGCCCGCCCACGCCGGACGAGGTGGCGCTTTACGAACCCTGGCACATGCAGCGGCTGGCCGGCATCCCCGGCGTGACCGGCCTGTGGCAGGTGAGCGGGCGCAGCCATGTGCCGTTTGACGAAATGTGCCTGCTCGACATCTATTACCTGGAGAACTGGTCCGTGTGGATGGACCTGCGCATCCTGTTCATGACGCTGCCGCACGTGCTGCTGCGCCAGGGCGCGTATTAGCGGAGGGCGCTGCCCGCCTGTGCCCCAAACTGGAGACCGCACCATGAAGCGAATACGTGTGGCTGTCGCGCTGGCGCTGGCCGCGCTGGCGCTGTACGGCGCGTGGTATCTGTACCTCAGCCCGAAGCTGGCCGGCGACGC
>CAZDVL010000455.1:0-2128 GCA_964508745.1 uncultured Anaerolineaceae bacterium | reverse complement strand
AGTCGAGGTTGGTCGTGCCGGCGATGTTGGTCATGGCGCGCATCCAGCGCTGCTCAGGAATCGTGAACAGGATGCCGACATTGACCGGCTCGAACGACGGCTGGTCGAGGATGATGCCGTTGATGCTGTGCGTGCCCAGGATGCTGCACGCGACCCCCGGCTCCACCGCGCCCACGCCGAGCACGACCGCCGGCACGTCCCCGGTCCCGGCCGCCACCGGCGTCCCGGCGGCCAGGCCGGTCAGCGCGGCGGCCTGCGGCGTCACGCGGCCGACAATCTGCTGCGAGGCGGCAATCGGCGGGAACAGGCGGCGGCAGTCGCTCAGGCCGAACCACGCCAGCACCTCGTCGGAATAATCGCGGGTGCGCGCGTCGGCCGGCATCCCCGGCACCTCGCTGACCTCGGTGACGATTTCGCCGGTCAGCTTAAAGCGAATCCAGTCCTTGGAGTGCAGCAGCCACGCGGCGCGCTGCACGGCCTCCGGCTCGTGGTCAGCCAGCCAGCGCAGGACCGGCAGCGTCGCGCCGTGTTCGATCACCGAGCCGGAAATGTTGAAGATGCGCGTGTCGAACCCCTGCTGTTCGGCCCGCAGTTGGTCGAGCAGCCTGACGGTGCGGCCGTCATTCCAGAGGATCGCGTTGCGCACCGGCCTGCCGCTGGCGTCAATCAGCCACGCGCCGATCATGTTTCCAGACACGCCGACGGCGGCGACCCGCTCCGGGGTCACGCCCGGCCGCGCCATCAGCTCGCGCAGCGCGCCGGCCGCCGCCGCCCAGGTGGCGTCCATGTCGGTTTCCGACCAGCCCTCGCGCTCGACGATGAGGTGTGTCCGCTGGGCGGCGGTTGTCAGTTCGCGGCCTTCGCGGTCAAACAAGGCGGCCTTCACCACCGAAGTGCCGGTGTCAATTCCCAGAAGCAGATCCGCCGCCATGAATGTCCTTCTCGTTCGCCAGCGCCTCGCGCAGCGTATTATAGCGCGCCCGCAGCGCGTTGAAAGCAAGCGCGCACAGCACGCCATAAAAGCGCCCGACCTGCTTTACACAAACCGGCGAAAAGGTTATCATCCCGGCCAGGAATTACACCCGCCCGGCTGACGCTGGCGCACGCCGGGCGCGCTGCTGCGATAGGCCGTCTGTGAGAGGTGACGCCGCCATGATGAACCGTTTCCTGCTGCGCCGTCTGCTGCAAGCCATCCCCACCCTGTTCGGCATTACCGTGCTCTCGTTTCTGCTGATGCAGGCCACGCCGGGCGACCCCATCACCGCCATCACCTTCAACCCGAACTCAACCGCCGAGGCGACCGCCATCCTGCGCCGGCAGTTGGGCCTGGACCAGCCGGCGACCGTTCAGTACATCTACTGGCTGGTCGGCAACGACTGGACGCAGATTGACGTGAACGGCGACGGCGTGGGCGACATCCAGGGAACGCGCAAGGGCATCCTGCGCGGCGACCTGGGCAGCTCGATTGCCCTGAAGCGCCCGGTCAGCGAAGTCATCGTTGAACGCATCCCGGCGACGCTGCTGCTGGCCATCCCGGCGATCACCATCGGCTATGGGCTGGGCATCGTCATCGGCCTGCTGGCCGCCATCTACCACGGCACCTGGTTCGACCAACTGGCGCGCATCCTCTCCGTCATCGGCAGCGCCATCCCCGCCTTCTGGCTGGGGCTGATTATGATCATCATTTTCAGCGTCCAACTGGCCTGGCTGCCGATGGCCGGGATGCGCGACATCACCAAAGGCACTGAGAACTACCGCCTGCTGGACTCCCTGCCCTACATGATTATGCCGGTGACGGTGCTGGCGATGGGCATCGTCGCGGTTGTTTCGCGCTACACCCGGCAGCAGGTGCTCGAAGTGATGGGCCAGGACTACGTGCGGACCGCCTACGCCAAAGGGCTGGGGAACGTCTACGTCTACCAGTGGCACATCATCCGCAACGCGCTGCTGCCGATCGTCACGCTGCTGGGCGGCTCAATCGCCTTCCTGCTCAGCGGCGCGGTGATTATCGAGCAGGTGTTTAGCTGGCCGGGCCTGGGCCGGCTGACGATTGACGCCGTCTCTCAGCGCGACTACCCCCTCATCATGGGCACCGTGCTCGTCAGCGGCGTGATGTACATCCTGGGGC
>CAZDVL010000454.1:0-2130 GCA_964508745.1 uncultured Anaerolineaceae bacterium | reverse complement strand
TCGGGCTGCACCATGTGCCACACGGTCTGCCCGTGCGAGCCGATCAGGTCAACGGCGGCGGGGCTGAGGCCGGCGGCCTCGATGACCGCCAGCGCCGCCCCGGCGAACGCCTCGCCCAGGTCGAAGTTAAGCTGGCAGATTTCGTCCACCTGGCTGGTCTGTGGGTTGAAGGCGGCCAGCACGCGCGCGCGCAGGCCGTCGGGGTAGGGCTGTGTGAGGGCGTGGACGATGCGCGCGTTGAGGCGCGGCGGCGCGCCGCTGATCTCGCACAGGGCTGCGTCAATGCCGTCGGCAGAGGTGCCGGAAATCAAACCTACGATGAGCATGGTCAATCCTTCAGGGTGCGCGGGCGCGGCGGCTGGCCGCGGCGCTGCAGTATGTAAAATATGGCTTTCAACGCGCCAGCGCGAAAGCCATACGAGAGCCGCTGATTGAGGTTCGCCGCGCCGCTGTCAGCCGTTGCTGGCGCGCAGCCGCCGCGAGACAGCGATCACCGCCACCAGCGCCAGCCCCGCCAGCGCCAGCGTGCCCAGGCCGCCCGCGCCGCCTTCCACGATGTCGTCCAGCAGGCCGGTGTCAGGCAGCGCCGTGGGGGCCGCCGTCACTGCGATTTCCTGCGTCGGCACGCCGGGGTCCTGCGTGGGCTGCTGGAGGATGGCCGCCAGGGCGGTGGCAGTCTGCGCGACCGCGTTCTGCGGGACGCCTTCCGCGGTGGGCGACGCCGCGCCCGCCAGCGCGTCGGCGGTTGATGTGAGGTCGAGGGCGGCCTGTGTCTGCTGCGCGATGGCCGCTTCCACTGCCGGGTCGTCGGTCGGCGTGGACGACGGCGAGGGCGAGGGCGAGGGCGAGGGTGTCGCGGTCGGGACCAGGGCGGTCTGCGTCATGCTGAACGCCACCTGGGTCTGTTCGAGCGCGAACTGCTCGGCGGCGACGGCGGTTTCGGTGGCGTTGGCGAAGGTTGTCGCGTTAGCGGCGATGATTGTGCCGCTTTCGGCGGTAGCGGTCAGCGCCGCCGGGGCCGGCCCCTGGTTGCCGACGATCAGGACCAGCGCCACCAGCGCCACCACAAACAGCAGGATAAGTACGCCAGCGATTGCGATAAAGGTGCGGCTGGGGCCGCGGCTGGCGGATGCGCCGTCATCGTCCAGCGGCGGCAGATCATCGTCAGTCAGGTCATCGGGGAACCCGGTGTCGATGTCGAACGAGTTGTCGTCGTTGTCAAAATCGCTAAATTCGTCTTCAAAATTGTTGAACCCCCCGTCATCGAACCGGTTGCTCATGAAAATCCTCCTCTTGTGTGGTGGGCGAAGGCGTCAGCCGGTCGCAGCCTCTATTATCTACCCAAAAACTCCAAATTCGCCAGCGGAACAACCGCTGTTTCGCCAGATGCCAGCGCAACGCGGGCGCAGGGCACGCGCAGGCCGCTGGCCAGCGCCTGCGGCGCGCGCGGCAGCTCTGCGATCTGGCCGATCCAGCCGGCATGCGGCTCGCGCGTGAGCCGCACGGTCATGCCGGCGCTGAGCGCGCGCTGCGCGTCCGGGGCCGGCGGACGGTCGCCGCTTTTCGGCGGCAGGTTGATGAACACCTCCGGCACGCGCACGGTGTCCCAGCGGCCCGGCTGGTGCGCGTCAAGCACGGCGGGACGGCCCGCGAAGCCCTCCAGCAGGCTGCCGGCCTGCGGACTCAGGCGCAGGTCGCCGAAGCCCTCGGCGAGCAGCACGGCGGCGCTGGTCGCGAGGGCGCGCGGCAGCAGCGCGGCGTCCATGCCGGGGACGATCACGCCGCTGACCTGCTGCGCCTCGACAACGTCGAGCGCGGCGGCGGTCAGCGGCTGGCGCGCCACCACGATCGCGCGGCCATATTCGCGCTGGATCGAATCCTCGCGGATGGCGGCCAGCCCGCCTTCCGGCTCCATGCGCAGCGTGCCGATGGCGCGGCGCCCGTTGCCCCAGACCCCCTGGAACAGCGCGCCGAAGGCCTCAATCGTGACCCCCCGGTTGGGAATCACGCCGGTGACAGTCCCCACCAGCCCCGATTGCAGCTCGACTTTCTCCGGCGTGGTCTGGATAATCACGCGCCCGCGCCCGATATACGCCACCAGGCCGCTGGCCGGGGCCAGCACGCGCCGCC